>MNKP01000144.1:708-9740 GCA_001920875.1 Acidobacteria bacterium 13_1_20CM_2_55_15
TCGGGGCGTACGTGAAACGCTGGCTCCCGTGGATGAGAGGCGGACTCGGTCTCCTTGGGCCCGGCTGTGCCTTCTTTCGGCACAGGCGTGCCCAAAGCGGCCACGACCTGCGCAAACTTGGGCAATGCTTTGCCCTCTTTTGGGCATAACCGAGCCCAAACGCAGAAGCAGATGGCGGATCTTTCGTCCGGGCAAGCAATTAAGACGATCAAGATCCGAAAATTGCATGCCCTGGATATTTGGCCTATCCTTCACTTTTCTCCATGATTGCGACTGAACCAACGACCGAGGCTCGACCGTGCTCAATTTACGTGCCGCCTTTGCGCGGTTTCAGCATCGCATCCGTCTTCATTTTCGGTTTCGTCCTGTTTGGACTTCTCGACCGCGTTCGAGCAAACCCAAGACTGTTCTGGTCGTTTATGGGCGCTGTGGCCGTGCTGCTGGCATGGAGCGCTGTGCTGTTCGGGTCGGCATGGTGTCGTCGTCGAAGGCTCACGTTGGAGTTCGTTCCGCGGCCGCAGCACTATCTGCAGGCCTGCCTGCAGACGGCGATCTTTGCATACTGGGGCTGGTACTGGCGGCAGGTATACGACTCCTACTACCTGGTGATCGCGCAATTGGTATTCGCGTACGCCTTCGACCTGCTACTGTCCTGGTCGAGGCGGGACCATTACAGACTCAGTTTCCTTCCATTTCCGATCGTCTTCAGTACAAATCTCTTCCTTTGGTTCAAACCGGAGTGGTTTTATTTCCAGTTCATGATGCTGGCGCTCGGCTTTGCGGCAAAAGAGCTACTCCGGTGGAACAAGCACGGACGGGAGACCCACATCTTCAATCCCTCGTCGTTTTCTCTGATGGTGTTTTCGTTGGGCCTCATCTTGACGGGGAAAACGGACATCACGTGGGGAAAGGAAATTGCCATCACCCAGTTCTACCCGCCGCACATGTACCTATTTATATTTCTCATTGGGCTGCCGGCGCAGTACCTCTTCGGCGTTACGACAATGACGATGCCGGCGGTCATGACCACGTATTTATTCGGCCTCGCATACTATCGTGCAACCGGCGTCTATTTCTTCTTCGATTCGTATATCCCCATATCGGTCTTTTTTGGAATGCACCTCTTGTTCACCGATCCGTCCACCGCGCCTCGGACCGAGTTGGGACGCATGATCTTCGGCTCACTCTACGGCCTCGGGAATGTGGCTCTCTATTACGTGCTGCACAGCGCCGGGGTGCCGGAGTTCTACGACAAGCTCTTGCCTGTTCCGATATTGAACGTCATGATCCAGTTGATCGACCGGGCTGCTGGATCGGAACTGCTTCGGCGGTTCGACCCATTTGGATTCGGCCGATCGCTCGTGGGACGCCGGCGCAACCTGGCGTACATCGCCCTCTGGACGATCGTGTTTGCAATGACGAGCGCCGCCCAGGGTGTTGGTGACAAACACCCCGGACAGTTTGTGCCCTTCTGGCAGCGGGCCTGTGCGGAAGATCGGCTACATGCGTGCGCGTACTTAAAGGTCCTGCACTCGAACTTTTGCCGGCAAGGGTCAGGGTGGGCGTGCAACGAACTGGGGACCCTCGAAGCCGAACGAGAACTGGATCGAACAGCCGCCGTGGCGTCGTTCGAGCGTGGTTGTGATCTCGGGTTCATGCCGGCTTGCGGAAACATTGAGCGGATAATCAACGGCAGTCCTGCTACAGAGACCGCCTCACCGGCTCTCCAGGACTATCCCATCATCTTACGGGGTAGCAAGGCTCCTATAGCACAACTAACACCGTCCGCCTTATACGCGCTTGCTTGCAGTCAAGGCTGGCCGAACACGTGCGGCCAGAACCCACAAAGGTAATTCAGGGACGCACCCCGAATTCTGAAGTGCAAGAATTCGGGGTGCGTCCCTAGTGCCTTTTTGTGCCCGATTCTTTTTTTTGACACTTCAGCCGTGTAGGCGTATAAGAAAATCGATTGATCAGGAAACAGGAGGTAGTGAGATGAGGAGACCCTTTCTCCAACTTATTGGTGTGTGTGTCGTCGTATTGGCCGTGATCTTGCTCCTCAAATTCACCGTCACCAACCAGGCGTCGAGCCCTGCGGCTAGCGCTGATACGCCCGCCACGAAATCTTCCGGGCTGAAGACTCCCTGGGGCGAACCCGACCTGCAGGGAATCTGGACGGACGAGTATCAGACACCGCTGCAACGGCCCGCGACGTATGCCGGGAAAGAATTTTTTACGGATGAAGAGAGGGCTGCTCTCGATGCGAAACGGGCAGCGATCGAACTTCGGCCTCGTGCGGATAGGGGTACCGAACGTGACGTCGCCGGTGCATACAACCAAGTGTACATGTCCATCAAGCGTACCGGCCGCCGCACGTCTCTAGTCGTGGATCCTCCGGAGGGAAAAATTCCTCCGATGACGCCGGAGATCCAGAAGCAGATGGCCGCAGAACGCGAGTTCCGGCTTGCTCTTCTGCAGGCCACGACCACTTGCAAGAACCGAGAGCCAGGCTGTCGAGGAGGAAAGTATGGGCCGCCGTCGCCGCGGCGAGAGGAAGCTCCTCCGCGTTACAGCACCGGCAACATCAATCGAGTCGATAATCCAGAGGACCGCAGCATGTCGGAGCGTTGCATGGCCGCGGTGCTGCCCGATTTCGGTGGCTTCCGTCGTATCGTTCAGTCTCCAGCATCTGTGTCGATTTTCTATGATGTGGGACAGGGCCAAGGATGGCAGCGCATTATTCCCGTCGGCGGCAGCTCGCATCTTCCGAGCAACATCCGCCAGCGCTTTGGCGATTCTCGGGGCCGATGGGAGGGCGAGACGCTGGTGGTCGATGTCACCAATTTCAGTCCCAAGGCTGACTTCATGGGGTCTCGCGAAAACCGGCATTTGGTCGAACGCTGGACGCGCACCGGTCCAAACACGCTCGAGTACGTCGTCACAATAGAAGACCCGTCCACGTGGACGAAACCGTGGACCGTCAAGCAGGAATATTCCATGCAGAGCAATGAAGCGAACCGCATTTACTACGAGCCGCGGTGCCATGAAGGAAATTTCGGTATGCCCGCGATGCTCTCCGGCGGGCGCGTCAAGGACAAGGCTTTCGCTCAGGGACGAGGGCCTGATCCCGCAACGCTAGACAATGTGAAAGGGATGGACGCTCCCGAGGAGAATACCGATCCGTTGGGGGCGCAAGCGCAGGCGCAGTAGCGCTCTTTACCACAGAACCCTAACAGGCTTTACGCTTCGGATCCTCAAAGCGGGTTGGGCTTGGCGCCCAACCCTTGCCCGTCAGGCAGCATCTTCGGCATTTGGACCGTACTTCCTTACGGCTTTGTTTTTCATTACTCCTCCAATAGCGGTGAAAGCTCGCACGCAGTGGTGCTAAAGAACCGGCTGGTTAACAGTCAGGAAGACGGTTGAGTCATCGCGGCTCCGGCGAACAAATGTTTTTCATCGAGGTCAATCAGTCGCCCGGCATTTAACGGACGATGTGAAATAACAATCGTCGTTCGAGACCCGCGGCGCCGATCGATGAGTGCCTGGACCGCCAGTTCAGATTGCGAATCGAGATGGCTGGTGGGTTCATCCAGCACGAGAATGGAAGGATTCAACAGAATCGCCCGGGCGATCGCAATCCGCTGGCGCTCGCCTCCGGACAATGCCAGTCCACGCTCTCCCACGAGCGTGTCGTAGGAATAGGGAAGCCGGGACACAAATTCACTCACGCACGCTAATTGAGCGGCGGCACGAATTTCGGCGGCTGTTGCACTCGGGCGGCCCAGTCGGATGTTGTCCGCAATTGTTCCATTCAACAGAACGATCTCCTGAGGCACGAAGACAATTTCGCGACGGAGGCATTCGAACGTGTAGTCCTGGACGTCGACACCATCGATGAGAATTCGTCCCGACGCCGGTTCCAAAAAGCGCGCAAGCAGATTAACCAACGTCGTTTTACCGCAGCCGCTCTCGCCCACGATCGCTACGCATTCGCCGGGACCGATCCGAAGACTGAAATTTTCAAAAACGGGCGAGCGTGAGCCATATCGAAACGTGACATTCTGAAATTCAAGGGACCCTTTCAAGGGCTGATCCAGCGCATTTGCGCCCTGCCTAGATAATTCCGGATTCAACTCTAGAATTTCGCCGAGCCGGCTTGCAGCGATGATTGCATCCTGAATCGATTGATTCGCGTTTGCGAGCCGTTCAATCGGAACGAGAATCATCCCCAGCATTGTGTAAAACGCCATCAGTTGGCCCACACTTAAAGCGCCTGCCAGTACGCTATGGCCGCCAAACCAGAGAAGGCTGAGCGTTGCCAGGCCCACCATCAACGAAGAAAGCGTCGTTGAATGTAGTGCAAGCTGCTGCGATCGGAACGATGCTTCTTGCATTTCGGTGAAGCGAGCCTCCGCCCGCAGTTGAATGCGGGGTTCGGCGCGAAAAGCTTTGATCGTCTGAATCGATCCAATCGTCTCCACAATCTGAGCCTCGAGCTCTGCGGCTCTTTCCATTGCCGTGCGCTGGTGCCGTTTCATCGGTTTGTTCAGCAGCCACAGGATCCCGGCCAGCGCCGGAACAAGCAGGAGTGACCGCAGGGTAAGTCTCCAGTCAAGCCAGGTCATGATAGCGGCCGTAGTAACAACGAGAAATGAATCGACGATGACCGATAATGTTGTGGCGCCGATGGCCACGCGAATCTTAATAGCATCGTTGAGTCGCGAAAGAATTTCTCCTGTCCTACGTGAATAGAAAAAAGTAAGCGGCAGTCCCAGCAAATGGCGGTGATAGTTCAGCACCGTCTCGGCATCGATCCTCTGGCTGAGGTGGGCAAGTAGGTAGGATCTCAGTTCCAGGAAAGAGGCGCGCGCCAGCGTCACCACGAGCATTCCTAGTCCGAGCCAATTCAAGGGAGGTGTTCGCCCGAGGACGAATACAACATCCACAAGCGCCTGGATGAAAAACGAGGAGGTAAGGCTGAGGATCGTTATCAGGACTGCCGCAGTTAGCGCACCCAGGAAGAGGCGATAGTGTGGCAGGAGAAGGGAAAACAATCGATCGAGGGGAGACTTTGATCTAACCAAGTCGCCGAGGCGAGGTGTCGGCGTCAATAGTAGAAGCACTCCCGTCCAATTCTTGTGAAATTCTTCCGGCGTCAGATGGCGAAGGCCCGAAGCGGGATCACCGATGATGACGCGTTTCGGCGATGCCTCGTAGAGCACGACAAAGTGATTCCGGTTGGCTTCACGCCAATGCGCAACGGCCGGCAGCGGGATCTGTTCGACGGCCTCGCGTGATGCGCGTACCGCGCGAGCTTCGAAGCCGAGGTGTTCGGCAGCAGAACTGAGGCCTGCAAGATTTGTGCCCCGCCGATCAGTCCCTGCCGCCTCGCGGATCCGCGCAATCGATACGCGTTTCTTGTAGTATGCCGCCACCATTGCCAGCACGGCCGGTCCGCAGTCCGAAGCGTCGTGCTGGTGGATGGCCGGATATTGCATAACGTGGCGTCATATTGCACGTGTTGGTCCGGCCGGAAAGAAAGAATTTACAGGCAGAAGAATTCCTGTTTGTCGCAATTAACGCGACTTTTTTTTCGCGAGCGCGCGCACAATTTGAGCGAGGAACCGGCGCGAGCGGACTAAGTCCATCTTCACGGCGGATATCGATCTATTCTGCATTTCGGCGATCTGCGGAATCGAATAATCGTGCAGATAAAAGAGATCGATGACGGCGCGTTTGGATTCGGTCAGAGAATCCAGCGCGCGTTCGAGTAATTCCATTTGCCTGCGGCAATCCAGATCGAATTCAAATGCCGGAACCTGGGCGACGAAGCGCTGATCGATTTTGTCTAAGTCTTCCGATAATCGCCGCCGGCGCCAATAATCGCGGACTGTGTCACGAACGATTTTCATCAATAGCGCCCGCGGGTGTCTGACGTGATCGAGGCGTTCGAACGCTTCCAGCGCATGAAGCGCAATATCTTGTTCCAAATCCGGATCGTAAATGGGAGTGCCGGTGTGCTTCGTGACGGCGCGAACCAGGATACGGATTTCCACAGGATCTAAATTCATGTGACCGTCCTCCTCGATCTGCGGCTATACCTAACATGATTGGAAAAAGCGAACAGATGCAGAGCTTGAAAGAGAAAGTCAAAGCTGCAGCCCGCGTTTCCGGGGCAGTTCTGATTACCGGTGAGTCCGGCTCCGGAAAGGAGCTGGTGGCCAGAGCTATCCATGAGCATGGCGAGAGATGCCGCGGCAAGTTCGTTGCTGTTGATTGCGGCGCGCTTCCGGATGACTTGATTGAGAGCGAATTATTCGGGCACAGGCGCGGCGCTTTCACGACTGCGGTAGCCGATAAGCCCGGGTTGTTTGAAGAAGCAAACGGGGGCACTCTGTTCCTCGATGAAGTCGCGAACACGTCGCGGCGTTTTCAAGCCAAACTACTTCGAGTACTTCAGGACAAACAGGTCAGGCGTCTTGGCGACATAACTATGCGCAAACTCGACGTGCGCATCATTTCGGCCACGAACTGCGAATTGGCGGCCATGGTCCGGCGAGGCGAATTTCGAGAAGACCTGTACTACCGGCTCAATGTCTTTCCAATTCATGTTCCGCCGCTACGGCGGCGCGTGGAAGATATACCGCTCCTGGTCGATCACCTGTTGCATTCAAGAAAAAGGATCTCTGACAACGCCATCGCTAAGCTGATGGGATATAGCTTTCCAGGAAATATCCGTGAGTTGGAGAACATCGTGGAAGCTGCCGTCTGTATGGTTTCGGGCTCGATTATTCATGCCGACGACATCCTCTTGCCGAGCGAGGCTCCGACTTCACAACCGGACGAGGACATCATCATCGGTAATTTCTGGGAATCGGTTGCGCGGCCATTCGCCGAGCGGTTGATCACTCGGACCCAGATGGAACGTCTCGTTCGCCAAGGTCTCCAAAGGACACGAGGAAGTTATCGCAAGATGCTTCCGCTGTTCCGAATTCCGGATACCGATTACAAACGTTTCATGGATTTTTTGCGTCGGCATCATTGCATCGTCGATTTCAGGGAGTACCGGAAGTAACGGAGAAATTCGGGTTCAGACGGGTGAATTCCCTATTTCTGCACTCCCAAAATAGGGAATTCACCCGTCTGAACCCGAATTTACGCGCCGCCCCAGTCCTTAAACAGCTTCACGACGACGTCGCCTACCAGCAAATGCTGGGTCCGAGAAACGAACTGACGGTAGGAGCGGCTGGAATGGTAATTCAGACACTCGTCACGAGTTTTCCAGATGGTGAGCGAAACTGCCATTCGCCCGCCCTCTTCCACCATCAGCCGAGCCGATTGAAATCCCGGCTCATCTTTCAGCTTGGGCAAGACGTCGGATGTGTAAATGCTCGCAAACTCCTGCACCTGCTCCTCACTGATGGCTTCGCCGATGACCATCCGCGCGTACATACGAACTATTTCTTGCTGTTCTTAGCGCGCCTGGCGATGAGCGAGTCCTTGAATTTGTCGTACTGCTCCGGTGTCAGAAGCTGACGAGTCACGAGATCACGTTTGCTGCGATACGGCCGGCCCTCAATGATCTTTTTGGCGACCGGCCCGGCGATCCCGACCGCAATGATCTCCGATTCGGCAGCGGAGTTGATATCCACTGCCTTCGGCGCGTTGATCGGCTTGATCGGTGTTCTCGGCATCTCTTTTATTTGTGCGCCAAGCGTAACCGTGCAAACCAAAGCGAGCACCACGATTCCAACGATGTTTCGACGTAGCATGTTTCTCCTTTCGAATTGAAAAATCCCCGGCGGCCAACGCTCTTGCGGCCCTTTGCCCGGGATGACCCCTACGCAAGAGCGCCCCCTAGCCGCCGGTGATTTGTGATCGGCACGCGATGGGCGTCGGAGGAGCCGGCCCAACGCCCTCCCCCGATGCCCCACTTGCCCACCGCGTGGCCTGGCACAACGGCCGCCCCTGGAAACGCAAGTAATGTTCCAGAGCTAAGTGCTTGAGAAGTCTTCGGTCCCGACAAAATAGTCGTGATTTAAGCGAACAAGTTAGGCGCGAAATTCGCGGATAATCCGAACAATTCCATTTGCCGACTTTGCGTCGTATACTGTCGGCCAGAAATCGTCGTGGACAAGCGTTGAGGGAGGCCGATTATGCGTCCTATTGGAGTTGCACTTTGTTGCCTGCTTTTGTCCTCTGTTGCCGCCTTCGGTCATGGTGAGGGCGGAACGACCGGAGCAACCGTAACGTTTTACAAAGATGTTCTCCCGATCTTGCAGACGAAATGTCAAAGCTGCCACCGGCCAGGCGAGGTCGCGCCGATGTCCTTCCTCAGTTACCAGACCACACGTCCGTGGGCCAAAGCCATGAAAGCCGCCCTCATTGAACGAAAAATGCCGCCGGGAGGGCTCGATCCGCGATACGGGCATTTTGTCGATAACTTCTCTCTTCTGCAGAATGAGATTGACACCATCGCCAAATGGGCCGACGGCGGTGCGATTGAAGGCGACGCGAAGGATGCTCCACCTCCAGTTCAGTGGGTCGAGGGCTGGCGCTCGAAACCGGATGTTGTGGTCGAGGTGCCGCCGTTTGACGTCCCGGCTAAAGGTTGGGTCGAGAACATGATCATGGTGCTGCCCAACCCGTTCAAGAAAGACACTTGGGTGACCACCATCGAGATCCGCCCTGGTGTACCTGCCGTCATGCATCACGCCGGAGTCCGCTTTGCGCCTCATATCGAGGGTGTGAAGTACGGCCAGTTCTACTGGTCCGACATCAAACGCGACGAGAACGGGATTCACTTTCCGGGACAGCCGAGACCGCAGCGCGTCACATTTTGCATCGATGATCAAAAGAAGGTGTGTCCGGCGCCCGAGTCGGAGATGATCACCGACGGGGCTGCCGCAGGTTTTGAGGGCTTTTATCGGCCAGGTTATGCCCCTCTGGATTATGCCTACTACAAGGCGGCGTATCTGATTCCGGCAAATACCGACATGATTCTCAGCCTTCACTGGACCCCGATCGGCAAG
>MNKP01000150.1 GCA_001920875.1 Acidobacteria bacterium 13_1_20CM_2_55_15
CGATGGGAACTCGGTCTATCACGGCCTTACAGCGAATCTGCGCAAGCGTTTCACGATGGGAACTCGGTCTATCACGGCCTTACAGCGAATCTGCGCAAGCGTTTCAGCCGTAGCTGGGAGATGCTGGCGTCCTACACGTGGTCTCACGCAATCGACGATTCTACGGATCTTGAAACACCGCTGGCGCCCCAGGACAACTTCCATCCGAACGAGCGCTCTAATTCGATTTTCGACCAGCGGCATCGATTTGTGTGGAGCGCGATTTATCAATCCGGCCAAGTGAACGCGGGCAATACAGCACGTCAGCTTCTCAGTAATTGGACTATAGCGCCGATCATCGAATTCGGTTCCGGACGCCCATTTGCGATCCTCACCGGAGCCGATACGAACTTCGACTTCGGTTCCAACACGGACAGGCCGAATGTCGTCCCTGCGGGGACACCGACGAACTCGTGCGGTGACAAACCCGTCGCGTCGAAGTATTCGCCAACTGGATTTCTTCAGGCAGCATGTTTTATCGATAACACTGTGCCCGGCAATCTCAGAAGAAATGCTGGGACTCGTCCCGCAACAATCTTTACCGATCTCCGCGTTAGCCGGCGGATACGGTTGACCGAACGCGTAGCACTCGACGGCATTCTCGACATTTTCAATTTTGTGAATCGATTTAATGTTGCCGATGTCAACCCGCTTTACACTCAGGCGGGCACGCCGACAGCAGCCTTCGATCCACGGCAACTGCAGGTAGCGTTGAAATTGAACTGGTAGGAAAATTCCCCCTCCTGCCAGAGGGGATGCAAGACACGACGCAGTGCGAATTCCAATGTCAAATGGTGGGATGTCCAATGAACGATGTCGCCTTTGAGCGCGAGATTGTCGAAGTCTTCGGGCTTGAGTCCACTGTTAGGGAGCGTACACGAACCCTCGACCGTAATAAGCGCCTTCAAGCGGCGGACAAACATAACAGGCATGGCTGTGACATTCCCGGCCCGCACGGTACTGGACCACCTTCACTTCCGAGTAGAGGAAGCCACGATCGGTTCTTAGGTGTCCCCTCGGCTGTATCGGCCGTTACCGGCATCGTGCCCATCAGGTTCGCCTTAACACGGACGTGACGGCCTCCCTCGCAGACCCGAGCGTGCTTTCAACGAAGATTCAGAAACGTTGCTTGCCCATTTGAATCAAGAAAACGCATGCTCCCGTTGGAGGGCTGGCCGGATCTTCCGCTGAAGAGAATAAATTGTGTCGTGAAGCTTCCTCCGTCCACCCACTGAGGGAATAAGACCTCCTCGCTGCTCGAGGGCGCCGATTCATCCACGGGCGGCGTGGTCGTAATCAGAAAATCGGCGAGTTCGTTGTAGTGAACGCGCAGCCCCACAACTGAAATGGGGCTCGAAGCCGATATGCGCAGAATGCCCTGAAAAGAATCCGGAAGGGCTGAATCTCGGAAGAACTGCGAAAGGAACTTCGAGACGTGTCCGAAACCCGGCAAGCTGATGATCGCGGTCTGTCCGGTCGACGTTCCATCCAAGCGGATCAATTCCAGGCTGATGGACACAGATGCGTCTCCAGTGTTCGCAATCGCAAGGGCGCTCTGGACATTTCCGGGGCGGCCCGCAATCCCCGACGACTCGACGTATGTGCGAAATGATGTGGCGCCAAGTGTCGAAACGCCGGCGAGCGATACCGTAACCTCACGGGGCTTGTAAACGAAGATCACTTGCGAAACTGGAGCCGTTTGTCCCGCAACCGGTATGATGCGAACCGAACCGGTTGTCGCACCCGGAGCGCCGCCCGCGGTCACAAATTTTTGTGAACTGCGAGGCGGTATCAGGTATGGAAAACTGCTTTTGCTGACCCCTTCAATCGTAACGCTCACGGGAGCGCCGTCATCTTTCCGAAATTCGATCGTTCCGCTCAGCGCCGTACTGGCCGGATTCACCAGAACAAGTTGTGTCGTCGAACCTCCTCCATCCGCAAAATGTGGCACGACAACCGTACCAGTTCCTGGAGCAGACGCAGTGTCGATTACCGAAAGAGTGGACATCAGGAAATCGCCGCGTTCATTAATGAGACTTCGGATCGCCATGGCGCCGATTGGCACATTGGAGGAAAAAGTCAGCGTGCCTTGAAAGGCCGCGCCAGCAAAAGTTTTGAACGGAGCGCCATCAATAAATTTCGCGATCTGTCCGTTCGCGGGAATCGTTGTCGTCCCTGAGCCGACATCCGTACCGAGGGCATCGGTATAGAAGAAGCTGATGGTCGCAGGTTCGCCGTTCGGATTCGCAACTGCAAGGCCGGTATTCACGACGCCGCCGACTTCTCCATAGATACGTCCGGTTCTCAATGCTTTCGTCGCCGGAAAGCCCGTCTCACTCACGAGGTAAGTACCAGGCCGGTAGCCGAGAATCGCCACGCCGGAAGGAGCAGCACTGCCGGTTTGGGTTTGAATTCGCGAATATCCCGCTCTCCTCGCAGCGGAAGCTCCGCTGCTCGTCAATGAAATGCCGCCGAGGTCTCGAATACTGAAGGTCTGGATCGATGTGGATATCCAGGCGCGCGGTATCCGAAGCAAAACAACCTGACCGTTATCGGCGCGAAACGCCAGACCGTCGTCTCCCCAACGAATCAGGCTGCCCGCGCCGGTGGCCTGGATTGGAATGTTGATACTGCCGACAAGCGTAAATGTTTGCTGGTTGAATGCATACAGTCGCGGTGTTCTGTCTAGGGAAAGAAAAAAGGTAAGGCCCATATTCGACGCCGGCTCGACCGATAAAGCAAAGCCTGGAAGCGCGAAACTCCCCAGGCGGCTTCGAGTCGCCGGATCTACGACCACGCCATTCGTCGAATAGATTCTGCCGGAATCAAATTTCATGCCGGTGCCAAAGCCGCCAAAGAGGTTCTCCGCGACGTTCGTAACACGGATTCCCGTGTTATCGATCTGCATCGTGCGGAAGCCGAATTCGGTCGTTTCGTTGTTGTAACCGTACAGGATCGAGGGATCGTTCGAGGCTGCAAGAATGTTACTTCCGGTGTGACGCGCGGTTTCTGCAGAACGTTTGATGCCGTTGTCATAGACGGCAACTCCTGCGTGTCTTGGGCTGATGCCGCGATTCATTCTGGAAATCGCCACAGTTATTGGATTCTGAGGAAGGACTTGCATGTCCTCGACATAGTAAGGTCCGAAGAAAGAATCACTGCCGAGCGAAAACTCGAGACCAGGTGTCCGTGTCGCCAGGTCCAGACGTTTCACGCCGCCACTGCCATCAAGTGCCACGTACAGGTATTGTCCGTTATCCGAGATAGCGAGTTTGCCGGGCTCGCTTCCGATAGAAATCGGCGTCTCCATGATCCGGGCGGCAGGATCGAAGGTGGTGATCGTGTTGGCTGCCGCAGGCGCAGTGCTAGGAACCGAGGCGTAAATTCTGGCGGAAAAACGATCGTAAATCAGATCCCGGGCTGCGAGCGGGATCGTGTCGTAAAGCACGAAAGGCATGCCGTTCGAAATCCCGGCGGCGGAATCAGGCGTGAATACCTTGATTTCAGCGGTTCCAAAGGATGCCAGTTCGAGCGAAGAAATGGCGGCTGTGAGCACGGTGTTACTGACGAAAGTAGTCGGACGTGAGGACCCGTTCCATTGAACAACGGAAACGGGGAAAAAGTTTGAGCCGGTCACCGTCAATGTGAATCCCTGCGCACCCGTTGCGGCGGCATTGGGATTAAGCGAGCTGATAACGGGAGATGGCAGGGAAGTGACCCCCGTTCCCGATAAAGCGACGGATCGCGGGCTCCCCGGAGCGCTGTCGGAAATTGTCAGGTTGCCTGTCCGGTTGCCTGCGGAGGAAGGCGTAAACGTGACGCTGATCGCGCAACCGGAGCCGGGCTGGAGCACCTGACTGCAGTCGTTGGTCTGACTGAAATCACCGGAAGTCGAGATCGCTGAAATGGTTAAGGTCCCGGTGCCCGTGTTCGACAGCGTAATGCGTTGCGCGGTGCTGGTCGTACCGATGAGCTGAATACCGTACACGAGGCTGGAATTCGACAGTGTGACCCCCGGCGCCCCGCCGCGCCCGCTTAGAGTGACGATCCTCGGGCTCCCCACTCCGTCGTCCGTGATCGTCAACGTTCCCGAATAGGGAGTGGCGGCTGCCGGCGTGAATGAGACATCGACTGTACAGCTCACCCCCGGACTCAGCCCGCCTGCACAATTATTTGCCTGCGAAAATCCGTTGCCGGAGACAGCGATGCCGCCGATCGTCAACTGGTTCCCGCTATGGTTAGTGAGAATTGCCTGGAGCGTGGAGGTCTGCCCAACAAGCTGAACGCCAAAGTTCAAGCTTGCGGGAGAGATTGCCACATCGATTCCTGATCCGGTGAGATTTACGCTGTGTGGACTGCCGGCGGCGGAGTCAAAGATGGCCAGCGTGCCGGAACGTGGCCCAACAGTCGTTGGAACGAATGTGACGGCAACGGTGCATGTCGCTCCAGGAGCAAGGTTGCCCGTGCAGTTGTCTGTTGCCGAGAACTCCGGACTTGTCTCAACACCAGTGACTACCAACGGGGCATCTCCCGAGCTCCGCACAGTCAGGATTCTCGCTGAACTCGATGTCCCGATAAGCTGGTTCCCAAACTGAATAGCCGCCGAAGAAAGAGTTATTCCTGGGCCTGTTCCCGTACCCGCAAGATTGAGAATATGAGGCGTCCCAGGCGCATCATCGGAGACGACGATCCGGCCGGTCCTTGGTCCCCGGACAGTCGGTGTAAACACTACGGTGATGACGCACGCCGCGTTGACTCGAAGCTCGCTGCCGCAATCATTGAATTGGGAAAAATCGTCGGTTGCCTCGATGCTGCGGATCGCAGCAGACACATCTCCGCGATTCGAAAGCATGACTGTTTGAGGTGCACTCGCCGTACCTGCTGCCTGATTGCCGAACTGCAGCCCGCCTGACGAAAAGCTGATTACCGCCGCCAGCCCGATACCTGAAGCATTGACGATGTGTGGACTGCCTGGGGCATTGTCGTTGATCGTGATGGTGCCGTTCCGCGGTCCACGAGCGATTGGGCTAAACGTAACGTCAATCCTGCATGAAGCGTTCACCGCCAGCGAACTGCCGCAATTATTCGTGGCCGTAAAATCTCCATCGCCTGCGATGCTGCTGATGATCAATGCGACATCGCCTGGATTCGTCAGTACGATGCTTTTGGCCGAGCTTCTAGTGCCGACTAGTTGATTATCAAAGGCCAACTCCAGGGTAGTCAAACTGACGGACGGTGCGAAGCCTGTGCCGGAAAGGGCTATTGTGGCATCGTCCCCACTCGTGTTGCTCTGTATTGTGATGAGACCGGACCGAGATCCACCGATCGTCGGCGCAAATCGGACAGTAATTGAACATGAAGCACCGGCGGGTATGCCTGTGCTGGTGCGGCAAGTACTGCTCACGGCGAAATCGCCGCTAACCTGAATGCTGCTGACCTGCAGCACAACGCCGCCCGTATTCGTTACGACGACCTCCTGCGCCGGGCTGCTGGTGCCGGCCAGGGTATCTGTGAACACGAGAGAGAGCGCCGAAAGACTAATGGACGTGAGTCCGTTGAACTCGTAGGCGCCTATGTCGATCTGGCCATCGACGACCCTGGGGTTGGAATCGAAATCACGAGGTGGAATCGCCGAGACCGAACCGTCGCCCGCATTAATCGCGGGCGATCCGGGTCTCAGGTGATAATTACCTACATCGCCGGCGACAAAAAGAGGGTCAACCGCCAGATTCCCATCGATTCCCGTCTGGTTGCCGCAACTCGCCGAGTAACCGGGAACGCCTGCGCCAAAGACAATATTGTTGCGGAACCTCGTGGAGACTTGAGTAATGCTGGATCGGTCGCACCCAAGAACACTCTGGCCCGCCTTTCCGGCCAGGATGTTATTAGACATTGTCAGGCTGGAACCGAAGAAGCCCGCGAAGACGGCGGAGCCTGCGCCTGTGCTGGTATTGTCCGCAACCGTGTTGTTCGCGAAAACCAAAGGAGGACTCGACCACCAGATCCCTCCTCCCTGGGGGGCTGAATTGCCGATGATGAGATTTTGAACAATCACAACGCTTGAATTGTCGTTGTAGAGGGCAATGCCGCCGCCAACGCTGCCCTTATTTCCCATGATGATGTTATTGCGAATCACAGCCTTGTCAGCGGACCAATCTATAATGGCCCCGCCGATTGAGCCGCCCGTGTTGTCGGAGATGATGTTATCCAGCACTTGGGGCGAAGATGAGCCGCCGAGATAAATCGCCCCTGCTCCCACTCCACAGGTTCGCTGATTGTGGCTGATCGTATTTCCCTGAATTACCGGCGAGCCAAAGTTAACGGAGATGCCACACCCGAGGTTGTTGATGATCCGATTTCCAAGAATTTTGGGAGAACTTCCGCTGACTCCGATTCCACCGCCCTCGTAGGATTGGGATCCATTTTGAATCGTGAAGCCCCTAATGACGGTACTCTCGTCTTCTCTTGTCACGAATTTAACGACTGTGCCGCTTCCGCCGCCGTCGATGATCGTCGATTCAGGTCCGCTTTCGCTTTGGACCGTAATCCGCTTCCCGCGGAAATCGATGTTCTCCCGGTACGTACCCGGGCTGACAAGAACGGTATCGCCGTTTGCTGACGCGTCGATCGCGGCCTGGATGGAAGGAAAATCGGCCGGCACTCGTTTAATTGTTTGGGCATGGCTCAGCGAGGCGGTAAGCAGGATGGCGGCAAAGATCCACTTCCACAAAGACGATGTCGCCATTGGCTTCCAGTTCGCCGCTACAGTCTGACTAACTCTTGACTCGGGTCCAGCCGTGACGCGTATGGCTCGGCTCGACGTCCAACTCGGCATATTTTTGCTTGATCTGGGACAGGTTGTCACCGGTGAAACCCGGCAGCTCCATCAGTGTCTTCAACTCCTTGCTCATACGCTTCTCATAGTCGCTGGGCACAGGTTTGAACCTTTGCTGAAGGTTGCCGGACACCACTCCTTTTATGCCGTATAGCTTAGCGGAATTGAGACCGAGAATCTTCCGTTTGGCATCTGCAGTCAATTCCGGACACCCGTACTTCTTGCGCAAGTCTTCCGGAATAACGGCAAAAGCCAGTTGCAGGCTCATTGCTCCGAAGACCGATAATCCGCCAAAACCCAACTCTGGTTCGGTGTCGGTCCAGTTGAAGAAGATGGCTTTTCCATAGCCAATGCCGCCCTCCCCGCTGCCCTTATTTCCCATGATGATGTTATTGCGAATCACAGCCTTGTCAGCGGACCAATCTATAATGGCCCCGCCGATTGAGCCGCCCGTGTTGTCGGAGATGATGTTATCCAGCACTTGGGGCGAAGATGAGCCGCCGAGATAAATCGCCCCTGCTCCCACTCCACAGGTTCGCTGATTGTGGCTGATCGTATTTCCCTGAATTACCGGCGAGCCAAAGTTAACGGAGATGCCACACCCGAGGTTGTTGATAATCCGATTTCCAAGAATTTTGGGAGAACTTCCGCTGACTCCGATTCCACCGCCCTCGTAGGATTGGGATCCATTTTGAATCGTGAAGCCCCTAATGACGGTACTCTCGTCTTCTCTTGTCACGAATTTAACGACTGTGCCGCTTCCGCCGCCGTCGATGATCGTCGATTCAGGTCCGCTTTCGCTTTGGACCGTAATCCGCTTCCCGCGGAAATCGATGTTCTCCCGGTACGTACCCGGGCTGACAAGAACGGTATCGCCGTTTGCTGACGCGTCGATCGCGGCCTGGATGGAAGGAAAATCGGCCGGCACTCGTTTAATTGTTTGGGCATGGCTCAGCGAGGCGGTAAGCAGGATGGCGGCAAAGATCCACTTCCACAAAGACGATGTCGCCATTGGCTTCCAGTTCGCCGCTACAGTCTGACTAACTCTTGACTCGGGTCCAGCCGTGACGCGTATGGCTCGGCTCGACGTCCAACTCGGCATATTTTTGCTTGATCTGGGACAGGTTGTCACCGGTGAAACCCGGCAGCTCCATCAGTGTCTTCAACTCCTTGCTCATACGCTTCTCATAGTCGCTGGGCACAGGTTTGAACCTTTGCTGAAGGTTGCCGGACACCACTCCTTTTATGCCGTATAGCTTAGCGGAATTGAGACCGAGAATCTTCCGTTTGGCATCTGCAGTCAATTCCGGACACCCGTACTTCTTGCGCAAGTCTTCCGGAATAACGGCAAAAGCCAGTTGCAGGCTCATTGCTCCGAAGACCGATAATCCGCCAAAACCCAACTCTGGTTCGGTGTCGGTCCAGTTGCAGAAGATGGCTTTTCCATAGCCAATGCCGCCCTCCCATAGCCAAAAATAATGCAAGATCAGCGAAAGGCCTATGCGACTTTCGTCAATGTGCCGGCTTGTGTTGCATGGATGTATTTTCCTGTATGGCGTCCAAACCGAGGAGTGACTGGGTGAGCGGCGCCCAGTGAATGGCCGGGACGGTTCGTTCACTGCCATTCGCGAAAGCGCTGTCCAGCCGAGCCGTCAGCCCCTTCCAAGCATCAGCCAAGAAAAGCTTTCAGCTCCTGATATTACGAAGTGGAAAACGTGATTCGACGAGGTTGGCACCGGTTGCTGTCAGCTAAACCGTTAAAAAATGAGAAGACACTACCCGGTTAGGAATGGAGCGCCGCGTGCTTTTTGGCAGGCATGACGGGAAAGACGATAGGGCAAACCCAACACACCGATCGCTTCAGCTCAGACCCACCTTTTTCGCGCGCCACTTTCTTTCCGTTTTCCTTTTCAACCAAACCGCTGTCACGATCAACTCCGTTTCGCTCACGATTATCTTCGCTTCATCGGTGATCGTTGCTGATGGCGGAACGGTTATTTCCATCCCCCAGGCGATCAATTTGATGAACGCGCCGATCTTCTCCATCACCCCGACGATTATTGATCGAACGTCCCCGATCATCTTTTCCAAACGCGTCCTGGCTATTGATGGTCCGTACACGATCATGTCCGGACCGGATTCGATCATTCACACACAGGAAGCAGTTATTTCCGCCGTGGAGACAATCATCTCCGCGACGGAAATGGATTTCTTGAAGGTGGACGCAATCAATCCCGTGGTGGATACAACCATTCCCGCGCTGCACACAATCATTTCCGCCTTCCCCGCGAGTTTCTTCGCGGCAGGAATAATCATCTCTGCAGGTGGCGCTGACGTTGAACTGGTAGGGAAATCCCCCTCCTGCCAGAGGGGGATGCAAGACACGACGCAGTGCGAATTCCAATGTCAAATGGTGGGATGTCCGATGAACGATGTCAAATTCACCTGTCAAATTACCTGATGACCAAACTACCCACTGACGAAATCAATCATTGGGTGACTGAGTAATCTGGTTGTTGGACAACTGCATTTGTCATCGTTCATTGGACGTCCCAACATTTGACATTGCAAGCCCCGGAATATGCGTGTTATTTCTTCTCGCGAGCTTTGCTCTTTCCGTTCACGTTCGCGTCCACCCATTTCAGGATCACGTCGGCCACATCCAGGTTATTGGTGCCGAGCATCATCATGTGGGTTGTGCCGTTGAAGACCGGATTGCCTGATTCATCGAGCTTCATGTAGTCCGCTTTGGCTGTGCCTTTCCCTGCGGCGCGCCGCGCATTAATAGCGTCAACTGTGGTTTGGCACACCTCACTTGTCGGTGTGTAGTCGCCTTTGAGCGCGAGATAGGGAATATTGTCGAAATCTTCGGGCTTGAGTCCACTGTTGGGGAGCGAACACGAACCCTCAACCGTAATAAGCGCCTTCACCAAATCGAGATGACCGCGTTCCTTGAGTATCCGAAGCGTATGGTGCCCCATGATGCCGGATTGGGAGTGTGTTGCCACAATCGCGCCTCCGAGTTTTTCGACCAGCAGCGCCAGATCCTGTGGCGTCCAGGTGTTGGCCGGAGACAGTTCCTGAGGATCACAACTCGCACAAATCGAACCGGGCAGTGTGACTTCCGCGTTCGGGACTAGTTGCTTGTAGTACTCGAGAGCGTAGTAATTGTTGGGACCCGCAGGCGCTTTATCGATGCCAGCAGTGCGTGCAACGACGCTCGAATCTACGGCAGAGATCGGATATGCGGGAAAGTAGTTATTGCCATGAGCTTCGGCAGGTTGTGGGTCGCCAGGATCGCCGTGACGGATGAGTTTGCCAGTCAAAATCGTTGACCCGGCCGGTTCGAGATGGCCGAACCAGTTCGTCCATGCAACGTTGTCGGGGATCCTTCCGAAACCCGGAGTTTTGGACAAACCTTTCTGCGTATCGCCGCTTCTGATTAGTGCGGCGGCTTCATGGATTACCGATTCATCGAATCCGGATCGGCCGCGTCCGGCTTGATCGACAACGTAGGTCGAAATGCCGCGGCGTACAAAGTATGGCTGCCAGCCTTCACGCCCATCCGGAGTCGATTCGAGACACGCTCCCGTATGACCGGATCCATGCACCATGATCACGGGCGGAACGTTCGGCGCCTTGCGTGCCGGTATCTGGAACTGCACATACATTTGGCCGATCGTTATTTGGTTTGGTGTGTTTGGCTGATTTGGGCCAGGCACGGTGGCGTAGTCCGTAACCTTTGGTACGCCACCGATGAAGAAGCTGCCCTGATCCTCGATGACCAGCGGCTTCGTCAGGAATTTTTTGGTCTTGTTGGCGTCCTCGGCGAGAACGGTGGCCCCGGCCAACAAGAACACGATGACACATTGCGCAAACGCAGTGAATCGATTCATACATGCTCCTTTTTACGACGAGGCGATTACCCCGGAGTTTTCATGCCGTTCCGGAGCATCTCCACGGCTTTCTCGAGTCTTCTTAACAGTGAACAATGACAAAGCACCCGAATGTTCATTGTTCATTGTTCGATTGTCATTTGTCACTTTTTCATGAGCCCGTCCCATCGGCTCATAGCATCCGTATGGATTCCGAATTGATCCAGGGCACGCATGACGATGTGATTGACCATGTCATCGACCGATTGGGGATGGTTATAGAAGGCGGGAACCGGAGGCGTGATGACCACTCCCATACGGGAAAGTTTCAGCATATTTTCCAGATGGATATCGTTTAGTGGAGCTTCGCGCACCATCAACACCAGCTTACGCCGTTCTTTGAGAATGACGTCGGCCGCCCGGTGAATGAGGTTGTCCCCCTGGCCGTGCGCGATCGCCGCCAGCGTACGCATGCTGCATGGCGCGACGATCATCCCCTCGGTGACGAACGAGCCGCTCGAAATCGCGGCACCCTGATCCGTATCTCCGTACGTATGCCCGGCGAGCGACTTCACGTAGTCCACCGTATACGGCGTCTCGTGCAAAAGCGTTCGTATGCCCCACTTGCTCATGACCAGATGCGTCTCAACGCCTGCATCCTTCATTACCTCGAGCAGCCGCACACCGAAAATCGTGCCCGTCGCCCCGGTGATACCGACGATTATTTTCATGGGCGTTCCATCAAATTCCGAGCAGCGGCCAGTAAAAGGGCACCAGCAACAGCAGCAGCACCGATTCGACGGCGGTCAGCCACAGACCGATGCGAAAAAGGTCTTTGCCCCGGAAATATCCATAAGAATAACCCACGAGCAGCACGGTGGACTGATACGCAAAGATTTTTCCAGCCGACGCGAACGTCCAAACCATTCCAACGGCCAAAGGATCGAGGCCGCGTGATTTCGCGAAGTTCATCAGCAAAGGAACCGACGTGCCCAGCATGGAGACTTCGCTTGCAAGAAACAGGTGGTAGACAAAGCCCGTCCAATAGAGAACGACAGTCGAGCTCCAAATATTCGTCAGCAGCGGCTCCATCCAGGCGAACATGACCTTGGTGAGAAGATCAAGCCCTTTGGTTCGCACCAGAACTTCACCCATGCTAATGGCCGACCCCACAAAGAAGACCGGCAGATAATTCACGCGCTTCAAATCTTCGGCATTCAGGACACCGATACCGGGTACAACGGCTAACAGGCCAATGCCCAGTCCGATGACCGATGGCGAGACATGATGAAGAAAATCGGTCAGCCATAATACGATTGCACTCGACATCAGCAACGCCGTCCGCTTCTCCAGCAACGTCCAGGAGCCCATCTTCCTCAGTTCGGTTTCGATGTAGCCGGCCTCACGGGCCAAACCAGACCTTTCCGGCGGGTACAACCAGAGCGTCAACCGCCATGCGATGAGAATCGTGACCACATCGCATGGCAAATATGCAAAGAACCACTTGCTCCACAACACGTCGACTCCACCGAATTTTTCGATTCCGCCGCGAGCCGTGATAGAGGCAGCCCCGGCAATGATCATCTTGTCGAAAATACCGGCGGAGTAAGTAATGATGAGAAACATCCCGCGGCCGATGTTGCTGCCGGGACCAGCGTTAAAGGCCTCGATCAGCCCCAGAGCAATCGCGGCCATGATGACCACTCGGGCGATGCCGGAAGGAACCAGGAATGTCAGCAGAAAATCCGTGATGATGAGGCCTAATAAGATCCGGGAATACGTATTTCCGACTCGCTTGATCACGACGAATGCGATCCGGCGGGCCAGGCCGGACTTTGTGGCCATCGCGCCGAACAGAACGGCGCCGAAGAGAAACCATGCCGTGTCGTTGGCAAAACCGGTAAATGCCACATCGAACGGAACAACTTTCAGCGCCCAGTACAGATAGCAGCCGATCAGCCCTGACACCGCGTGATCCATGACTTCCGTGATCCACGCCATGATCATGAACGATGTGATTGCCAACCCCTGCTTCGTCGTGGAACCGATATCGAAGGGAGCGAACCAAATCAGAATAGGCACGGCAACACAAAGCGCGCGGCTGAGATTGCGCCCCAGAGTGATCTCAGTCCGGCGCTCGAGGGGTTGGGCCGGTGGGGCCGCCGTCGTGACGTCTGTGCTCAAACGGCCGCCTCCTTGACGAGCAAACCGGATTGCGCCAACACGCGGTCCAAGATCCGCTGGCGCTCGGCATCCCTTATGGGCACCAGCGGCAATCGCACTTCGTTGGATTCCAGAAGCGACAGGCGCCACATCATATATTTCAGAGGAATCGGATTCGTATCGAGGAAAATGGCGCGATTCAGTTCAAACAGCGCGTCGTGAAGCTCGCGGGCCTTCACAAGGTCTCCGGCCCTGACGGCGTTCGATAGCGCCGCAATTCGTTCAGGCACGATATTGCCGGCCGCATTCATCAGGCCGGAAGCCCCCATCGCCATCATGGGAAAGCTGAGGGCTTCGAGGCCGCAGAAGATGCGAAAATCGGCGCCTACGCGCTTGAGCGTTTCGGTGACCAGTTCTAAATCGACTGCAGCATGCTTCATGCCCACGAGGTGGTCGATCTCGACGGAAATTTTTTCAATCGTTGCCGCTGTGATCGAAACAGCTGCGCGGCCGGGGATGTGATAGATCAGGATTGGAAGGCGTGTCAGACGTCCAATCCCGATGAAGTATTCGGCGAGACCGTCTTGTGGCGGTTTGATGTAGTACGGTGTGACGACGAGCACGGCGTGAGCGCCGGCACCTTCGGCGTGTCGCGTCAGTTCAGCAGTTTCCGCAAAGGACTGCGATCCGGTTGCCGCAACCACTGCAATTCGGCCGTTCGCAGTTTTGACGGCCGCCTCGAGAAGATCTTTCCGCTCCTGAACCGTAAGGCTGCTGGGTTCACCTGTTGTTCCAGCGACAACAATGCCGTGTGATCCCCCCGCGATTTGCCGCTCGACGAGCCGCTCAAATGTTGAGAAATCGACACGCCCATTGTGGAAGGGCGTGACCAGCGGAGGATAGGATCCCCGCAGCGAATTGTCGTCCAGGCGCATCATGAATTATTACCCTACAGCGCGGTTGGTTCCGAAGCCTCCGGTCGCTCCCAGAACTTCCAGAGGATGACTGAGATTTTCCTGCCACAGCAGCGACCCCATCCAGATATTGAGCGGGCTGTCCTGGATCGTCAGCTCGTAGACGTCATCTTCATACGACGCGTGGTTGTGGATCGCCCAGCCCGGCGCGGTCAGCATCAGATCCCCGGCTTTCCATTCGTAGCGCTCACCTTCAACGACGCTGTAGCCGCGGCCGGCAAAGAAGTAATTGATGGCCGCCGCTGTGTGCCGGTGCGGGCGGTCGACAATATTTCCCGGCCTGATGGTAATCGTCGCAAAGAAATTATTGGTCGTGCCGTTTGTGTGCTCCGTGGCTGGATTGTAGAGAAGATACAGCCGGCGGCCGACGTAGGCTGATCCTAACGCTTTCAGCTTATCGAGCTCTTTCTTCACCTCACGCCACGGCCAATGCAACGCTTCCTGTTTCTTCACATCGGGATTGATGAGAGTTTCGTACGGCATCAAATACGCGCCGGAACGGCCGATCTCAAAAGTCCCAAACGGAGATTCGGCACTCTTGTGACCCTCACCCGGCGCGTCAGCCATTTCTTGAGGCTTCGCCCTGCCGGGCTCGCGCTCCGCGTGGCTGTCGCGCCGCCCTCTTCCAGAGGAAGAGGGATCTTCCTCGACGATATGGACATTCATTTTCTCCAGCAGCGGCGCGTTGCTGTAGGTCAGCCGGACCTGGAGTTCGTCAGTGTCGTTGGTGTGTTCATAGGCGGCCCAGGACGGAGTATTCCAGGTGTCGTATTGAGAATAGCGGATCTGCTGACCGTCTACGAAAGCGGTTCCTCCGCCGCGAATGCAGAAATTCACTTGTGAGGAGTTGTGGCGAATCGGCTTTGTCCGTTCGCCCGGCCGAAGCACGGACAACGTGATGCCTGTGCCCGGAGCAAATCCGTTGCCCACGCCTGTTGCCGGATTGCAGATGATCGACATCCGGCGTCCGTTTAGCGGGGCGGGCAGACTCGCGAGACGCTCGACTTCTGCCTCGATTTCTTCCTTCGACACGATCAAAGGCTTTTGTAACTTCGGCTGCTCGTATGGCAATCCCGTTCGATCGATGAACATTTCACCCCTCTCCCTCTGGGAGTTCCAGCTGACAATTGAACAGTGAACAATTTTTTGGGAAATGTTCATTGTTCACTGTTCAATGTTCAATCGTCATCTGGATGCTGCGCCCTCCCCCAGAGGGAGAGGGGCTACTCTCCGATAAATTTCTATACCTACTGACAAATCCAGAACACCGGTACCAAGCGATTTCAGAAGCGTCAAATCATCTCCACTGCTGCGCTTACCTGCCGAGATCACAAGTTCTCCCAGAAAACCGACCGCGTTCCATTTGTCCGGATCCGACCCAAATACAGCAATCAATTCCTGCGATAGCTTTTGTGCTTGAGGCGGGCTGTCGGAGACGATCTGTGTGCATCGCACGATAACGTCAGAGGAAAGTTCGGCCCTGCCCGGAAGAATTGCGCCGACTGCGTTAATGTGAGTTCCTCGCTGAATCATCCCCGAATGCAAGAACGGGTCGCGGGCCCGAGTAATCGTCGTGATAATCGATGCGCCGCGGACGGCATCATGGACCGTCGGGGAAATGACAACCTCTGCATCAAACTGTTTCTTCAACAGGGCGGCAAATTCCGTCCTGTGCTGCTCATTCGGACTGAAAACGCGTATGCGGCGAATTCTCCGGACCGCGCAGACAGCTTCCACTTGTGTCAATGCCTGCTTCCCTGTTCCGATAATAGCCAGGTCATCGGCATCCTCCTGCGCCAGGCGCCGAGTCGCGACCCCGGATGCTGCCGCAGTCCTCAGCTTTCCCAGATTGAAAGCATCGATGATGGCTCGTGCGGCGCCATTCTCTGCGTCAAACAGGATGAGCAGCGGTGACGCGCCTCGGGGTGTGTGCGCCCACGTTTTCGTTCCCGCCAGGCCCACCTTCGGGAAAACGGCGCCAATGGCGTGAAGTGTCGAGCCGTCCCAGGCCGTATGCGTTTTCAACATATTCACGGCCTCGCCGTGCGCCTGGGCTGCAAGCCCACGCTCGACAGCCTCGATGGCGCCGCGCATGTCTAACGTCGACGCCACCTGTTCTTCCGAGATGATTATTCGTCGAGAATCTTGCCCCATTTTGCTTCTGCGGCTCGCCGCACCTCCGGACTGGACTCGGCAACCGGCGGAAACTGATCTCTC
>MNKP01000147.1 GCA_001920875.1 Acidobacteria bacterium 13_1_20CM_2_55_15
TGCTCGACACCTCTCAGGTGTCAGCAGCCCGTTCGGCGATCGAGACCGTGTTCGGTCCGAGCCTCACAGCCGGGGGCGTGCGGGCCGTGCAAGGTCAGTACACCGTTTCCCAGCTCAAGGCGTGGACCGAACGTGCGAGCGCCGTCGTTCTCGACGTGCCGGGCGTGACTATGGTCGATCTGAACGAAGCGAAAAACCGCGTGACGATCGGTGTTGAAGACGACTCGCGCACGCAGACTGTGAAGGACGTTCTCTCGTCGTTAAAAATCCCTCGCGAAGCCGTCCTGATTCAGGTGACGGGTCAGATCAACCCTGTCGATCCGCGTTAAACCCAGCACCCACTTTAATGCACCGGGCCTTTTAACTGCGGAAGAACTCCGGAGCAGCCGACGCCGGCTCATCGCCCGCTACACGGCATGGGATTCCAACCGGAGGCGTCGCCCTGCTTTTTGAAATGGGTGCTTGTGATGAATGGCTGAGCCAAATATTGCGGGTCATCGACGATGGTCTTCACGATGAGCCAGGAATCGCCGTTTGGCTCAGTGACGCGATCAAAGTATTCCGTTACGACCGCGTTTGCGCTATAAGGAACGCCATTCCTTCGCAAACATCTTCTGCGCGAACCCGTTTTGAGTGTCGCTGCATCGAAAAAAATTTGTAGACGACTAGGCCAATTGATGGCCTCACCGTAAGCTCCCCGTATGAAAGAGCTTCTGATAATGATTGCATTGATCGTCATGAACGCGCCCAGTGTTTCCGCCCAAAAGAGAAGCCAAGCCGGCCACGCCAACGGGTTCGCTGTTGCGTTTTTGGACGAGGGGCGTCTGGCCACCCCGGCCGGCCGGTCCGCGATCGAGGATTTTGAGTACTTCTTCAAGCTGATTCAGGAAATCGTCAAGCGCGATTTTCCGAACGTTGAATTAAAAGTCTTACGGCGAGGTGAGCTGCTTCGTCTGCACGATGGGACGTCGCTCAACGTTCAAAACATGTATCCAGAGATTGGTTACGTATTATCCGCTCCGGGCAAGAAACGCCGCCTGCTGGCTGGACTACAATCAGATGCCGACTTTGCTTGTGCCGCAGCCGCCTTCTTTCAGCGAACTTCGTCCTCTTGTCCCAAATAGATGATCGCTTTGCAGTGGGTCTTCACACGTTGCTACGGTACCTGCATCCTATCGGACCTTTCGTCGTGAGTGCTGTCCCGACCGTCCGAGATTGGATGAAAATGCTGCTGGCGATACTCTTAGGAAATGTCATCTACCTTCTCATTGCTCCGCTTCTGCCGAATGCCCTCGCGCACAACATTTTCCAGCTCGATGCGGGATTGCTCTTTGATTTCGGAATCTGTGCCGGGCTTTACCTCTTGATCCGCAAAGTCGCCTAACCCCATAACCCTTCGACTTCTTGTGTCTTGTGCAGTTTGTGGCCATAATTTCTCCAAACATGGAGGGAGACAATGCGAATCCTTCACATTCTTGAACTGGCTTTCTGTGTGGCCGCGCTGAACACTCCCGCGAGTGCGCAGTGGTTAAACTTTCCAGATCCTCGCACTCCGCGAACAACTGACGGCAAACCCAACCTCTCGGCACCCGCGCCCAAGCTGGCCGACGGCTCGCCGGATTTTTCCGGAATCTGGAGATCTCCCGACGGAAAATATCTCGGCAACCTTGCCGCCGATGGCATTGAAATCCAGATGCAGCCCTGGGCCGAAAAGCTGTTCAAGGAACGGCAGGCGAACAACAGCAAGGATTGGCCGAATGGCCACTGTCTTCCCAACAGTGTGACGGATTCGGATGCCCACATCAGCCCCCGAAAAATCATTCAACAGCCGGGTTTGATGGTGTTCCTCTTCGAGTCTTATCACTACTTCCGTCAAATCTTCACGGATAAACGGGCGTTGCCCACAGATCCCGACACGTCATGGTTCGGATATTCGGTCGGGAAGTGGGAAGGCGACACGTTGGTCGTCGATACCGTCGGCTTGAAGGAGGCAACATGGCTCGACGTCGCCGGCCATCCGCATAGCGACGCCTTGCACGTCGTCGAGCGCTTCCGCCGCCCCGATTTCGGACACATGGAAGTCGAGGTCACGGTCGACGATCCGAAAGCTTACAAGAAACCCTGGACCGTCAGAATCGGATGGGAATTACTGCCCGACACGGATCTGCTCGATTGGGTCTGCGAAAACGAAAGGGATCTCGTGCATTTGTCCGGAAAGTGAACGCGCTACGCGAGTTCGAGCTCGGCGTATTTGGCGATCATTTTCTTCAGGCCGTGGGAGATGAAGCTCACGGTGAGTTTCAAATCGTCGCCCGAGCCTTCGGTGCGTAGGATCGTGCCATATCCATATTTCGGGTGTTTGACCCGAGTGCCGAGTACCCAGGCGCCGGCGAGTTTCTTCTTGGGTCCGGGTTGGACACTGGGCGCTGGCTTCTTTTCTGCTCCGCCGAGGACTTTCATGACGGCGTCGACCGTATCATAGCTGGTGCCTTCGAATTTCACTGCGGGTTTCCGGCGGCGCTCGCCAACCTCTTCAATGAGTTCTTCGGGGATTTCCGAAAGAAAACGCGAAGGTTCCGAGATCTGCTGATCCATATTGCCGAAATAACGCCTGAAACGCGTTGACGTGAGATACAACTTGTGTTCGGCTCGCGTCATTCCCACATAGAAGAGGCGGCGCTCCTCTTCAAGCTGCGGAGCTTCCATAATGGAACGGCTGTGCGGAAAAAGGCCGTCTTCGAGTCCGGTGATCATCACCACCGGAAACTCCAGGCCCTTCGCCGTGTGCAGGGTCATTAGAGAAATCGGGGAGCGCTCATCGTACGCGTCTTGATCGGAAACCAGTGCCGCATGATCGAGGAACTCGCGGAGTTTCTCACCGCGCTCATGGCTTTCTTCTGCCGCCGTAAGTAGTTCGCGGATGTTCTCAATCCGGTTCTCGGATTCTTCTGTTCCTTCCTCTTCGAGCATTTCGATGTATTTCGTCCCGGCAATGATCTTTTCGAGCAGCGCGGAATTGGAAAGCTCCTCCGCAGCCCGAACGAATTCCGCAATCAACGCATGAAAAGCTTCAAGGGCGCGGATCGTACGCATGGGCAGCCGCGCTTGCTCGATAGCGATTTCAATAGCGCCCCAAACGGAAGTGCCGCGCTCAACGGCAAGCTCTTCCAGTATATCGGTTGTGGTTTTCCCGATGCCTCGCGGAGGCGTATTGATCACGCGGAGCAGGTGAACCGAATCGTCCGGATTGAGCGACACGGTGAGATAGCTGATCAGGTCCTTGATTTCGGCGCGTTCGTAAAAGCTGAAGCCGCCGACGATCCGATACTTCATGTTGTACCGGCGTAGTTTCTCTTCAAGAACGCGCGAGAGAAAGTTCGTCCGGTAGAGGACGGCTATGCGAACGCTGGGGTCCGCTTTCTGGTGGAAGAGGATGCGGTCGGCAACGTACATTGCTTCTTCTTCGGCATCGGTCGC
The DNA here is from genome assembly GCA_001920875.1 of Acidobacteria bacterium 13_1_20CM_2_55_15. Taxonomy (GTDB): domain Bacteria; phylum Acidobacteriota; class Terriglobia; order 20CM-2-55-15; family 20CM-2-55-15; genus 20CM-2-55-15. Next base: position 3,478 of record MNKP01000147.1, read on the forward strand.
TTCCATATAAGTGATCAGATCTCCCGAAGGATTCTGCGTCCATAGCGTCTTGCCCTTCCGCAATTCGTTATGCGCCACAACTGCGCTGGCCGCCGCCAGAATGTTCTTCGTCGATCGGTAATTCTGCTCCAGCTTAATAATTCGAACGCGCGGAAAATCCTTCTCGAACGACAAGATGTTTTGGATGTCGGCGCCGCGCCAACTGTAGATGGATTGGTCCTCATCGCCGACGACGCAAACGTTATCGTGCACGCGCGTCAGATGACGCACTAGCCGGTATTGCATGTGGTTCGTGTCCTGATACTCATCGACCATGAGGTAGGGAAAGCGCGTGCTGTATTTTTCGGCGGCGGGTGGAAATTTGTCGAACAACTCGACGGCTTTGATCAGGAGATCGTCGAAATCCAGGGCATTCGATTTCTTGAGCCGCTTCTCGTATTCGTTAAAAACATTTGCTGTGTACTCCCACGACGGTTCCCATGAATCATCCAGAAGGTTCTGCGGCGTCTTACCGTGGTTCTTGGCGTGGCTGATGCGCGCCAAAATCGTCTTCGGTGTGACGAGGCGCTCGTCAACCTTCAGATCCTTCGATACCCCTTTCACCACCTGAAGCTGGTCGGCTTCGTCGTAGATCGTAAAGTCGCGTGTGTAGTTCAACGCTTCGATTTCACGGCGGAGGAGGCGAACGCAGAACGAATGAAATGTCGAAATCAGAGGATCACCCGAACGCGCCGCACGAAGAAGATTGCGAACGCGAAACTTCATCTGATCGGCGGCTTTATTGGTGAATGTAACTGCGAGGATCTGCTCCGGCCGGACGTCGCGATTTTCAACCAGGTGCGCCACGCGATACGTGATGACCCGGGTCTTGCCGCTGCCTGCGCCGGCGAGAATAAGGACCGGCCCCTCGGTACTTTCCACGGCGTGGAGTTGTTCGGTATTGAGGAGCTTCGCAAAGTCCATGCGTTTTACGAACCACCAAAAAGGAGTAATTCGGGGTCAGACCCCTATTTTCATGGGTTGCAGAAAATAGGGGTCTGACCCCGAATTACTCCCCCTTCGAAACTATTCCACTGTAACACTCTTCGCGAGATTGCGAGGCTGGTCGATATCGCAGCCGCGGCGCACAGCGCAGTGATAGGCGAGCAACTGAAGCGGTATCACTTCGAGGATCGGAAGCAAATATTCATTCGCGGGCGAAATTGAAATCAGATGGTCTGCGCTCTCGGCTAGATCCGCATCGCCCTCGTTTCCAAGTGCGACAATGATCCCGTCGCGCGATTTCACTTCCTTGATGTTGTTCAAGACTTTCTCATATCGCTGATGCGACTCGGAGGAATCCGGATCGTATGCCGCGAGAAAAACGACCGGCAGGTTTTCGTCGATCAGCGCGTTGGGTCCGTGTTTCATTTCCCCTGCGGGATAGCCTTCGGCGTGGATGTAGGAAAGTTCTTTGAGCTTCAGCGCCCCTTCCAGCGCGATGGGAAAATGAATGCCGCGCGCCAGGAACAAGAAGTCATGCTGACGGAAAAGCCCTTTGGAAATTTCTTCGATTCGTTTGGAATTCTCGAGAATGCGTTCCATCTTGTGCGGCAACTCCGTCAGATCCGTCAAAGCTTTGCGCATCTCCGAATCGGACAGTGTCTTGTGGAGCTTCGCCAGATGCAGCGCGATGAGATATAGACACGCAAGCTGTGTCGTGAACGCTTTCGTCGATGCAACGCCAATCTCGGGTCCGGCCCGCGTGTATAAAACCGCATCGGCAACCCGAGTAGTCATGGATCCCACGACGTTGGTGATCGTCAGGGTCTTTCCTGCGGCTCGAACCTGCCGCTGAGCGGCAATGGTGTCCAGGGTCTCTCCGGATTGAGTGATGAAAATGAAAAGCGTGTCGGGCAAAACTACAGGGTTGCGATACCGGTACTCACTTGCATAATCCACCTCCACCGGAAGCCGGGCCAACGACTCGATCATGTATTTGCCGGCAAGCGCGGCGTGCCAGCTCGTGCCGCAGGCGAGAATCCGAATATGTAAAAATTCCTGCCAGACATCATTTGTAAACGCGATGTCTTCGAGATGAACGGTGTTGGTGTCGAGCGAAAACCGTCCGAGTATCGTGTTCTCGATCGCGACCGGCTGCTCATAAATTTCCTTGAGCATGAAATGCTTGTAGCCGCCCTTTTCCGCCATGATCGGGTCCCACGCGATGTGCTGAAACTGCGGCTTCCGTCTGTTTCCGGCCGTATCCAGCAAGCGTATGCCGTCACGTGCGACGACAGCCACCTCGTGATCGTCGAGAAACAAGATGGAGCGCGTATAGGGAAGCATTGCCGGCACATCCGACGCGACGAATCCTTCGCCGTCCATGGCCCCGACGATCAGCGGATTTCCTTCGCGGACCGCGACGATCTTCTGTGGATCGTCGACACAGACGCACGTGAACGCATACAAACCCTTCAACTCGGCGAGTGCCTTGACCACAGCATCCTCAAGACTCCCTTGGAAATGTTTTTCGAGAAGATGCGCGATAACTTCGGTGTCGGTTTCGGTGGTGAATTTGTGGCCCTCTTCGATGAGTTTCCGCTTCAAAGCGAGATAATTCTCGATGATGCCGTTATGCGCAACAACGATGCGCCCTTTGCAATCGCGATGGGGATGAGCATTCTCTTCCGTGGGGCGTCCGTGGGTCGCCCAACGCGTATGTCCGAGCCCGAATTGCCCCGTCACGGGCTGCTCCTGGAGCAACTCCTCGAGATTTTTGAGTTTGCCGGAACACCGGCGGATCCGGAGTTGCTGGCCTTCGATGATTGCGATTCCCGCAGAGTCGTACCCGCGGTACTCCAGCGATCGAAGCCCTCCCATGATGACCGGAACAGGATCACGTGGCCCGATGTAGCCGAAAATCCCACACATGGGCGCAGAATAACACGACTGACGTGGAACTGTTGTAGCGGGTTAATGAATTGAAATGCGCACGTTCTATTTCTTTTTCCGGTTTTTTGCCCAACCCTCTTTGACGGCCTGACGACCGCGGGCAATGGCGAGTGCTTCCGGAGGGACATCATCCGTGATGGACGACCCGGCAGCGACGTACGCATTTCTGCCGATGCGCACCGGAGCGATGAGTTGTGAATCCGTGCCGATAAAGGCACCGTCCTCGATCACTGTTGGATATTTGCTCACACCATCGTAATTGCAGGTGATAACGCCGGCCCCGATGTTCACGTCACAGCCGATAGTGGCATCGCCCAAATAAGCCAAATGCATCGACTTCGTGCCGCTGCCGAGCGCCGACTTCTTGATCTCGACGAAATTCCCGACGCGCGCTTTGCCGTCAATCGTCGTTCCCATGCGCAGATGCGCATAGGGGCCGATCGATACATCTTCACCCAGCGCGCTATCAACAACAATGCACCCCTCGAGCACGGTCGATCGCGGGCCGACCGTTGAATTGGAAATGCGGCTGAACGAGTGGATAGTCACGTCGTCGCCAATGACCGTATCTCCATAGATTTGAACCGAAGGATAAATGACCGAATCGGCGCCGATCCGCACGTCTCCGTCGATGATCGTGCTGTGCGGATCGATGATTGTCACGCCTTCGGCCATTAGCGATTCGCATTTCCGGCGCCGCATCAAGAGATCGATCACCGCCAGTTCCTGCCGGGTATTGATTCCGAGAATCTCCGCAGCCGACCGGACTTTGAACGCGCCGACTCTTTCCGGCTGCGATACGAGTATCCCGATCACGTCCGGCAGGTAATACTCGCGTTGTGCATTGTCGTTCCGAATTTTAGTTAGTGACTTGAACAGCGCCGGCGCATCGAAAACATAGATCCCGGAATTGATTTCCTGGATTTTCAAGATTTCCGGAGTCGCGTCGCGCTGTTCGACGATGGCATCCACTTCGTTCTCGTTCCGTCGAACGATGCGGCCGTACCCAAAAGGATCGTCCGCATCGGCTGTAATAACGGACGCGCGATATCCACCCTTGCGGTGAAAGTCGACGAACGCCTTGAGAGTGTCTGCCGCGATCAATGGAACGTCGCCCGACAACACCAGCAGGTCACCCGTGTAGTCCGCAAATTGATCGCGCGCAGCCATGACCGCGTGTCCGGTTCCAAGCTGCTCGCCCTGATCAACGAACTTCACCTCCGGGATCGATGCTTTCACTTTATCGGACGTATGGCCAACAACAACCCAGATATCCCCTGAAATGGGACGCGCGCTCCGCAAGACATGCTCGATCAGCATGCGGCCTCCGACCCGGTGGAGAACCTTTGCGTATTTCGATTTCATGCGCGTGCTCTTGCCCGCGGCGAGAATCAGAATTCGGAGATTTTCCATAGACTATTCCTTAGCATCGGGCGAATTTGGGGGACGGACCCGGAATTCTTGTTACTTCAGAATTCGGGGTCTGTCCCCCGGCCGGTCCGGACGCTATTCCAGACCTGCAATCTGAAGTACTGCCTGCGCAAGACGATCCGGATCGTGGCGGATCACCCCTTCCTCAGCGAGCAAATCCCGTTCCACCAAGTTTAATCCGAGCGCATGGAGCCGGTCGCGATCAATTTCAACAAGACCCGCATGTTCCGCGCCGTACTTTTTCAAGATCTCCGGCGAAGGCTTTCCATTATTGAGGAGAATGTTGGAGAACAGTATTCCGCCGCAGTGCTGGGCCAGCGCTTCGACGTGGTCGGCGGCCGAATACATCTCGGTCTCGCCGGGCTGCGTCATGATGTTTTGGATATAGATTTTGATGGCGCTTGAAGCCCGGACAGCGTTGATAACTTCGTTGACGAGCAAATTGGGGATCAGACTTGTGTAAAGCGAACCCGGTCCTATCGTGATCAAATCGGCAGCATCAATCGCATCCAGCGCATCCGGCAATGGATGGGCATCAGATGGAGCAAGTTGTATGCAGCGGATCCGCTTTCTGGAGGCAGTGATGCGCGTCTCGCCTTCAACCCAGGCTCCATCCTCGAGTTCTGCGCGAAGGTGAACGTTGGAAGTGGTCGATGGATAGATGACGCCTTTGATAGCAAGAACTTCGGACGTGAGCCGCACGGCTTCTGCAAAATCGCCTGTAACGCCGGCCATCGCCGTCAAAAACAGGTTTCCGAAACTGTGATCGTGCAGCCCGCCTTCGCTATTGAACCGGAATCGAAACAGCCGCGACATGAGATGCTCGTCTTCCGAGAGAGCGATCATGCAGTTTCGAATGTCGCCGGGGGGCAGAACGTTTAGCTCGTCGCGCAGACGGCCGGAACTGCCGCCGTCGTCGGTGACTGTTACGATGACCGATAAATCCGCTCGGAATAGTTTTAATCCGCGCAGAAGAGTGGAGAGGCCGGTGCCGCCACCGATTGAAACGATCTTAGGCTTGCTGGTCTTCTTTTTCGCCAACGCTCACTATTTTTCCGTAGCAGTGACCAATTGTCTGAAATCCGGATCTTCCTTTAGCGATTCGAAATCGCTATCTCGCGCCGCAAGAAAACGATTTTCCGGCCGAAAATGAATGGCTTGTTTCAAATGCTGCAAGGCGTTGTCCCGATCGCCTTGAATCGCGCTTGCCGCCGCCAAAGCGTAGAGCACGTGGTCGGCTTTGGGGTTGAGCTTCAGCGCATGCTCCAAATGCTGGATCGCGGATGCCATCTCGCGCCGATTCAGTTCGGCGACGCCGACATTATAGTGATCGTCAGCGGATCGGAGCACCGTCCTTTCGTTTTCGTGAAGCTTCTTTTCACAAGCGTGAATTAGGACCTTCGCCCGCTCCTGAATCTCCGGCTCTTCGGGATGCTCCGCGATCAGATCTTCGAAAGAACGGATAGCTCTTCCAAAATCTTCTGCGTGCATCAACTTGATAGCGGCCTCGTATGCGTGCACGGCGTTGGCAAAATGCTTTGACCGGGGTCGCGGAGGAGCATTCGAACGAGACCCAGCGATCGCTGATGCCACCGAAGTTCTGTCCGATTCCACTCTTGCTTTCCGCTTTGGAGCCCGGCCTTTCGGCGACTTGCCGGGAGAACGGGATCCGTTCCTGGAAGCAAACCTTTCCGCTTTTGCCTTCAGTCCAATAGACTTACGCGCGGCAGCAGATCTCTTCGGGGCTTTCTTCGCCGCTTTGGGCTTGACTTTCGCCTTCATTGCCATGCGCTGTCCGGAACTGTAAGTGGATCACGTTGAAAAGTCAAGGTGGGCCCCTCTCGATCCGGGAGGGAGCCGGGTGAAGGTCTCAGAAGTGAACCCAATTTTGAGCCGTCACCCTGCCTTCTCCCCCGAAGGCAGAGGGTAGTTTAAAGCGGTACGCCAGTTGCTATTCCTTCGTCGGCCACCGTCGCTTCCCGATGCCGACCGCGGCGGGAAGGCCGTCGAGAGGTGACGCTGCGTTAGGAATTTCAGCAATTTGGTCGGTTCTTTCAGGAACCGGAGAAGTTTTCAGATTCGTATGAATCCGGATCTCCTTAGGCGCTTTGATTCCAAACCGAACCCGATTCCGACTAAAGTCCAAAATTGTAATTTCGATGTTGCCGTTGATGAGGAGCTTTTCCAGTCTGCTACGACTAATGATGAACATTCACACTTCCCCCTTTACTAAGTGCCGTTCTCTACACAGGAAAATACAAAAGTTACAAAAAAAATCCCCGGCCTTCAACTTTGTTCATATTTCTGGCACAATAGCCGGGCTTTTGACATGATGAAGTATCTGCTGTTGCCTACTTTTTTGATTCTTTTCTTGTTTCGGCCTTCTCAGGCGCAAGAAGCCCACATACCAAGCACCCCAAATGCTGACTTTCGGCCAGCCGTCGTACTGGCAGCATCCGGAACGAATTACGTCAATCGGCTTGCTCTGCGAGGATTTAGTCTCGACTCACAAGGTGTATTGATCGAGTCGTTGGACGGACGAACGATGTATGCCGATCTGAACAGTAATGTTGGATTCAATCCGGCATCGGTCATCAAGGTCGCAACGTCGTTCGCGGCCCTCTCAAAATTGGGTCCCGAATACCATTTCGAAACAGGTTTCTATGCGGACGGCACCGTCAATAAAAAAACACGAACGCTGAACGGCGATCTGATTCTCGCCTCGGCGGGAGATCCGGTGCTGACCACGATCGATGTGGCGCGGCTCGTCCACGAGGTGGTCCGCAGCGGAATCGCGCGTGTTACGGGAAACCTGATCGTTACAGGTCCATTCAGTTATGGGATGTTCTACACAACGGATCGCGCTACGAAGGCTCTCTCGCAAATGCTGCGCCGTGCGGGGGTGCGGGTTGGAGGCCTAACCAACGGCGGGCCTGTTCGAGGCGCGAGCATTGCGAGCCATGTTTCAGAGAGCTTGCGCGACATTCTCTTCTACCAAAATGCTCACAGCACCAACTCGATCGCAGACCGCCTTGGAGAGGCATTAGGCGGTCCCAGAGCGGTGGAAGAGTTTCTTGTCAAAGATGTCGGAATTCCCCAGAGTGACGTCTACATCAGTCACACTTCCGGGCTCGACTTCAATCGCATTACGCCGCGAGCCACCGTCCAATTGTTTCGTGAACTCGTGTTCTGGCTGAACTTGAGTAACCTGCAACCTCAGGACGTGCTTCCAGTCGCCGGCAGCGATGCCGGCACGCTTCGGAGGCGATTTGTTGGAGAAGAGTTCCGAGGCGCAATCATCGGCAAAACCGGAACCCTTCCTGGTACCGATGGAGGTGTGAGCACGCTGGCGGGTATCGCTTACACACGCAACCGTGGTCCCGTTCTTTTTGCAATCTTCAACACGATGGGATCGGTCGCGACCTACCGCAGACTTCAGGATGACTTTTTGAAAGGCTTTATTCTCGAAAGCGGCGGCATTCCTGAAACCAATGCGTCATTGCACAGGCTGAATAATTAGTCAAAAATCGTAAGGAGAGGCCGCCGACGTGACGCTCCTGGATCGAGCTATTGCTCGTACTCTACCGGCAGTCCCGAGAGGAATTGTTCGAAGAGTCGCCAATAGGTATATCGCAGGAGAAACCGTCGACGACGCGCTGCGGATCGTTGCCGGTCTCAACGAACGCGGATTCCGCACCACACTCGACATCCTCGGCGAACATATCCACAACCTCGATCAGGCACGGCGCGCCGCCGCCGGATACGTCGGAGTGCTCGACGCCATCGATGGCCGGAAGCTCGACGGCAATATTTCCATAAAACTGACGCAGCTCGGATTGAAAGTCGATCTTGCGACGTGCTTTGATCTGACAAAGCGGCTCGTCGAGCATGCATGCGAGTTGAAGAATTTCGTCCGGATCGATATGGAGGATTCTTCCTGCACAACCGATACTTTGCAGATTTATCGTCAACTGCGCACGGACCATTCCAATGTGGGTGTCGTCGTTCAGGCTTACCTGAGGAGAACCGCCAACGATATCTGCACGCTCGAACAATTGCGTCCAAATTACCGGCTCTGCAAAGGCGCCTATGTCGAGCCTCGGGAAATCTCTTATCATGACATGCGCGTGATCAATCGCAATTACGCTTACCTTCTCGAGAAGATGCTGCGGAACGGCTCCTATGTTGGCATTGCCACGCATGATGAGCTGATGGTCTGGGAGGCGTTCCGAATCATCCGCGATCTGAAAATTCCACCCACGGCTTATGAGTTCCAAATGCTGCTTGGTGTCGATGAGCAACTCCGGGATATCATCCGAGCGGCGGGACATCATCTGCGCGTGTATATTCCATTCGGGCGGGATTGGTACGCCTATTCCGTACGCCGGTTGAGAGAAAATCCCCGGCTGGCAGGATACGTCTTCAAAGCGATGTTCAAGTGAGGATAGTTCTACTAGGAACCAGCTCCGCTGTCCCCACGCTGACCCGAGGTCTGTCGGCGACGGCACTCGTCCGGGAAGGAGACGTCTTCCTGTTCGACTGCGGCGAGGGCACCCAATTGCAACTTATGCGATCGAGCGTGAAGCGGAGCCGCATTCACTCGATCTTCATCGGACATCTTCATGGCGATCACCTGTACGGCATCGCGGGATTGCTAAGCACGCTGCATCTGGATGGCCGCGAGACGCCGCTGAATGTCTTCGGCCCTGAAGGCCTCCAAGTTTTTTTGAATGCCGCGTTTCGAACGTCGGATCTTCAGTTCGAATTCAAGCTCACGCTGAAGGAATTACCGCGCGGCTTCCGCGGCCGCGTTCTGGACGAGGAAGACTTCTATGTGGAAGCGCTTCCACTAGATCACTCCATCTTTTGCCTCGGCTGGCGATTTCAAGAGAAAGACAAGCCGGGCGTCTTCAACCTCGAAAGAGCGGAAGAATTGGGAATCCCACGCGGGCCGTTGTACGGGCGACTGCAGCACGGTGAAAACATCACGCTTTCAGATGGCCGGATCATTACGCCGGATATGGTCCTGGGGGGGCCACGACCCGGTAAATCCGTCGTTTATTGCCTGGATACACAGTTTTCCGAACGCTCGATTCGGCTCGCCGACAAATGCACCACGCTCATCCACGAAACTACGTTTGGTCCGGATGCAATCGATATGGCTCGCGAGCGAAAACACTCCACGATGGAGGACGCCGCCCGCGTGGCAAAAGAAGCGGGCGCGCAAACGTTAATTGCGACCCACTTCAGCACTCGCTACGATGGACGGCAGATTGCACAAATCGGTGATGATGCCCGCGAGGTGTTTGAGCCCATCACGATCGCACGAGACCTGCTGGAAGTGGAAATTTAATACCGGGCGAGGGACGAATCGATCTGCTCAGCCCAGGCATCGATCCCACCACACATGCTTTTCGCATTCACAAAGCCGTGTCCGCGAAGATATGCGGCGGCATCGAGGCTGCGCATGCCGTGATGGCACATCGTAACAATGGGCGTGTCCTTGGACCACGTCTGCATGATCTCTTGGGCCACCGCCTGATCGACCAAAACGCTGCCGGCCACATTCGTGATTGCGTATTCCTCCGGGCTCCGCACGTCTAGCAATTTGATTCTGCCCTGCTTCAACAGTTCGGCCGTTTCCTTTGGCGTGATCTCGAGATCTTTTTCCATTTCCTGACTTTTCTGAATATGGTCTATGACCTCATTCACGTCCAGGCCGTGATTGAGGGCGACCGTTGAGAGCGTGTCGGTCGGCTGGAAACCGCAACTGCTGCAACCTCCAACGTGATATTTCTGGAAAAGAGCACGCTGCGCCGATGGAAAAACCGTCGTCACCCGTTCCATCGTCCAGGCGCCCGTCAAATCCTTTGGATCTTTACTCACCGGCGCCTTCTGTTCCATTAACGGTTTTAGCGCGCGGGTGTCCAGTTCATTATTGTCGATCCGGACAGGTGCCGGCTCGACAGTCTTCTTCCCGAAAATTCTCGAAAGCAAGGTTGCCATTGTAGACTTCTCCTTCCAGTGTCGCCCTTTGCGCGTTTGTGATCCGAACGCGTACTTGATCACCGTGGATGATATTACTTGAGGCTGCGGCCTTCTCTTGAGGCTGCGCCCTTCTCTTGAGGCTGCGCCCTATCGGGCTTGCGCTTCGCGCGGGCTTGCGCTCGGCGCGGGCTTGCGCTTCGTTGATTGAGGCTGCGCCCTGTCGGGCTTGCGCTTCGCGCCGAACATGTACTTTATAGTTTGTGCGCGTCCTGCCGACTCCAAGTTCCTCGATTAAGACATCCTGAATCGTTCCAACTAAGTCCAATCGCTTCTTAAGTGCGATTCGATCGACCAGTTCCAAACAGCGCTGATGCCGCTCTTCAATGAGCTGTTGCGGCAGACATTCCAGTTCCGCAGCCGGAGTGCCTTCTCGCGCTGAATACTTGAAAACGAATCCCCAGTCGAACTGTAGTTCTTCGACTAATGAAAGCGTTTGCCGGAAATCCTCTTCCGTCTCGCCTGGAAAACCCACGATGATGTCCGTGCTCAACGTCATGTCCGGCACAGCTTGACGCATCTTCCCGGCGAGCGCGATGTAATGCTCGCGCGTGTAATTCCGCATCATGGATTTCAGCATGGTATTTGAACCGGATTGGACCGGCAGATGCAACGACTCGCACACCTGAGGAACAGTCGCCATAGTTTCAATCACGCGATCCGTCATGTAATAAGGATGCGGGCTGATGAAACGGATACGCTCGACGCCGTCGATGCCGGCAACGGCCCGCAGCAGATCGGCGAATCGATGCTGCCCGTGCCGGTAAGAATTCACCGTTTGCCCCAGCAATGTGATCTCGCGTGCGCCTTCGGAAACTCGATCACGAACTTCGGCAAGGATCTGATCGATTGAATGATAGATTTCGCGCCCGCGAACATAGGGGACGATGCAGTAGGTGCAGGAATAATTGCAGCCGCGCATGCTAGTGACAAACGCGGCAACCTTCTCATTGACCGCGGGAACTGCGTAATCGAGGTCCTCGTCCGTCGCTCGGCGGTCGAGCAGCCGCCCGGCTATTTCGTTGAAATTCTCGATGGACTTGGCACCCACGACCAGATCGATAAACGGAAACCTGTCTTCGAGATATTCCTTTGTCCGCTCTGCGGCGCAGCCGCTGACCACGACTTTCCGGCCGGGCCTTTTCGCCTTCCAACGTCCAAGTCGCCCGATTTCGGAAAATGCGCGATCTTCTGCGTGCTGGCGGACCGTACACGTGTTCACTAAATAAATGGATGCGTCTTGCGGATCCTGCGTTTCGACGAGACCCTTGGCTTTCAAATGCCGCCCGATCTCGTTGGAATCCGCGACATTCATCTGGCACCCGTATGTGCGGACGTAAAACTTCATATCTTTAATGTCGGGTCTTCTGTTTCGGCTTCGCCCTATCGGGCTTGCGCTTCGCGCGGCCAGCCGTAGTTGGTACACCCTTCGGGCCTCGTTGATATGGCAATGGCCGGTCCCCCGACATAAGCTAACGATTATACTTGATCGCATGCACGAGGTTCCGATCGAAGACTTCATCGATCTGCACACTTTCCAGCCGCGGGAAATCCGGATTGTGATCGAAGAGTACTTGTATCAGGCGATTAAGCGAGGCTTTCGTGAGGTCCGGCTCATCCACGGCCGCGGCATCGGCGTGCAGCGCGAAATCGTGCACTCGATGTTGAAGGAGCACCTCGCCGTCATTTCATTCCGCGATGCTGCCGACCGCGGCTCTACCTACGTTCTTCTCAGATCCGGCCCTCCTCCCGCAGCTTCTCCAGATGCGCTATAACGGACCGCTCCGCCAGACCATGCATCGCGGGCTGGACATCCGTGTAGACTTCCTTCACGATGGCGCCCGGCTCCCGATATCCGCGCTGCCAGGCTGCCAGTATTTTCGCCTCCCGCTCCATTCGATGATCGAGATACTGCTGAATTTTTGCCTTCGCGTCGGCCATCACCGGACCGTGAGCAGGGAACAATGCGGTCACCGGCAGCGCCTGCATTCGTTTCAGCGAATCGAAATACGTCGCCATGTGTCCTTCCGGCGGATCAATCACAATGGTTCCCAAACCCGCCATCAGATCGCCGGTAATGAGCGATCCGTTCTTCTCCTCGAATAAGCAGACATGCCCCCGCGCGTGTCCAGGTGTGTGCAGTACGCGAAGGTTCCATCCGGGCTTACCTCGAAGCTCGAGCCGTTCGCCGTCGACGAAAGTGCGGTCGACCGTCACCACACCCTCCAGATCGCGCGCCGTGATCGGATGCGCAGCAATCTTTACGCCGCGCTGTTGCTTTAGATGATTGGCGCCACTGACATGATCGCGATGTAAATGCGTGAGCCAGATTTCTCGTATGTTCTGATTCTCGAGAATGCGATCGAGTAATGCCTGTTCTTCTTCATACGGAGAGGCTGGATCGATGACAACAACCTCATCGCCTCCGACGACATAGCAGTTCGTATGTGTGGCGGGCGGCAGCGTGGGCGTGCGCAACGGAACCAGGACGATTCCCGGCCGCATGTCGATGGCCGGGATGGGCTCACCATTTGCCCAGGGCACGGCCATCATTCGGGTTTCAACACCTTCCAGTCCTTCGGCGAGGCATCGCAAGGCATGCAAGACGGGCGGCGCTGATAGAATCTGCCCTTCCATCCATTTCGCGACGGCATCCCCCGGCCGGATCCATTCCCCGAAATCGTGCTCGTCAGTGACGAGACGCGGCTCTTCTCCGGGAGGACACTTTGTCAGAAAGAAACGTGTATCGAAGCGCCGGGGCGAGAATGCAGGCGTCAGCCAACGGCCCACTTCAACAAGAGTGGTGGGATCGATCCGAATACCAATCTCCTCGAAAAGCTCACGCGCCGCGCAGACTCTGGCGTCTTCCTCGAGATCAAGCTGCCCGCCCGGGAACGCATAAAAGCCGCCTTGAAAGATCATTTGGGCCGCCCTCCGTACCCAAAACACTTCGATCGCCTCTCCCATCGGGGAGAGGCCGGGCCCATTTATGGAACGGGGGCCGGGTGAGGGTCTTACTAAGATCACCGCCGCTGCAGATCGTGGACTCGCCATGCAACTCAGTATATTCTTTCGGGCAACCCACAGGAGGTTGTCATGTTCAAGCGTTTGATTCTCATCCTTCTTGTCGCGGCGCCGCTTCGTGCCGAAGTGGTCCGCATTGAAGTGAATTCACGTGCGGATGTTCTCGCCGGGAAATCGTTCGGTACAGCCGGTCCATATGAGAGACTTTCCGGCAAGATCTACTTTGCAGTTGACCCTCGAAACAGCGCGAACCAAATCGTCACAGACATCGACAAAGCGCCGAAAAATGCCTCCGGCAAGGTGGAGTTCTCTTCGGATTTCTTCATCATCAAGCCGAAAGACCTGACTCGCGGCAATGGCTCCGTGCTCTATGAAGTATCGAATCGCGGCAACAAAGGCATGCTGGGGTTCTTCGATTTCGCTTCTGCAAGTACCGATCCCCAGAACGCGCAGGATTTCGGCGACGGATTCCTCCTTGAACAGGGCTTCACGCTCCTCTGGGTTGGATGGCAATTCGACGTTCCGAATCGTGACAATGCCCTTCGCGCCTACTTGCCGGTTGCGCGCGAACCCGATGGGCGTCCGATTCGCGGACCGGTGCGCAGCGATTTCGAACCGGTCGATAAGATCTTCGAAGCGTCTTTAGCTGATCGCGGACACATGGCTTATGCCGTCGCCGACCCGAAGGACCCCGCGAACGTCTTGACCGTACGCGATTCCGGCGATGGCCCTCGCCGGACAATTCCTCGAAATCAGTGGGAATTCACCGGAGACGGACGTGGCGTTCGCATGGGCTCCGGCTTCGAGCCGAAGAAGATTTACGAAGTCGTGTTCAAATCCCAGGATCCTCCGATTGCAGGACTTGGTTTGGCCGGCGTCCGAGACACGATTTCGCAACTGAAATACGGCTCTGCTGCGGAGCTTTCGATTTCGGCTGGTGCCCTTAAACACGCGATCGCATTTGGCGCGTCTCAAAGCGCGCGGTTCCTTCGAACCTATCTTTATGATGGGTTCAACGAAGACGAATCGCATCGAAAAGTCTTCGACGGAATGATGATCGAGCGCGCGGCCGCAGCGCGCGGGAGTTTCAACATCCGGTTTGCGCAACCGTCTCGAGATGGCGACCCCTGGGCGAATTTTCTGTATCCTGTCAACGTCTTTCCTTTTAGCGATGCCGAACAACTGGATCCGGAGACGGGGCGCCGCGACGGTCTGTTGACGCACCGGATGAAAGAACAATTCTGGCCAAAGATCATGTATACGAATTCGTCATATGAATATTGGGGCCGGGTTGCTTCTCCCCTGCACACGACAATCGACGGGAAGGAAGATCTTTCGTTGCCGCCGAACGTCCGCGCCTATCTCTTTGCCGGCGCGCAACACGGCCCCTCACCGTTTCCGCCGCCGCGCACGGTTGGTCAACAAATGAGCAATCCTCTGGAGTATCGATGGTCCATGCGAAAGCTGCTGGTCTCAATGAACCAATGGATTGCCGATGGAACCGAACCCCCGCCCAGCGCTCTTCCTCGCATCAGTGACGGCACGCTGATCGCCCGAGACAAGTTGACGTTCCCAAAGATTCCAAACGTCTCTGTACCCGCAGCGCATCAGACGGCGAAACGCGCTGATTACGGTCCGGATTTTGTGAAGAAAGGGATCGTCACTATCGAGCCGCCCAAGCTCAGCTCTACGTTTCCGGCCTTGATCCCACAAGCCGACCCTGATGGCAACGACATTCCCGGCATCCGCATGCCCGAGCTTCTCGTACCGTTGGCGACGTTCACCGGCTGGAATTTGTACAACGACCGCTCAGGCCCAACGAATGTCATGGCCACCACGACCGGTTCTTTCATCCCATTCGCCCGCACGCGCGTCGAACGCGCACGCACCGGCGATCCGCGGTCTTCCATCGAAGAACGGTACAAGAACAAGGAGGATTACCTCGACCGCATTACGAAATCGGCCAACGATCTTGCATCGAAGGGCTATTTACTCACGCAAGACGTCCAGCGCATCGTCCAACAGGCCGCGACACGCTGGGACTGGATCATGAGTCAATCCGGATTTGCGGGAGCGGCGAACGCCCATTGACCCGCCGTTTCCGCCTTTGCTACCCTCTGTGGGTCACGCCGGCGAAAATTGTCGCCGTCCGTGCCATTGCTCCTCAGTAGCTCAATGGCAGAGCATCCGGCTGTTAACCGGAGGGTTGTAGGTTCGAGTCCTACCTGAGGAGCCTTTTCAATAACCTACAACCACTACAAAGCGCCAGTTTGGCGCTTTGCCCTTTTCTTGCCCTTTTCGCGCACTTCGTTACCATACATAGCTGGAATGCATGCGCGGGGCGATGATCATCTAGATAGGATGGAGGACGTGATTGTTCTTGTCGGTATGGAACCCGGCGGAAGCTTGCTTCATTGGGTGGGCTACAATGGAGCTGCGTTAATGAGCGGCAGGAATGTCGAAGTCCTGAAGAAGCGCCGCATTAAAACCACGCCGTCCTGACCGTTGTAACACCCCCTATGCCGAGTCGATTTTTTCTTTTAATTGAAGGCAACCAGGTGTGGGGCGATAAGTTCGCCGTCCTGCAACTCAATCACGTAACATGTCACTCGATGGCTCCTACTCAATAGGTATGCCTCTTCAATTGGTTTTCCATCTTTCGTTATGTTTGCAATGACACTTGTAAGCTGATCACCTTTCCGCGCACGATACCGAATTGTGTCTCCTGTTGGAACCTTTAACTGCGACCGGTCCCGTGACAAAACGTGTTTGGTTTCGATGTCAAGTAATCCGCCGACGCGAACACTAAGAGTGGATACAGCAAGAGTTATGGCCGAAATTGTCACGCGACCTGGTGTGAGCAGTGACCAGAAGAACAGTGGCAGACCAACCAGGAACCCAGTCCGCCAATGCCTACTGCAGTACAAGTGACCGAACGAAACACCCGTGACCGCATAAAGAACTATATAGACCAACCAATTGTTCGCCCCGAACAGTGACACCATTCCTGCAAGAAGCCAACCGATCCACAGCGGGTGGTCGAATCTCAATTCAGCGCCTCGGAGGTCAGCGCTCCTCAACTGGACATCACTCAGATCGATCGCCATGCCGGGATGTGAATCCCGCCAGTCGTTCCAAACAGTCACACCCTCATTGATGATTGCCACGAGGCGGTCGAATTCCTGCTGTTCTTTTGGATCGCGATTGGGCATTTTTTCAACGTCAGTCGAAGGAAATCCGCGCGATAACCAGCATCTCTGAGAAGTACAAAAGCCTCGACTCCCGTCTCTGTCTGTAGCGCCACATCGCAAAATGCTCCGCCTGGGCGTGCCGGGGCCATTTGCGTCGCGCTCGGCTGGTACTGAGGCAGTGAATTACAAACAATCACTACGACCCGGGGTAAACCCGTTCGTATTATCGTCGCGTTGAAGTTCTTTGGCACCGGCTCGTCGCAGAATGTCGATCAACTTCGGGTCTAGCTGATCAATCTCGGCCCAAGTGCCGTCCATGCCACTACCTTCACAAAGAGCCTGCACGAGCGTCTTGCCATCGCTGTCCTTGGCATTGGCATCCGCACCGGCCTCTATCAGAAGCGCTATGAGTCTCGCATTGCAGACTCGGGAGGCTGCCTGCAGGATGGGAGGATTCGCACCGTACCGGCCGTTCACCGAAGCACCAGCTTTCAATAGACGCCTGACAATCGCGACGACCTCCTCATCATCACCCCCTCATCGCTAGGGCCGCATGCAGTGAGGATTCTTCCTCTCCGCCGCGAGCGTTTACGTCAGCGCCGTCCTCGATGAGAATAGCGACGATGTTCTCTCGGGATACGAATGGTGGGGTACACCCGGATAATTCGAGTCCCCAGTTGAGGACGGCTATAAGTGGAGTTTCGCCGGTGTCGGTGTCCGGGGCATTAGGATCGGCGCCGTTGGCGAGCAATAGGATGACCGCGTCGCGCAGCCCGCTTTTTGCGGCGGTGTGGAGGGCAGCATTCTTCTGATCGGCGCTTACATCTTGCAAGATCCGCTTCACTGCTGGCCATTGGGAAATGTCGCTTCCAGTTGGAGTCGCGAAATGGCTCAGCACCGTCAACAAAGCGCACACAACATCCGTTCTGTGAGTGCTGAAAGCCGCGGGTAATGCGGACTCGACTCTTGGGAAAAGACCATCGGAATCGGTAGTTGTGCTGTCCTCTGCCGGCGGATGCATGTGCAGTGCACGTACGATCCACTCCGTCAAGCCCGAGTAACGAACGGGATTGTTCTGGAGCAAGGCATCGACCAACCGGTGCGATCCGTTTCGGGCCGCCCGAATGAAGGGAGGAAGTTCATACATCCCGCCCCAGGTTGGATCAGCACCGGCGCGGAGGAGCAATTCTGTGATTTCAAAATCGTCCTCCTCCACAGCCTTTGAGAGACACTTCGGTACCCACGCCGCCGATGGATCTATCTGGCAGCCGGCACTACAAAGGATCTTGACGATGTTGAGATGACCCCGCGGCTCCCGCAGCTGCGAGCGCTGCAGAATCCGGAGTGCCACCGGCGCTAAGGAGGAGTCTTACGACGTCCAAACGACCCGACTTTCCTGCAACCTTCAGAGCGCTGTCCCCGGCGAAATATCCTACGCTGAACTGCGATCCGCCTCGGTAAACACGCGATACGGCGTTTGGACTTACTCCAGCGCGAAGTAAACGCCGGACTTTCTGTTCGTCGCCACGGTGCACGGCCGCGATCAGCCGAGGCTCAAGGTCAATGAACAGACCCAGAATGCCAGCCCTGCTTAGTTTTGCCGCATTGAACAATGCGTCCTCCGTTCAACGAGCAAAATCGACAACCACCGCGTAGACTCCCTGAACGACCATTGCCATGCGATTGTAGTTGAGTCTGTCGGCCGTGTCGCCCGCCGTGTGGTAGTTCCGATTACGGTGGAGAGCCATGTCCGTAACCATGACGGCGTCGTATCCCGCCTTCCAGTAATTGGCGAGGTCGGACCAGTCGACTCCCTCAATGATTTCGTGAGCGCTCATCAGTAGACCGGCAGCGCCGACGCCGCCCGCATGGCAGCCTTCACACGACGAACTGTACGGCCCTGTCCGATTCTGCCGATAATCACGATAAAGTCGCCGCGGGAAGGGTATAGCGAGCGGAACAACCCGACTGGGTAACTTTGGCTGCCATCCTCGTCGCTGAAGTACCCGATCATTTCCAGATTAATGAAGACGCGCGGGCTGATTCCGCGTTCTTTCAGCGACCGAACGTGCACCGCGCTTCCGCCGTATTCGGAGCGAAACAAGCCATCTCCTTCCCGCGTTTTCGGCTCTTCCAGCGTGAATGCAACAAGCTCGACACGTGTCTGCAACTTTGTACGGCCAAGCAGGTGGGCCAACTCAATCAGGCCAGCCACCCCACTCGCATTGTCATCCGCACCGGGAAGTTCTCCAAACGCGTCGTAGTGCGCGCCCACAATGACGGCGTCCTTGGAATCCGGTCCGAACTGCACCATGACGTTGCGATAAGTCCCGCCGTCCATGGCATAGACTTGATACTGCACCGCTGGCGCACCGGCCCTTGCGAACTCGTCATGGATGTACGATGCGGCGCGGTTCAGGTTTTCTGTATGAGTCCAGTTCCGAGGAACAAACTCTTCAGAAAACTTCTTGGTGTGTGTCTCCAAGCGCGCTGCATCCACTGCCGGTGACTGACTACTTCCACCGTCGCTCCATATAGGCTGCGTGAACACGAACACGCCCGCCGCTGCGAGAATCGCAGAACCTCCGGCCACGATGCCAATACCTATTAAGATCGATTCCTTCGACAATCTCATCCTCCTTCCTTATGTGATCGAACGCCTGTAGGCGAAGAACGCTCGACTAAGACCAAATGAAATTCCAAGCCGGACCAGAAGCACCGCGCCTGCCCACAGAAGGAACTCTGCGAGCGAAGAACTCCGCAACACTCCCGCGGCCAGGACCCATGACGCCCAGATACTCAACGCGCCGGCAAGCAACCATGATGCGGCGCGAACCGGCACAGGAACGAATCTTCTCGGGTTTGTTTAAACGCCGTCAAGTCCGAGCTGGCAGTCGAGGTCTTCAACTGTACATACCTGCTTCCGACTGCCATCAAAACGCAGCGCGAACGTTTCCGGAAGCTTTCGGATTCGCCGAAACGCCTACCACTGACGGAATCGGCTTCCTGGGACATTCAACCATTCCTGAATTCTCGCCCCCACAAGGTCTGGCCGATTCAGGACATCGATGATCTTGGAAACCGGTTCCTTAGATCCTGTCGCCAGGAACTCGATCCATAACAGATCCAGATCGATCCCGCTTCGGACCGGCCGCAGAAGCGCGCTCTGGAACTCCGGAAACGGCACATCCAAGGCCTTTGCGATAGAACGATGAATGCTCGAATAACTGTCGTCTCGAAGGCACGATTCCAGAAATCCCTTCGTGCGGCTGTCGGCGGCCTGTCGAAGAATCTCAAGGAGCACGTCCGCACCTCGTCCGGTAACCTCCGACAATTCCCCTTCATAAAGTCGAATCAGATCCGTCCGATCCTTGGCGATTCGGGCAAAGAAATACACCAGGATCTCAACGGATCCTTCCGGGACTCTGTGACAGGCGGTTCTCAGGAAACTCCGGAGGACCTTTGCGACGTCGTCTGTGATCGGTCGATTCCTGTAGTAGGTTTCAACGAAACTGTCGAGGGACTCGTCCGGAATCGCTTCGGTGGTAGCCGTCTGCGCGGAGGACGAATTCGGACGTTCCAGATCCGTTGCTGGAGGGGTCAGGTTTAATGACGTAACGCTCGCCCTGACATTCTTATCAGCCAAAAGATGCCGGATTAGAACCCACGCAATCACGACAACCAGACTACCCATTGGGACGCCTCTCTTTCTTAAGTGGGTGTACTTTGATACGCGGTCGGTTCTTCATCGATCTCGCAGGTGATACTTTTCGGACTGTCACCAGGGACAGGCGGTGGTAAGATCAGCGTCATGCCGGCGCTACCTCACACGTTGGGCAGCCGGCGAACCGGCTCGGATTACATCCAGATTGATCCGAAGAGCGACATTCCGCTGCGCAGGCAACTCGTCAACCAATTTATTGTTCAGATCGCCGCGGGCCGCTTGGAGCCTGGCGAAGCGCTTCCCTCGGTTCGTCAAATGGAACGTCTGAAGAAGATTCATCGCCACACCGTAAGCAGAGCCTATGGTGAGCTCGTTGCTCAGGGATGGCTGACGCGGACACGCGGAAGCGTATTGAGGGTCAATGCCTTTGAGAAACCTCCCAATTCCGTCCACGACCTGAATAGTGTGGTTGATCTATCAATTCGCTTGGCGCAGGAGCATGGGTATACCGCGGAACAACTTCACCAATGTCTGCGAGCGCGGCTCGAGCGCAATCGTCCGGATCACTTGCTCATTGTCTCGACGGATGCGGGTTTATCCACAATCATGAAAACGGAACTGCAAGAACACGTAATGTGTCGCATTCGGCAGTGTTCACCCGAGGACCTGTCTGAACAATCCCGTCGGTCCTCTCGCGCGATGATCGTGTGGATCGCGGGAGCGACGCCGACGTTCGGCCCTCTGGTGCCTGAAGACGCGCTTTGCCATTCCATTAGAATTTGCGACCCCACCGAACACATCGATCGGATTCGTAAACTACGGACACCGTCAGTGATCGCGGTAGTTTCAGTCAGTAAGCTCTTTCTAGAACGTGCCCTCGGCATGATCTCACCGTTGTTGGGGACGTCCCATTCCCTGAACGAGTACCTCCTGCCGCCGGGCGGAAAACTTGCTTTGGATGGCGCTGACCTAGTGTTCTGCGATTCCGTTGCGATGCCGAAGACAAAAGCTCGTGAGATACATCGCTACCGGTTGGTTTCACCGGAGAGCATCGAGCACATCAAGTGCGCGATTGGTCCAGCATCCGCAAAGAAACGCGGTTCTCCAGGTGCTGAGTGATAGAAGAATTTGATCCTGCTCTTATACTAGACCGTCCTTCTTGTAGTATTTCCTTATGAATCTCGAACGGCTGTTGAAGTCCAAACGCGAAGACATCATCACGACTGCGCAAAAACACGGAGCGCACAACATCAGAGTCTTTGGTTCCATAGCGCGTGGGAATGATCGTCTGGATAGCGATGTGGATTTCTTGGTTGATATGGAGCCGGGTCGTAGCTTGCTGGACATGGGCGGGTTGCTAATGGAGCTTCGAGAATTGCTCGGAAGAAATGTCGATGTCGTGACGGAACGCGGCCTCAAGCCACGGATTCGCGAACGCGTCTTGAAGGAAGCCGTGCCGCTGTGAGAGATGCTCGCGAGCGTTTACAGGATATCCTGGACGCTATTGATCACATTCAGAGATACGCTGCTCGCGGACGCGAGGCCTTTGAAGCCGACGAGCTTCTTCAAAACTGGTTCGTACGGCATCTTCAGATCATCGGCGAAGCGGCTCGCCTTTGCCACTACGGACGATCGGCTGGCTATTAGACGAGTATCATGCCGCGCGACTGGAGCACAGCCGCGACACGTATCGTCTTTATTACTACCGCAAGCAAGCCCGTGGAGTTTTCAGAGGCGACGTGATCGCTTGCGAGTCGATACCTGAGGAAGACGAGTCCACTCGTTTTGCCGGTTTCCTTCTCTACAACGAACAAGGCTGGAGGCAAGCGTTTGCCGACCACCAGAACTATTGGGCGTGGCGCCGGGATCGCAACGAGTCCCGTTGGCAGCAGCAGGAGCGCGGCGAGCTCGACTTCGATACCAAGAACATGATGCACACGGTGCGCCTGTTACTCTCCGGAAGATCACTGATGAAGTCGGGACAACCGATCGTTCGATTCAGTGGCCACCAACTCGCGCTACTCATGTCCATCCGCGAAGGAAAGCTCTCATTTGACGAAATCATGTCCGTCGCCCAAGAGATCCTTGCAGACTGCGAAAGACTAAAGGCGACGGCAGATCTGCCAGACATCTGCGAAAGCGCTCAAGCTACCACATTGCTCCGGGAAATCACTGAGCATTGGGAGAAACGCACCTTATGAAACAGCGTGTGCTGCACGAGCTCGATCGAATAGAACGGCAGCACAAGATTCGCAATTTGCTGGCTGTTGAATCAGGAAGTACAGCGTGGGGTTTCGCATCGCCCGACAGCGATTATGATGTTCGTTTTATCTATGCTCACGAGAGAGACTGGTATCTATCTGTACTCGACGTCCGGGACGTCATGGAGGAAATGATGCCGGATCGGCTGGATTTCAGCGGATGGGATCTGCGGAAGACTCTCCGCCTGTTTTCAAAATGTAACCTAAGCTCTTAACGAGTGGCTTGGCTCACCTGTCGTCTACACCGAAGCGCTGGAGTTCCGGCATCGACTCCTAAAATTGATCCCTTGCTATTTCAATCCGGTTCGCGCGGTGCATCACTACCGGAGCATGGCTGACCGGGCAATTACGGGAAATCTGGTCGATGGCCGAATACAAATCAAGATGCTCTTCTACGTACTGCGCCCGTTGCTCGCTTGCCGATGGATTCAGCATACCGGAACACAGCCGCCGACGGAGTTTGAAGAGCTAATGACGCCGGCGTGGGTCACGACCGATGAGAGAGGCTGGATAGCAAATCTACTGGAGCAAAAGAGCATGGCCAATGAAGCACAGCCCTTCCATCTAGATCAACGTAGAGCTGATAGCATCCGATCGGAACTGGACCGCTATAAATCCTCTTCCGAGCCCGCCGCAACTCCCTCAAAATCGAGCACAGTCGAATTGGATCAGGTGTTTCGCGACTGGATTGTCCAGGAAACGACCTCCTGACGCAGAATCTCCAGCTTCAAAGACATTTCTGATCCCAGCCAATTCCGGGGGTATTCGTCTGCGCTGATGACTTCACCGGTCTCGTCATCCCAGAACAACGAGGTTGTCAGATCCGGGCATGCCATTGTGCCGTCTTCGAAGACCGAATAAGTCGAGGCGTCGCTGCAACGGGGGCGGCGAGCGAAATCGTTAGCGCGACTCCGAACTGGCCTTCACCAGCATACGTAGTCTGGGTTCCATTCTCTGGATCGTCTCCAATTGTCTCGTCCTCAAAGCGGAATTCTTCGCCGTTTGGCAAGACGAAGAAGAGGTGATACGACTGAAATTTGGAGTCGTGGAACGGTGGTTCGTCCGGATTGTCATCTTCCCAACCGGCGGGACGTGCTTCCTCGGTCTGCCAGACCAGTGAGGCGCCAGAGATACTGCCGAGATCCCGTTCGATCTGGTGTCGGATCTCATGGAAGTAGGATCCATCGGCGGAGAATTCCTCGACTATGCCGCGAGGCCAGCATCGTTTAATGGTGGCGGCCAGATCCTTGGCAATTTCAACAACGCTTGAACAACGCGCGGCGCGCTTATTTTTCGATCGCGCTCTCCGCTTTGTCATGCGCCACCCTCCGTTGCTTAGCGTCGGGCCCACCGGCCGGATTGCTGCGGTACGCCGCTGCGCGGCCTATTTACTGCCGGCCGGTCCCCCCACGCCGTTCGGCCAGTCATATTACAGCAGCGGACCTGATTTTGGACCATATCTGTCCGCGCATTGGGCAATGCTGGCGTCATTCCAAAACGGGAGGTTGTGAGACAGCCATGAAACAGTATGCCGACGCGG
>MNKP01000159.1 GCA_001920875.1 Acidobacteria bacterium 13_1_20CM_2_55_15
ACACGCTCCTGCTGATCGGCTACAAAGCGGAGACATCCATTGCGGACGCCACGCGGGCTCTTGTGGAGCGGCCATCGCTAGCCCAGCGTGTCATTGACGAAGATGACGAAGTCGATAGACTCGAGCTCGAGATCGACGACATGTCTGATTCCCATCACTGACCAATTCTACATGCTGGACTCTCCGGTATAGTCATCCTTCGGTGAACAGAGGAGCGACGAGCCAAAAAACGACAATCGCCAACAATGCATAAAGCGGCCAAGGACCGGCTGGAATTCGATACGGCACGAAATTTTCCGATAGCGGCAGCGGAACCGGATATAGGGTTGCGACCAGCCGCGTCAACGCCGAGCCGATTTCCGGCCACTTCCAGAAGAGCCAGCCAGCCGAACACACACTGATAATCACCTGCACGAGGATATGGGCCAGCATCACTGGCGCCAACACGCGGTCTCTTCGGGCAGTTGCTCCGGCGATCTGTGCTCGGAGCCATACGATTTTTGCATCCGGCAATGGCTCTCGGTGTCCTTGGGCCGACAATCGCATCCATCGAGCGACATCGACGGTTTCGCGGCAATCGGAACAATCATTCAGATGCTGTGAGTGTGAATCGTTCCACTTGCCCGTCCGCAGAGCTTCAAGAATAGAGGGTTCCTGCTGACATTCTTTGTAATTCAATACCCTTCCTCCTCGGTCAGGCCCTTTTTCGCGAGGACAGAACTCAGCTTCTTTCTAGCTCGAATCAGCAACACTCGAACGCTGGTAGATTTGACGTTATAGAAGCGCCAAGAGTACCCAAGCCCATTTAATTCCTCCTTTCTCCAGTTACGACGCTTTCGATGGGACAGAGGTTAACAAGAAATTCAGACAAATTGCAGGATATGACTCGGGCAACGCGCTGCTCGATCAGAAAATCCGAGAGGACCTGGCAGAAGAAACACGACCAATTCGTGAATTGATTATTGCAGCGGTTAGGAGCGCTCGGGCTCCGGGCAGTTTGCGGATGGCGGAGCTTTGCTGCTTCTTAGAAAACATCCCCTGGCCTGAAATGACTGCGTCCAGCAGCGGACCTGCCACTGCCTTGGGCACCTTTCGGGCAAGCTCAGACGTTGACGCATAGACGTGCTTGGAGGCCTGGGGCGCATCGTTAACGTAGAGTTCTATTTTCAGCGTTGCTAGAATCTCGTCGACAAGCGCTTGACGTTTCTTCTCGTTCTCTTCTTTTTCCCTCGGATCCGCCCCAATATTTCCAAGGAGGACAATGTGGCCAGGTGGTGTTTGGTCCACCCCGTCTGCTACATCGTTTCCCGTCCAACGTTTGAGTGTAAGCACAGATAACTTCAACTGGACTTGCAGCGCGTTTCCTATTCGCTGCATGTCAAAGATCTCCTTTACGCCCTCCACGGCGCTCTGCGCCGTGCCAAGAAGAATGATTTTTTCGGCTTTGTGTTCTTGCAGAAACCGAAGCGTCGGGAGGAGATGCTCGAAAGAGGCATTGCTCATAAGCGTTCCCCACTCGTTGAGAAAGTTCAAGTCAGCGCGCACAAGCACCGTCTTTCCTTCAATCTCTTCAGGCGGAAGATCGGTTAGGACCGGCACAAGCCTCTGGCATTTCTCTTCTGTTTTGGAGTCTGATGCCGGTGCCTTATCCAGCGTCGACACTCCCTCCGGTCTGTTCATCAGCCCCTTCACGAGCAGCATGATGCCGTAAGCACCGAGGAGAACTATCCCGGCAATCACAACCCCGCGAAGGATGGCACGAGCCCCACTCTTACGCGGCAGTTCCTTCCCTCTCCGATCCTCTTCAATTGAGGATGGCGGTGGCGCATAGTCGTGAAGGTCGGCCAGGATGGCTTCGAAAAAGTCGACCTCACTAGGATCACTCGCATGTTTTCGACGGTTTGATGCCTCGTCATATAGCTTTTTCAAAACACCATCGCGCCAGTGCTGCCCTGTACTGCTCTGGATCCGCATAGTGAGCGCATGGCCCAGCCCTGCGGTATCGACCGTGGAATCGACGCCGCGCCACAGATAGGCTTCCTGTACCTGTCGGATGATTCCGACCGCGGCTCGCGTGGCGATATCGCCCGTGCTGGCGCTGACGACTAAAGAAAAGAGCAGATCACGGACGAGCTGAACGTCGGACAGCTCCGGCTGCGCTTCCGCAAACACCGTGACCGCCACCGCCTCCAGGTCCTTTCGATTCTTGATGAGTTCCAACAGCAGTTCCTTGCCGTGGGGTTTTTGGAGTCCCGCGATAAGCTGCCTTCGAGTCAGTTCTCGCGTCACCCGGGTCGCGCCCGAGTCCCCAAATGTCTTCAGCAAGTTTTCGATTTGAACGCGCCGAAGGTAAGCGTCGATTCGGTCGGCTCTGCGGGCCTTGGGACCCAGCACCGTCGTCACGACAGGATCTTTCTCGCTTTCGCCGGCCGGAGTTTGCCCACGCAGGGTTCCGGGGCCGATGATCATGAGAAAGACCGCTATACCTGCAAATGCGGCACGATTGATCAGGGCGCCATGGACTGAGCAAGGGTGCTCCGCAAAAACCTCATCCCGTCCAATTAATCGCATAACACAACGGTTTCCGATCGAAGGCGAAGCGTTTTCCGATCCTAGTGTAGCTCAAAGATTAGCGCACGCCGCAATCGCAACGCCACCGGATCCACAACTGCCTGCACGGAGACGCGAAGCTTGTCTTTCGCCCGACCTGCCGGCAACCAAAGTGGAGAACATTGGACAAAATGGCGATTGGGCCGACTGCGACGGCGCTGGAGATAGGCGCCACGCGATGCATGGTATAAAAGATCGGCTTGAAAGGCGGCGAAGATAAATGGAACCGATCATTGACCACATAGAGATAACTGTCAAAGACATGAGCGTTGCTGTGCCGTTCTACGACAAGCTTCTGCCTCTACTGGGCTTTGATGTTCGGAGCAGAGGCAGTGCTGTAATAGAAGAGCATGAGAAGCATGTAGTGTGGTACGAGCATCCGCGGTTGGGGTTTACCATCACCTCACCGAGGAGAGCTTTCGTGGGGGACACGATCAATCGCAGGAAGCCAGGGGGGCTACATCATCTTGCATTCAGAGCGGCATCTCGCGCCGAGGTCGACAAGCTCCATTCTGAGCTGAGGCAAATAGGGGCCACAATAGTGAGTCCACCACGGGAGTATCCGGAATACACCCCCCCAGGTTACTACGCCCTCTTCTTCAAGGATCTGGAGGGTATCAAGTACGAGATCGTGTGCTATGGACAAAACGAAAGGTAAGACCAGCATCGAACCTTCGAGCAGATTGGCGCCACAGGTGTAGGCGGGCCGAGGCAACTGAGGAGGACAATTCAGTTTAGAAGCGAGTGAATAATCCGAGCGACAGTTCCATATTATTCACTGTGCTCTGATCGAATTTGTTGATGTGATCGCGGAAATCCATCCTCACGCCCAGTCCATGCTGAAGATATTCCTTGAATCCGACACCAAGCACGAGGGCCATATCCGTTCGAGTTGTCGATGGAACAAGTGTGGGGGAAATAATCGGAACTGGAGTCACTCCCACGGGAACAGGCGGGAGGTTCTGAAGAAACGCGATCTTCGATGTTCTCGTGATACCTCCGGCTCCGACCGTAAAGAATGGCCTCCACGTTCCGCGCTGATTGAGATAGGTCAGGAGAGTTCCACTGTACAGATACACGTTTCCATCCCGCAATACCGGCGCGCGGAGTGCAAAATTTATTCCCTGCTGGCTCCCCACACCTACAAGAAAAGGCACGCGGACACCGAACGCGGAAGAATTTTGGGTTCGGCCGGCGGGGCTGAAGCCGAACGTAGCTTCTGCGGCCATCTGGGGCCTGAAGTTGTAGCTGCCTCTCACTCCGAAAATACCGCTGTTCGCCTCGCTGACGGGTTTGAAAGTGCCAACCTGAGCGCCCGTGGTTGGATTCAGAACCTTGAATGACTGAAAGCCACTGTTGAAGTAGCCACCGCCAAACGCGGCCACCTCGATTTTTTCGTTCTGCGCAAACGCGAAGGAACCTGTCACGGCGAACCAAATGGCGATTACTAAAAGTTTGGGTCTCATGTGACTATTTTTATCACCCAGGTAAGTCCGCCTGCCGAGCCGCCTACTGAAAATCTGCGGAATCTACCGATACTCGCAGCTTCTATGCCGTTCATCTTGAGCATACTCATTGGCATCCCATTTTCAATGCGGCCCGCGCCAGCAAGCGCGTTGAATCAAGAGTCGGGAGAGGAGAGGCTTCCGGCGTCACCACCAGTGGTATTTCTGTGCAGCCGAGAACGACGGCGTCGCATTGATGTGCCGATTTGAATGTTTCGATTATCCGCACGAAGTGCGCTTGTGCCTCCCGCGTGATCCTGCTGAATACGAGTTCATCAAAAATGATTCGATTCACTACGTCGCGGTCCCCGGCAGCCGGCAGACACCATTCGATTCCCCTCGATGCGAGGCGTTCAGGATAAACCGAGCTTTCGACCAAGTATCGTGTGCCAAGCAACCCTAGCCGGCGGCAGCCTTGACGCTTCGCCGCATCGGCCACAACATCCACAATATGCAACCACGGGATCGGTGAATTGCCTTCGATCTTTGGCAGCGCAATGTGACAGGTGTTATCGGGACAGATGGCGAAATTCGCACCCGCTGCCGCGACCTTGTTGACGGATCGGAGCATGAGATTTGCAACTCCGTCCCAGTCATGCCGCTCCATACACCGGACATGTTCGCAAAAATCCATCATGTGTAATGAGATTTCGGGATTGTGATTCGCACCCATGATTTCGGGCGCTTCTGCACAGATTGTCGTGTAGCACAGAGCGGCACCCGGCGCACTACACGCGACAATCCCTATATGTTTGGCCATAGACTCCCCTCAATTCAGCTCAAAGACCCAGATCGATGAGCTCCGGGCAACTGGAAGCGGAATCTCTGGAGTAAGCTGCGGGAAGCTTGCGGCCTGTGGGCCTCCGTATCCGACCACAATGGCGACGTATTGTTTGCCATTTGCCATATAAGTTATCGGAGCGGAATTGGGAACATCATTCAGCCGCGTCCTCCACAGGGTCTTCCCGGTCGCATCGTCATATGCTGTGAACCACCGATCGAGTGCTCCGGCGAAAACGACTCCGCCCGCGGTTGCCAATACTCCTGTGCTTTGCGGAGCGCGCTGGCGCTCGGTCCATACGGTTTTCTTCGTCTCCAGATTGATGGCCTGTAAACGGCCGTACTTTCCATCCGAATCCGGACGAGGCCGCACGTTCACGCCGACTCCAGTTGAGAGAAATGCGCGCTGGCCCGGAGTCTGCCCGGCCTGAGACTGAGTGGCGGCGAACGCGATCAACATCGCAAATAACATCAGGGAAAAGCAATTTGGCATTGCAGGATTATAGAGGCAAAAAACAAAGCGTTTTATTGTTTTGATTTGGCACGGCCGAGGTCACGAAATCCTTTGTTATAACCCTCCACCTCATTCACCGGCGCGCAGATTCCTTCCGTGATACCTGCAAATAAGCCGGACCATCCGAAATAGGTGACAGCGCGATCCGGCAGTCTCTTGAAGGTTCTCTTGGCGCCCACATATGGTGCGGTGTAGTACTCCGGGTCGAAAAGCGTCATTTGAGATTCCAGAGTATTGGAGTCGAGGTGCTTCCAGGTCTCTTCGATCCGCGCGTGAAAACTCTTCGGGTAGCCGAGATTATCGAGCCACGCTCTTTCATCGAGACCGACTGTATTCACAATAAGAGTGTTTCCATCCCATTTTCCAACGGAGTGCCCGTACCATGCCGGACCGAGATTCTCCAGGTTTTGACCCGAAGGTAGTTCCCGGCCGTCAGTCCACAGATAGCGTATCCGGTGTTCCGACTGGAAAACTTGCAGGATTTTGTCCTTCGTCATGATGAACTCCATCGGCTCGTCGTCGTTCAGCAGCCTCGGAAAACCCAACGGGTTGCATTCGAGCCACGGCGCGTTGGTTTCTAAGCCGTTGTCATTAAGACGGACCTGTGAGGAAGCCCTGGCCGCGTCAACGACTTCGCGCAACACATCATCCGTGTCGCCGATACGTCCTTTCATTGCCTCGATGCCGGCCCGCGTCAGAGGAGGAGGCTTGGTTCCAAGGGAATGATCGCGAGCGGTCCTTGTCCATATCCCTGAAAGATCGTGCGGGTCGAAACCCTGGGCCGCCACTCCCTCCCAGAAGAGAAGGACCACCGCCGCAAGAGCAGGGATCAGGATCAGGAAACGATTTCGCATGGTGGCGTCCCTCCTGGTCGACCGGGAGTTATAAATCTGCATGCGGACGTATTTTCGCTCAGATGCCGATATCTGCGCAAAGTTAAGCAACGACAGCGGTGCGTTCAAGAACGTAAAAAGTATCGTACAGACCCCGGATTGAAATCGACGAGCCTAAAGTGCGAAGCATAAAATCCGTTCCGATTCTCGAGCTGAAGAGGGCCGCAATACGCCATATCGATTTTCAACGAAGGTATCTATGTCACGAAACATTCTCATGAAAGTTGTGTTCTCGATCGTTGTGCTTTGGGTTGCAACCCATTTCACGCGTCAAGCAAAAGCGCAGGCGACGAATGGAATTATCTCCGGAACGGTGACCGATGCCTCAGGTGCCGCGGTTCCGGGCGTAACAATTCAAGTCAAGAATGTGAATACCGGCGTCACGCGCACTGTGTTAACCAACGAGCAGGGGCGATACCGCGTACCCGACCTTCTGGTTGGCGCGTACGAAGTGCAGGGAGCTTTACCCGGCTTTCAAACTGTGGTTCAGCGTGGAATCCCGCTCACGGTGGGGAGCGAACGCGTAGTCGACTTTTCCCTTCAAGTCGGACAGCCGGAAACTACGGTGACCGTAGAGGGAGAAATTGCTCAGGTGGACACCACATCAACGGCCATAGCGAGTCTGATCGAACAGAAGCAAATAGCCGACTTGCCGTTAAACGGCAGGAACTACACACAATTGATCGCGCTTGCGCCCGGCGTGCAACAGGCGGCGCGGGGGACATCGGGTTTCTATGGAAGGGGAGCCAACTTCTCAGTCGCCGGAGCACGTCCAGAGGGCCAGGCGTTCCTATTGGACAACACGAACGTACAGGACTTCTGGAATCATGGACCAGGCTCGGCCGTTCTTGGAACGACGCTTGGCGTCGAAGCAATTGCGGAATTCTCAACCCAGACGAATACCTACGGTGCACAGTTTGGCGGCGCAGGCGCCGCGATCAATGCTGTGACGAGGTCCGGAACCAATCAGTTTCATGGTTCGATCTTCGAGTACTTCCGCAACAGCGCGCTCGACGCGCGGGGCCCCTTCGACGGTCCGAAGCTGCCGACGTTCCGCCCAAATCAGTTCGGCGCGAGCCTCGGCGGTCCGATACGGAAAAATAAAACGTTCTTTTTTACGAATTACGAAGGTCTTCGCAGGGGGCTGGGGTTGACGCGTGTCACTTTTGTGCCTGATGCCAATGCCCACAATGGAATCTTGCCTGGCCTTAATCCCATTCCACTCTCGCCTCTGATTCAACAATTGCTCACGTATTATCCGATTCCGAACAATTCCGTCGGAGGCGGTCTCGGCCGGTACAGCGTTGTCGCTACGCAGGTGGGTAATGAAGATTACATTCTCGGCCGCGTGGACCACATGATATCGGCGACGGACTCGGTCTTCGCGCGTTATATACGAGACCGTGCCGATTTTACTGATCCGTTCAGCGGCTCAAACCTCCCTCTTTGGCCCGAGACGCATCGCACTGGCAATCATTACGCCACGATCGAAG
Organism: Acidobacteria bacterium 13_1_20CM_2_55_15; assembly: GCA_001920875.1. Lineage (GTDB taxonomy): Bacteria > Acidobacteriota > Terriglobia > 20CM-2-55-15 > 20CM-2-55-15 > 20CM-2-55-15. The sequence goes on from MNKP01000159.1 coordinate 7,796, forward strand.
AACGGCATATTTCTTGGGCCCTTGCCCGGACAGGAAGATGCCTATCGCGACTTCCGCGAAATCGACGCCG
>MNKP01000040.1 GCA_001920875.1 Acidobacteria bacterium 13_1_20CM_2_55_15
CACTATCGATATATTCAAGAACGATGTTTCCTTCCAGTTGATAAAAGAATTCGTCACCCGGATTGATGTGGAAATCTCTGCGGGCGTTGGGGCCCCCGATGATCATGACCATGAATTGAGAGTCTTTCCAGATCATCTCGGCCCCAACCGGCGGCCTTAACTGATTGCGATGATCATCGATCCAGCGCTTGAGATTGAAGGCGCTGAGCGGTGCTGCCATATTTCTCAATCGCTAGCAGGCTTCGACCCGTAAGTTTTACTGAAGCCATTGCGCATATTCGTTACCGTGAACACACCGTCCGGCTGCGCGGAGATCTTGATGTAGTACGCCTTACCGTTGTGTTCCGGCGGCGGGGGCGTCTGCGGACCTTGAGGCGGAGGCGGCAACGGTGCGACCGGCATCGCCTGCTGTTGCTGGTCGATTAAGTTCGCGATAAACATTCCCGGGACGGTGTATTCCTGGCCGCTAAGCTGCGAAAAGTGAATCTGCCACACGTCTTCGACACGAGGCGACGTGAAGAAAATCTTCATGGCATCGGGCTGCGCGCCTTTCCGTGTGCCGTTGTTGGTTACGACCACGCGCGGACGAAGCGCGTGGGCGAGGAACTCGGCGTTGACGTTTCCGTGGCGTCCCGCAACCAAAAGGTCGACGGTGCCGAGACGATTCGTCGGGCACATCAACTCGAATTGTCTGTTCAGCGTCAGATCCCCGAGGTGGATCGTCCGAAATTTTCCGAACGTAATAAAGCTTCCGAGAGACTGATCATCTTCGGTCAGGTTGACACCCTGCTGCGGGGTAAAGTTCGCACAATATGGATTCGGTATGGCTTTGCCCTGGAGCGGTGTCTTAAGGACTTGCATGGCCGACGTCACAATACGCCAATCCACACCGGCGATCGGAATCTTATCGCCGGGTTTCGCCACCGTATGTTTCGCCTTTGAGGTCAGCTCGCGATATCCACCCTGGAGAAACGAATCGATTGCGGGATTGGGCTGCGTGTTGGGACCGTGATCGATGAACTCTTTGATGGGAATTCGAGCGGTAAGTTCGGCAAGACCGCCGATGTGATCTCCGTGATAGTGCGTCGTGAGCAAATGATCGATGGCAGTGACTCCCGCGTCCTTCGCGGCTGCGACGATACGTTCCGCATCGCGTACTGCGCCTGCTCCGCCGTTTCCGGAATCGACGAGCATCGATTCTCCCGAAGGCGTGACAAACAGGACCGCATTGCCGCCTTCTACATCGACTACATACATGTCGAGCGTTTTTCGGGTTTGCGCAACGGCCATTGTGGCGCACAGCGAGAGAAGCATTGAAAGCAAAACTGTTTTTTGCATGACTCTTCCTTTCAAAGGCCTTTCCTAACGATTGTGCTCGCCTGCGGCTGCCTTTACCGCACGGACGATATCTGGATAGGCAGCGCAGCGGCACAAATTTCCCGATAAATAATGACGGATCTCGTCCGTCGTTGGCTGCGGGTGGCGTTCGAGCAGCTCCTTGGTCATCAGAATGAATCCCGGCGTGCAAAAGCCGCATTGAAATCCGCAGTTGGCGATGAACGACTCTTGAATCGAATGCAATTTGCCGCCGGAAGCGAGCCCTTCGACAGTCGTGACTTCAGCCCCGTCGACGAAAGCCGCCAAGTAGAGACACCCGCTAACCGCGATGCCGTCCACGATTGCCGTACAGCACCCGCACAGTCCTTGCCCGCAGCTCTCGCGTCCGCCAAAAAGGCTGAAGTCGCGCCGCAAAACCTCTAGCAACGTCTCGTGTGTGGCGATCTCGGTGATTGCAGTCCGGCCGTTGAGTTTGAATCGGATCGTCCGCCGGTGGTTTTGCTCCATCAATCACTCCCTAACGGCCGGTTTTGCGCCCGGCGCAGGGCGCGCAGCACGCGCTCGGGCGTGAGGGGCATTTCCGTAATGCGCACTTCGACCGCATCATACAAAGCGTTTCCGATTGCAGGCGAAACACAGAACATGCCGGTCTCGCCGACGCCTTTGGCGCCGAATGGTCCCTGCCGGTGCGGCACTTCGACCATTTCGCCGCTTAGTTGATCCGGAACATCGAGCATACCCGGGATCTTATAATCCGCGAAGCTGGCATTAACGACCTGGCCTTCATTGAAAATCATTTCCTCAAAAACAGTGAAACCGAACTGCATCGTGCCGGCGCCTATGAGCTGCCGCTCGACGATATCGGGATTGATTGGCGATCCGGCATCGCCCACGTTAACCAGTTTCACGACATGAATGCGTCCGGTTTCCGTATCAACCTCGATTTCCGCACCTGCGCCGCCGAGCATCCAGAATGGGGTGATTTGACGCGATTGCCCCGTCTCGTGGTCGGGTTTTTCGTAAGGTGGGATGAAGGATCCAATGCCGATGATGTTTCCAGCTTGCATGGCGAACCGCGCCACCATGAGGTCGCGAAACGTCACGCGCGCGCCGCAATGGGCGGCGATCACGCCGTCCCGGCACTCGAGATCACCCTCGCCGGTTTTCAGCACGGTTGCCGCCATGCGTAGCAATTGAGCGCGGGCATCTTCTGCGGCGCGCCGCACCGCGTTGCCCATGTGGTAGGTGGAACGGGAGCCGAGAGTGGCCATATCGTAAGGAGTCACGTCGGTATCGGGATGCACCACCCGAATCGATTCGGTCGAGATACCGAGGATTTCGGCGGCGATTTGCGCCATCGCGGTATCCGAACCCTGCCCCATGTCTACGGTGCTCGAGCAGATGCCGCAGCTTCCGTCGCCGTAGATATTCACCATCGCCACCGACGTCGTCGGAGCCACGCACGATTTAATTCCGATGGCGATGCCGCGGCCGCGCCGAATCGTTGCGGAACCGCGATCGAATGGGCGATTCCACTCCATCCGCTCCGCCAGACGGTCCAGAATCGCGTCGATGTCGATATCGGTCATCGGCATCCCCGTGGCGTGCGGCCGGCCTTCGCGCAGGATGTTTCTCCGCCGAAAGTCGATCGGATCGATATTCAGCGCACGCGCAATGACGTCGGCCTGAGACTCGTATGCCCACACCACCTGCGAGATACCGAAGCCGCGCAGCGCCCCAGCCGGCGGCTCGTTGGTATAAACCGCATGGCTTTCGATGGAAATATTCTCGATATCGTAAGGACCAGAGGAGGTCAGACCCGACTTCTGCGTGACCCGCGGCCCGATATCTGCATAAGCGCCGCCGTTCCACCACACTTCGACTTCGCGGGCGACGATGCGTCCGTCCTTCCGGACTCCTGTCTTGAGCCGAACTGTCGCGCCGTGTTTGGTGATCGTGTAGAACTGCTCTTCCATCGTCAGCGCAATGCGCACCGGCTTTCGAACCAAGAGAGTGCAGGCGGCAACCAGCGCTTCGAGCTTGATGTAGAGCTTGCCGCCAAATCCGCCGCCCAAAAACGCCGTTCGGACGCGGACGCGATTTTCCGGCCAGCCCAAGAGCCGGCTTATTTCCGACCGGACGAAGGATGGGCTTTGTGATGCCGTATGAATCGTCAATCCATCTGGACCGGCCATCTCTCCGACTGTCACATACGGCTCTAGAGGAGCATGGATGACCTTGCCGTTGCGAAACGTCTGTTCAAAGACATAATCCGATTCCTTGAAAGCCTGGGCCAAGTCGCCGCGGCGCACGTGCGCGCTGAGAGCGACGTTCGTTCCGGATCGTCCTTGAAGATGCTTGAGATCGGGAAAAGTCGTGGCTGGTTTGAGCACGTCGTGAATGATGGGAGCGCCCGGTTTTGCGGCTTGGACCTCATCAAAGACCGCTTCCAGTGGCTCATATTCCACCGCGATCAAATCTGCTGCTTCCTCGGCGACATGGGGATCCTTCGCCAGCGCCACGGCGACCGGTTCGCCGGCATAGCGCACCTTATCGAGCGCCAGAATCGGCTGATCGTGAAATGCCGGACCGTAGTAAGGATCAGGAATGAGCCGGCGGATATCGTCCCCGGTGATCACCGCGTAAACGCCCTCAAGAGCGAGCGCCGCGCCTGGATCGATACTGAGGATTTTGCCGTGCGGAATCGAACTGCGAGCTATCTTCCCGTAGAGCATTCCAGGCAGCGTGAGATTGTGAATATATTCCGCGCTGCCATCGACCTTGGACTTGCTCTCCAGACGGCGCACCGAGCGTTTGACTTGCCGCGTTGGTGGAGCTTGACGTTCGGTCTTTGGAGGCGGCTCGATTATCTTCGCCATTGTGCTGCTTTCTCCAGCGCACGGCGAACATGCACGCGCACCATCTCGCGTTTGTAGGAGGCAGTGCCATGGAGGTCGGCGATCGGTTCCAGTTCATCGGCCGCGGCGTCCGCCGCTTTCGAGAGCACGTGTGGGGCCAGAGGCGCGTTCGTCAGCGCAGCTTCGGCCGCAGCGCTGCGCATCGGGCGTTCCGTCGCGGCACTGACCGCAACACGTGGGTCGCGGATAACACCGGAATCGACGATATACCGTACGGCTACTCCGACTGTCGGCCAATCATCGGCCGAACGCGCTGTGAACTTTTCATACCAACAATAAACGCCCGGCGGCTGGCCGGCGATTTCGACAGAGGTGATCAGTTCATCTTTGATTAATGAAGTCTCGTAATAGCCCGTGAAGAGATCGCAAATATCGACCCAACGCCGGCCACGGGGGCTGACCGCCGAAACTTTTGCCCCAAGCGTCATCAGAATCGGCGGAAGATCCATATGCGGATCCCCGTGAGCCAGATGTCCGCCGAGCGTCGCGACGTTACGTATCCGGATGTTCGAAAGCGTTCCGAGAGCCCGGCTCAACACGGGATACGTACTCGCAACGAGATGAGAGTATTCGAGCTGAGCCAACGACGTCATCGCGCCGATGCGCAATCCGCCGTCCTGATTCACACGTAAGCCGCGAAGATCTCCGTTGAGGCGGCGCAAGCTGACAAGACGTGTCGGCTGAAACAGCCGCGTCTTCATCATCAGCATCAGAGCGGTGCCCCCTGCGATGGCCCGCACGCTTTTGTCCTCGGGATCGAGAAGCGCAACCGCTTCCTCAATAGTTGCTGGTTCTGCGAGGTCGAAGGATTTCATATCTGCGCTTCTGTGGGCATTCGATCGATCGCCGCCTTCAAATTCGTTCCAAATTGCTTTGCGACTTCCGCGCTCTTTGCCCGAAATACCGGCTCGCCCAGGCCCCCGAGCTTTCCGGTCAGACTGACATTGGATGAATAGCGGATCTCAGTTTGTTTAGGTCCGACTTCGGACAGCTCTAATCCCGCAGTGGCCTGAACGCGGCCGACTAGTCCAATGGCGTCGCCGGTGATCTTCGCCTCGATGAGCCTTGGAGGATCGATCTTAACGACTTCGACAATGACTTTGAAGCTAAGCGTGATGAAGCCCACCTCATTCGTCAGAGCCGCCGAATAACGTCCATCCGATAGCTCGCGCAAATCTTTGCATCCGGGAATACACTGCGCAAGCCATACGGGATTTTTAACGGTTTGGAAAACCGCGGTCCGGTCCATGGCAACGCGAATCTGTCCGGAGGTTTGTAACGCCATGCTTCCTCAATCTCACATCTGCAATCGCCGAGTTGTAACACAGATTCACAATTTTCTTCGCGATTTTCAATGATGGAGAATTGCGATTCAAATTGTGCATCCATCTTGAAGGTTGGTGATCGGCGGTTGCAGATTTCTGATTTTCGCCAATTTGTAACAGCCATTCCACAATCCGAATAGCAATTATCGATATTAAAAATCGCTAACAAAATTGTGCATCGATCTTACAAGTTGGCGATCGGCGGTTACAGATTTCGGAACAGATCCTTCCACTTTGCGCGAATCTTATCTTGCAGCGACTTACTTGCTTCGGCGACCGCAGGGAAGTCGTGCAGGTGGTTGAAAGGCCGGCAGGCATCGATGATCGCTTTGGAGCTGAAGGGAGTGTCGTCGGGATATGTGACATACATTGGATCATTCTTCGATCCCATACCGCGCTGGATGATATCGAGGCTTGTCGCGGGATCCGAACGAGTCGCGACGGCCCACATCACTTCCTGCAGGTTGGAGGGATCGATGTCCTCGTCGACCACCACCGAGTAACGCGACATATACGCGCCGACCCCGCATTGGTTCAAGATGTGGCCCGCTTGGCGAGCATGGCCCGCGTATCGCTGTCTGATCGAAACGACATTGAACATGCGGGCGCCGCCAATCTCGTGCGCCCACACGCCTCGGACATCCGGTACGCCTGAGGCAACGAGGGCTTCGTGCAGCAATGCCGAACGCATGACGGCTTTCGAATACGAGTAGTCGTTAGGAGGCTTCGCCGGCGGGCTTCCCATCAGGATCGGATCGTTGCGGTAGTAGATTCGTTCGACCGTTACAACGGGCGCTGTACCGGCTTTGCCCGGATAGTATCCGTGAAACTCGCCGAAGGGTCCTTCGGTGCGTTCGTCATTCGCTTGCACCCAGCCTTCCAAGACAATTTCGGAAGCCGAGGGGAAGGGAAGTCCCGTAACTTCCCCGTAAACGACGGCGACGGGCTCGCTGAGAATTGCCCCCATGTAGTCGTACTCGCACATGCCGAACGGGATCTCGATTCCGGAGATGAGATAACCGAGCGGGTCCCCTCCAAGCACCACCACAACGGGAAAAGGTTTGCCGGCCTTTTTGTATTTATCGTAATGGATGCGGCCATGTTTCCCTGCGATCATGTCGAGCCCGACATGATTACGGTCATGAACCATCATCCGGTAGGTGCCGACGTTGACCCAATCCGAATCGAAATCACGCGTCACAACCGAGCAGCCCGTACCGATGTAGCGTCCGCCATCCAACTCGTGCCAGAAGGGTGCCGGAAAAGTGAGGATGTCGACATCGGGGCCCGTCTGGATGTTTTCGAAAACACATCCGTCATTCACACCGACGGGCCCGTACTTGGCTGCTTGTGATTCCCAGACGCGGGGCTTACCGCGCAACTCATCGACGAGTTGACGATGCTCTGTCTTTACTGGAAGGCGCAGTATCGAGGAAAGCCGCGCGGGGCTGCTGGTACTGCAGGTCAGAACGCGAAACCCCTTCGGATAGCCGCTGATCTCATCGAAGAGCAGCGCGGGCGGCTTTTCTTTTTTTACGTTGAGTTCGCTGATGGCACCCAGCTCGAGATTCCAATCCGCGCCGCGGACTTCCTTCAGCTCGCCCAACCCCTCAATGTCGCTCAGCCAACGGCGTAGATCGAGAGGATTCCCCGTCCCGCGTTTTCCGCTCAAAGTTTCATGCTTCACAGCCCCTCCTGCCCTGGCGCGTCGATCGCAGCCTGCAGGGCGCGCCGGGCTAAGGCGTCCCGTTGCAGAGCGATCCATATCACAAACGTCATGCTGGAACGAAACCGCGCAGAAAGTCCACCCCAGACATAAAGAGGTAGTCATTCTCTCCGTAGGAGGAATTTTTTTTGGTCAGCCACAGGATTGCGGAAAAATCTACAACGTGATAATTCAATTTTTTTCACAGACTGAAAATCGTCAGAGATACTTATAACCCTGTCCTAGGAGGATCAGATGATTCCAACAAAGCCTGTAAGAGTATTTGCTACTGTTGCAGCTGTCTGTCTATGCATGATCGTTGGCCTGACCGCCTATGCGGAGAAGGACAAAGAGAAAGACAAGAAAAATGACATGTGGCGCATCCGCGCCTCAAGGGGCCGCCGAGTCATCGGATGACTGGCACGGAAGTGAACGATAATGATGGACTGAATCTCAAGCCGACGCCTGTAATGCCAGACTGGTTCTGAAATTCGACAATGCCGCGTCGATTTGCAGTGGTCGGAAATCTGCTGTTCAAAAAGAATGAAGAGTGACCCGACCTTGGGATCGAGAACTGAGAGGAACCTAATTGCAAGCCATTCTCGTCCCGGAAAACTGCAGTGACTGTCGTCTCAGACGCGGACAGATTTACGACTGCAATGCCTGTTTGAAAACCAGCCACGTTGTCGAAGAAAAATGCCATGGACGAGGAAGCTATAGTTTCTAACGGAGTTGTAGCTTCGGAATCCGGAAGGCCGGGTAGCCTTTGGCGAAATATGGCATAGCCGTTCAAGGGTCCGGAAGCTTCAATCTCAGCCCATCCAAGGCTTACGGACGATGTCGATGCTTCACTCTGGAGCACCGCCGATCCTCGCGCTTGCATGCTGAGATCTATTGATGAACTTGCGGTGCCGGAGCCATCTGCTAAGACGAGGGGTAGTATTAATGGGTTTCCTGAATCTCCGTAGAAGTTGACACGAGCACTGACCGCGATGGAAGACAAATTTACGAGGACGATCGTTGTTTTCCATCCTGCGCCAGATGCAATCTGCGCGAAACTGCCAACACGCGGCAAACCTAAGTTGTCAACGCGTCTGATACGAAGACTGCCATCGGCGATGTAAAGATCCGCTTGCACGCCAACTGCAACTCCGCGTGGAACCAATTGAGCCGAGCTTGCAGGCCCGCCGTCTCCAGTGAAACCAGAGGTTCCGCGTCCCGCAACGGTGCTGATAACTCCGGCAGGGTTTACCTTGCGGATCCGAAAATTTCCCGCGTCCGAGATGTACACGTTACCGGCAAGGTCTACCGCGACCTCCCTTGGTTTGTTTAATGACGCCGAAGTCGCCGGGCCTCCGTCCCCGCTAAATCCTTGCGTATCGTTACCCGCAATAGTACTGATGATTCCCGCCGTATTAACCTTGCGGATCCGATTGCTTCCCTCGTCTGCGATGTACACGTTTCCCGCGGGATCGACAGCGACTCCCACTGGGAAACTTAATTCGGCCGAAGTTGCAGGGCCCCCGTCTCCGCTAAATCCCTCCTTACCGTTACCCGCGATAGTAGTGATGATTCCCGCGGTATCAACCTTGCGGATCCGAAGATTTCCCGCGTCCGCGATGTACACATTACCGGCAGGATCTACCGCGACTCCGCTTGGCTCATATAATGAGGCCGAAGTCGCTGGGCCCCCGTCCCCGTCAAATCCCTGTTTACCGTTACCCGCGATGGTACTGATGATTCCCGCCGTATTAACCTTGCGGATCCGATTGCTTCCCTCGTCTGCGATGTACACGTTTCCCGCGGGATCGACCGCCACACCGAGGGGCTGAATTAATTCGGCCAAAGTTGCTGGGCCCCCATCGCCACTAGATTGGCCAGTGCCTCTGCCCGCAACAGTGGTTATGATTCCGGCAGCGCTCACCTTGCGAATACGCCTGGAACTTCCGTCGGCAACATAAAGATTTCCGGCACTGTCCCGTGCAACACGGTACGGTACGCAGGAGGCCGCCGTCGCCGGCCCGCCATCCCCAGTGAATCCGGAGGTACCGTTGCAGGCAATCGTGGTGATGATCCCATCACCGTTCACCTTACGCACGCGGTAAGAGGCATCCGCGAGGTAGAGATTGCCACCGGGGTCGACAAAAATATCAACCGGGAGGACTGAGGTCGCCGTCGCCGGCCCGCCATCTCCGCCGAAAATATCCCCACCATCACCGGCGACTGTACTGATGATCCCGGCGGCGTTCACCTTACGCACGCGGTGATTCCTCGGGTCCGTAATGTACAGGTTGCCGGAAACATCCACCGCAAGGCTCCACGCATCGAATGAGGCCGCCGTCGCCAGCCCGCCGTCCCCGCTAAATCCAGAGGTACCGTTACCTGCGATAGTGCTGATGAGTCCCACTGTATCAACCTTGCGGATACGACTGTTTCCCCGGTCCGCGATGTATACATTACCGGCAGGATCTACGGCGACTCCCCTTGGGCCGTTTAATGACGCCGAAGTCGCGGGCCCCCCGTCCCCTTCAAATCTCTCCTTACCGTTACCCGCGATAGTACTGATGATTCCCTCTGTATTAACCTTGCGGATACGATCGTTCCCCCAGTCCGCGATGTAGAGGTTGCCACCGCCATCAACCACTAGATTTCCTGGATAGGAAAGTCGGGCGGACACGGCTGGGCCACCATCTCCGCTGAAACCCGAAGTTCCAGTACCCGCAATTAGGCTCAAAACACCATCGGCCGCGACCCGATAAACGCGGTTCTCAGGGCTGCTGCTGAAGTAAAAACCACCTGCGCTATCCGGCGCTATACCTTCCGTCCGGTCGAAATATTGCGTAGGCGCCAAAGCTCCCAGCACTGGCACAGGAGGACCTGCGTATGTCGTGATAGTCTGAGCAACACCGTTCAGGACGGGACTGAGGATTACAACGAGTAGGCTGAAGCGAAGGAACATTTTCAAAGGGACCTCTCTTGTAGCGTAACCTGCAGGACTTACGCCTATTCCTTTGAGTTTGAGGAAAACCGCGGCCGCATTGCCATTTGCGAGAATTTTATGGAAGAGAACCAATACTGTCCTTGCCATTCCTTTGGTTAATTACAGAACGAGTACCACAACTACCTGTCCACGTTGCTTTAGCATCGTGCGCTTTCGCGGACTGAGCCATTGAAAAAAGTTTTGGCGTTTTTGTCAATCGTGTGAACGTGCGGGCTGTGCGCTCCACTTCCAAGCCAGCGGGCTTCTAAGGCTGGCAGCGAAAAACCTCCGGCAACTGAATCAGCGATTTTGGGGATCGGGGACCGCCTGATGAAATACATTTATCTGTGTTTATAATTCCTGCGCGCTCGGTTGCGCGGGTGGCTTATGCTGACACCCAAAAAAATCTCAGGAGGATCGCATGAAGTCTATATTCGGGGCGACGATCATCGGCGCTGTGGCGCTCGCGGCGGGTCTTGTTCCGGCGCGCGCGCAGACGGCGGCAGGGGACGTGGAGATTCAGAGTGGCGTCGAATACGCCAATCATGACGGAGTTGTACTGCAGGGCGATCTGTATCAACCCAAGGCGCCGGGCAAATATCCGGCGATCGTCGCGGTACACGGCGGCGGCTGGCAGGCGGGCGCCCGCACCGCCTATGGTTACTGGGGTCGTTATCTGGCGCAGCAGGGCTATGTGGTGTTCGCGGTCAGCTACAGGCTGTCCAAGCCGGGGCAGAAGACTTATCCGCAGGCCGCGCAGGACGTGCGCGCGGCAGTGCAATTTGTTCGCGGGCGAGGCGAGGCGATCAAAGTCGACCCTGAGCGGATCGGCATGATGGGCGATTCGGCCGGCGCACATCTGGTTGCGCTGACCTCGCTCACCTACGAAGATGCTCCGTTCATCAATGCTTATCCTAAGGACGTTTTTGCGTCGGTGAGCGCGCGCGTGAAGGCGGTGGTCGGCTTCTACGGCGTCTATGATATGGCGCAGCAATGGAATCACGATCAACTGCACCGGCCGCACGATAACATCACCGAGAAGTTTCTCGGCGCGCCGTTGACGGAGAACCGCAAGATTTATCTGGAGGCGTCGCCGATAACATACGTGGTCAAAGCAAAGAACGCGACGTCATTCCTGATCGTACATGGTACCGAGGACGACATCGTCGATCGCGCGCAGTCGGATAATTTCCTGCTGGCGTTGAAACAGGCTGGCTTCTACGCGCGGCACATCGTCGTTCAAGGCGCGGGCCATTTCTTTGCATCCGATCCGATACTGGAGCCGGGCAGCCGGTCATCGGAGACGGCAAGCCCGATCCTGCGCTTCTTCAAGGAGCGGCTCTAAACGCGGCATGTGCCGCACACTATTCAAATTGGGAGGTTCTCATGAAACGGCTGTTGGTATTGGGGACGATTGTGGCCGTCGCGTTAGTAATGCTCGCGGGCGGCATCATCGCGCAGCAAGCAGGACAAGGCGCCGGTGGACAGGGGCGCGGTGGTGGCGCCGGTCTCGGGCCGATCGGCACGATCCAAAAAGTCACGGACAGGCTTTATATGATTCCCGGCGGTGGAGGAAATACCGCGGTCTTCCTCACGGCAAACGGTGTCGTGATCGTCGACACGAAGCTCGCCAACAATGGCCAGGCGATTCTGGATCAGGTCAAGACGGTGAGCAGCAAGCCTGTCACGCTCATCGTCAACACCCATACTCACGGCGACCACACCGGCAGCAATGTCTTCTTTCCGGCAAGTGTTGAAATTGTCGCGCACGAGAACACAAAGGCGAATATGGAGAAGATGGATGTCTTCAAAGATTCGGCAAACAAGTACGCCCTGCCGGACAAGACCTTCAAGGACCGCATGACGTTGCTGGGCGGACCCGACTCCATCGACCTTTATTATTTCGGAGCGGCCCACACCAATGGCGATGCGTTCGTCGTGTTCCGCGCATTGCGCGCCATGCATGCCGGCGACGTTTTTGCGACGCGGGGCCAACCATTGATCGACAGGAACAACGGGGGAAGCGGAATCGCTTACCCCCAAACCATTGCCAAAGCCGTGAGCGCGATTAAAAACGTCGACACCGTCATTACCGGCCATACGACGACCGGTCCCTTGAAGTGGCAGGACTTCGTCGACTATGGCGAATTCAACCGTTTGTTCCTCGAGCACGCTCGCAAGTCGCTCGCCGCCGGCAAGACTCCAGAACAGGCGATGGCTGACCTGAAGCTTCCCGACAAATTCAAAGAA
>MNKP01000105.1 GCA_001920875.1 Acidobacteria bacterium 13_1_20CM_2_55_15
TCTCTTCACTCAGGAAGAAGAGGTCCTGCAGTGGGCGAAGAAGAATCTCCCTGAGCCCGAATCGCAGATCGTTAAGCTGATGCCAGCGGCGGTCTAGCTATAGCTAGGAGGAACCCTCACCCGGCGCGCGTCAGCTTCTATATGACTTGCACTGTACCGGCGGTCTCTGACCGCCGGTATTTTGTTGATATATGGAAAAACCGGCGCTCATTCTCTTGAGGCTGCGCGCTGTGGCGCTTGCGCTTGGCGGAGCGCCGCTACAGCCGCTCCTCTCGCCTTTTTTCAGCATCCTGCTCTAGGCGTAAAAAAACCCGCGACACCTGGTGGGCGCATTTCCCTACTGGTAGAATTGGCACGTCGTGCTTGAACGATACGAAGAATTGAGTGTTGGCGAAAGTCCAGCTGCCGATCAGTCCAATCCATGGATTGGACCGGGTCTGATTACAATTGTGTTCGGTTTGCTGACCCTATGGAGCTGGCGCCGTTGGCCCGACCTGCTCGTAGATTTCGGCCGCGAATTGTACTCGCCGTGGCAGTTGGCCGGCGGGAAGTTACTGTATAGAGACGTAGCCTCTCTGTTTGGCCCGTTTTCTCAATACTTCAATGCGGTCGGGTTCCGGCTATTCGGCGTCTCCTTTACCACGTTGATCGTCTGCAACATGGCCATTCTGGCCGGGATTACCGCGATCACTTACCGCCTATTCGCGGCGTGTCTCAACCGGTTCACAGCGACCGCGGTTTCAATCGTCTTCCTGGCGATGTTCGGATTTTCTGAATATACGATCATCGGCAACTACAACTTCATATCTCCTTATTCGCACGAAACGACGCACGGCGTCGCCTGTGCTCTGCTGATGATTTATGCGTTCCAGCGATGGCTCCAAAGGGGTTTGCTGTGGTGGGCCTTCCTTGCCGGAAGTTGCCTGGGCATCAGTCTGTTGACAAAACCCGAGATCGCGATGGCGGCGGCCGCGAGCGCAGTCACTGGTGTCATTCTCATTGCTGGGGCTGTGACGGAACGCCGGTGCCCGGCCCCTGCGATGGCCGTTGCGCTTTTCGGCGTTCTTACGCCAATCGCTATCTTCTTTGCATATTTTGGCGCCTTTGTGCCGCCAACGGACGCAGGACGCTACGTCATGGGAGCCTGGCTACCCTTATTCTCACGCACCATTTTCGCGAATATCTTCTATCTGCAAGGTATGGGGCTCGATGCGCCCTGGGAAAACCTCGCGCGAATGGCGTACCTGGCGTTGTGCGCGGCTGTTTTCGTTGGAATTGCCGTGGCCATCGACGCGCGAATGCGCGGCGCCGCAGCAAACCCTCTGCGATTAAATCTCGCGCTCAGCCTCGCGCTGATGATGGTCTTTATCGCGTTGAGGATTACCTGGCGTGACAGCGGCCGAGCTATTCCCGCGCTGAGCTTCGCCACACTTGGGATGCTTGCGTTACACCTTCATCGAGGCCGGCACGATCATGCCGTACGCGTTCGGTTAATTCCACTGATCATGTGGAATGTACTTGGGCTTGCTTTTCTAGCAAAGATTTTATTGTACACGCGTTTCTATCATTACGGCTTTGCTCTCGCCATGCCTGCAACGCTGCTCGTGGTCGGATTCGGCATTGGCTACATGCCGGAAATGTGCGCTCGATCGGCAGGTGGTGGTAAAACGCTCCAGGTTCTGGTTATCACCGCAATTTGCACGGGCGTCGGATGGCATCTTGCGCTTTCAAGGACGCTGTATCAGCACAAAAATGTCGAGATCGGCAGCGGCGGGGATACGATCCGCGTTTTCGATTCGAGCGTGTCGCCGGCCGGTCCTATTGCTGGCCAGGCGCTCGACTGGATCAAGCAGCGCACTCCCGTAAACAGTACGATGGTGGTGCTTCCGGAGGGTGTGATGCTCAATTATCTGGCGAGGAGAGTCAATCCAACGCGATATATCAATTTCATGCCCCCGGAGCTGGCTGTTTCCTCTGAAACAGATATCGTCACGGCATTGAACGAAAGCCGCCCCGATATTGTTGTTGTCGTGCATAAGGACACTACGGAGTACGGTGTTCCGTTCTTTGGAACCAGCGCGGCATATGGAAAGACCATCATGGATTGGGTACGCCGTCACTATCACCAGACTGCGATTTTCGGCACAGAGCCATTCCGAGGTCCGGATTTCGGCATTCAAATACTGGAGCGCGTACGATAGGACGCCTACCTGTGAACATAAGCGGACAGGATGAGGTCCGATCCCGCCTTATCAGTCGTCCAGTCTCGCAGCGAATCGAGTCCGATAGCCTCTCAAAACCTTCTCCGCCGACCGCGGGAACCTCGCGTCCTCCCAGGATTTTCGGCGCTACGAACACGAATACTTTATGAATGATTCCCGACCGAAGAGCGCTAAACGCCAGGTCCGGCCCGCACTCCATGATGAAGCTCTGGATATTGCGATTGTAGAGTTCGAGCGAAAGTTCGCTCAAGCTGTTGCGAAAAATCAATGCATCCGGGAAATGCTTGACGCGGCCGCGGCGGTCAAGGACCACCCGAATTAGGGGCCGGCCTCTAAAAAAAATGCGGCAGACTTGGGCAACTTTCCAGGTAAACAAAAAAGGCGTCATGCGACGCCGCAAAAGCCAGAGAAGGCCGCAAATTGGCCGCCCGATACTTACGACATGCCGTTTCCGAGTAGAGGAAGCCACCATCGGTCCTTAAGAACCTTATCCGCATCCTACGAGAATTTTGTACTCGTTGCGTTCACAGTTTTCGTTTCTAAGCGGCTTTCAATCCGGGATTTTGACCGCCCGTCAGAAGCCCTGGGTGTAAACATACTGGGCGCGGTCGTGGGCGGGATCCTGGAGAACTCCGTAATGATCGGCGGAACACAAATCCTGGCACTGCTGGCCCTGGCATTGTATGTCTTGTCCGCAGCCTCCAGAAGAAGTAAGGTCGCCGCGGCCTGAAATGGCGACACGAGCGGATTGGAAACCGTTATTGGCAATTCATAGCTTTGGCCAATGACTCCACCCCGCGTGCGCTTTCCCGCAGCCTCGAATAGCTTCGGTGGATCATTCTTCCAGGGTTTTTCGTCCAAAACGCCGGACGCCTTGAGCTTGAATTTGAAAATCATTCGACCGTTGGAATTTCGTTTCCATGGCGGCTTCTCACGGGGCAATTGCGTTTTGTATTTCTCTTTGGCAAGTCTGTTGCTACGCCGCTTCGTAAAGCTCCTCCATTTGCAGTAGGACTTAAAGGTGCCCCCGCGGGCCGGCCCGGGGGCGGCGACTCCGGATCTCACGCGGCTTATCTGTCAGGATGTTGATCTTTTATTGGGCGGCCAGATGAGCGGGGCTAACCCGCCAGGCTCGATAAGTAACGTAGATGAACGATCCGGCGAGAGTCAGCGGCACACCGGGCCAATGACTTCCGCCGGGCCCCCCAAATAACCACCTTTCGACGGATTGCCAGAGCATCAACGCAAACAAGGACCACCTCGCGGCAACGGACACTTTTTCGGCCTGTTGGGACAAAACAAGCCCTACAACGATTAGCAACACGACACATTCGGATATCTGTATATAAGGTGCCGCGAGTAGTGCAGCGATGACGATCATGCAGTATTCCCAGTCTCGCGATGGCGGCCTCTTGTAAAGCGCCAACAGCACGAGAGCAACAGCAGCAATCCAGACGGTATCCCCAAGATTAAAGAAGTAAGTTAGCGCCCGTAAGTTCGGCGTATCCTGGGGAAGCGCTGCAAAGAAGTTTCCAGCCATAACCTGTCGCGACAAGCGGAAGTACCCGGAGCTTCCATCGACGCCAACCAGGAGCATAGAGACCCCGGCGATCACTCCAGCGATTCCGAGAGCATATCCGAGTGCGCGCCAGTGCCGGCGGACGGCAAACCAGAATAGCCATACCGGCAAAAGCTGAAACTTAAACGCCAGAAGTCCGGCCCAGATTCCAGCACGATCGGGGTTCCCATTTCGAAGGTTTACGATCATAAGTGCGTATAGCAGCAGAAACCAAAAGGAAACCTGCCCTTCCAGCAGAGTTGCGTAGACTGCAAGACAGGCGGTTGCGCACAAACTCAGCACCTGAGCCGCCTCAAGGTTCAGACGCAGGCCGGAGGAAAGAACCGCCAGGCCTGAGCCGAGCAAGATGAAATTCAGCAATATCGACAGAAGGTACGCTGATTTATATGAAACAAACGTGAGCGGCACGTATGCGAGGCCGACGATCGGCGGATACAGATAAGGCAGAAAATCGATGTCCCCCTCAGACATCCCTAGGCCTGTGGCTTCGCGTTGGGCTTCCGCCTGTCTGGACACGTCGTAGAGCCGTTCAGGAGACTCGCGGATAAGGAGCGCGCCTGCGTAGAAAAGCATGAGATCTGCTCGCGGCTTGCGAACCTCATCTAGAGCTGAGTCGCCCGAAGGGATCCAGACATGTGAATGCAGCAAGAACGTCATTGCTAAGATGGCTCCAACCGGGATCCAGGTGCGAAGGACTATCCCACCGAATTTTTGATACATGACGCGCATTCCTAAAACTTATCCCAAAGTCCGAATTTCGGCTCTAACACTAAAGTGCCATTACAGTCCATCCAGCTTCTGTTTATCCTCCTGAAAGAGGTGCCAGCATGATCGGCGAAGTCAAGGGTCTGATCCGGGGAAAACGCGTCGCGGTAGTATTGCCTGCCTACAACGCAGCTAAAACGCTCGAGGCCACTGTACGCGAGCTTCCCCGAATTGTAGATACGACGATCTTAGTGGATGACCACAGCAGTGATGAAACAGTTGAATTGGCTAAGCGTTTGGGGCTTGCTGTTATTGTCCACGACAAGAATCGCGGCTATGGAGCCAACCAGAAGACTTGTTATAGGGCAGCCTTGGACAGCGGCGCAGATGTGGTTGTCATGGTTCATCCCGACTACCAATACTCGCCACTGCTGGTAACTGCGATGGCAAGCATGATTGCTTATGGAGTATACGATCTGGCTCTAGGATCCCGAATTCTTGGGGGAGGTGCCCTGCGCGGCGGCATGCCGTTTTACAAATATGTCTCGAACCGCGCCCTCACGGCCTTCCAGAACTTGATGACCGGCGCCAAATTGTCGGAATATCACACTGGTTTTCGGGCTTTCAGCAGAGCTCTCCTCCTGGCGCTTCCGTTAGAGAAGAATTCCGACGATTTTGTGTTTGATAATCAGGTGCTCGCGCAGGCCATCTTGCTAGGTGCCCGGATTGGCGAGATCTCGTGTCCCACGCGTTATTTTCCCGAGGCCTCCTCCATTAACTTCCGGCGCAGCGTTATCTACGGTCTGGGCGTGCTGAAGCTATCTATGGGATTCCGCCTTGCGCGGTGGCGTCTTGCCCATCCTCAGACTTTTTGCTTCCCTAAACAGCGCTTGGAAGTTTCTCATGAGGCCGAGGCCACTTGCGCCACCGTTGACGTCACCTAGGCTTGCCAAAATGACATCCACAAAAGTTTGTCAGTTTCTAAGCGGCGATGCGCAAGTCTTCGAATAGAGTGAACATGTCTTGCTGGATGGTTTCGTAATGTACATCGATAAGGCTGCGATTGTTCGGTTTGCGATGCGACGTGGTTTTGGCGACTCCAGCGAGGATCGGACGTAAGGACTTTTTCTCGGAGAATGTGACAAGCGCCGCAATCGTACGAATCGCTTCGCTGGGGATACAGTAGCGTTGGGATTTGGCGACTCTCGTCAGCAGGTTCTTCCCGCGGAGTTTTTTCAAGTCGTAAGCGGCTTGGCGGGTACCATAGTTTGGAGTCGAAGTCGCCAGCATCAGAATGACTGTGGCGGCGAAGTCTTTGACCGTGAAGGCGTCCGGTGAACAAGCCAATGCTAAGGCGCCCATCAGCACTGCACGCGAGCGTGGCTTGTTGAGATCGATGCCGCCGATCCGAGTTCGCCCTACATAAGACAGTGTTGGGAGTCGATCCAACATGTCATCGCTCACGAAAGTGGCATCCATGCAATACAGGTTATCCATCCTCGCAGACCCGACTCAAGCGCCCTATAGTCCGAGTTCCGGACAAGGTGTCTGCGACCTTCGCCAAGTCTGCGGGCTTGTCGATGATGGTGAAACAATTTCCTTCTTTTGTGAACTCAATCTTCTTCTTTCGTCCTTGGCAGGCTACGTATTCATGACCGTTCAGCATGATCTGCGTGCCGAAGAGTGGATGCCCGAGCCATCTTGATCGTGATGTGTCCCCAATCGGGATCGATGATGTGGAAAGAATAATGATTGATGAACACTCTCTTGGATTCCAGATGGCAAATTACTCCACGTTTGTTTCGCTGCACTTCCCAGACCGTGGCTGAAGCCCGGGCGACCAGAATCATGAACAATCCGCGGACTGATGCGTTCTTGTCTAAGTAGTCCTCGGCGATCTGAGGTTTCCTCTCGTCGGATCCGCAATCGATGATGGGGATGCCGTTGGCCTTCGCATATCCACGCACGCGACGGCTAAAACGACCCGCCATCCGCATCAGATGCGCGTTAACGATTACCGAAGAGGGTTTGGAGAAGTGGCTGGTGATGCGATGAAGGATTTTCGGCAGCTGAGTGTCTGGCAGAAATCCCACGAACTGACTCTGGCAATCTACGAACTGACACGGTCTTTGCCGCGTGAAGAAATGTATGGCTTGACGGCGCAGATCCGCCGCGCTTGTTCGTCGATTCCGGCCAACCTGGCCGAAGGTTGCGGCAAGGACGGAGACGCGGAACTCGCCCGTTACTGCAGTATCGCCCGCGGTTCTGCCAGCGACCTCGAATATCATCTCCTGCTGGCGCGCGATTTGAAAATGATCAAAGCTGATGATTACGCCCAGATCAGCGAACGTGTGATCGAGCTGAAGCGCATGCTTACTGGGCTGATTCAAAAGCTGAATGCTGATCGCTAGCTGACGGCTGATAGCTGATGGCTGACCGCCGCTTTTTCGCAGACTGCGGGGGGACCCGGCTGCCCGTAGGGCCACTTTTTCGCAGCGCAGTCTGCGAAAAAGCGTAGCTACTTTCCGGCGCAAAAATGACGTTTTGAATTGGCTTCCCTGCGGATGGTTGCTTTCCCGAAGACACCGATCGCAATTTTTGCCGGATTTTTCATCGCTTCACGCTTTTGCGGCGAGAATTTGCCCCATATTGATCAGATTGTCGGCAATCACGCCCAATCCAACCCATCGGCCCATGCCATCCAGGCCCCGATACCGACACGATCCAATCCATGTCGTCGTTTCAAAACGCTGATTCGACCCTCGCTGCCGGTTCGCCACTTCTGACCTCGTCGGAACCAGCGCGTCCTTTGAAGCTGGCGAAGAGCAAGATCTCTGCTGGGGCGATTGGGAACCGAAATATGCTTCACACCCATCTTTTCAATCGCCGCTTTCTGAGTCGGTGAATGAAAGGGGGCATCGGCTGCAACCAGGTCGGGAACTTGACCGAGCCGTTCACTATGCTCGTCAACAGCCTTCACTAACAAATCTGAATCGTTGGGCCGCTTCTCGAAGACCTCGTAGCTGGTGATGATTTGATTTTCCGCCTCCTGTATCCTGACTATCTTTCCAAACTCTGTCGGCTTATTCGCCTTGCCTTTGCGGATAACCTCGGTCTGCGGTTCAAACAAGCTGACCAGTTTATCGGCGAAATGCGTGTCGCCAGCAAAAACACGGGCCTTCGCTTGTTGCGTCACTTGCCGGACCAAACCGATCATACGGCGTCGCCGGCTATGTGGCACTGACTCAGCAAATGGCCGCCGGCCGCTTCGAGACGGCTCAGACGAGCCGCATGGAGAACATCAAAGCCATCAGCGCGTTTTGGAATGGCGGCAACGCGGCCTGGATCGTTCTCACAGCCATGACCCTCCTGGGACTTGCTGTCCGCCGGAAAGGCCAGTCGATCACCGACTGGGATCTTTCCGCGCTCGTTCTCGCCACTGTTCTCGTTGCACCACACATCATGATCCAGGATCTTGATCTCGTCTTAATCGTTGTGGCGTTAGCAATTACTCATGGCCAAGATCAGGTGTCTGAAGGCCGGCGCCGCGCTCTCTTTCTCCTGATGCTTTCTCCAGCAATCTATCTTGGTATTCGCGGCCAGGCTGGGCCCACATGGCCCGTAATTCCCGCCGTCCTTCTCGGCATCTTTGTGTGTTGCGTTGTCCAAAGCGCGCGGCGGGTCAAATATCCGCAATTAAGTCAGGTCTGAAGTTTCGGCGGCCGTTGCATTACGCCGTCTCAACACGCTCCGGAAGGTCAGCGAAAAACGGCAGGTGATTCTCTTCACTCAGGAAGAAGAGGTCCTGCAGTGGGCGAAGAAGAATCTCCCTGAGCCTGAATCGCGGATCG
>MNKP01000002.1 GCA_001920875.1 Acidobacteria bacterium 13_1_20CM_2_55_15
ACACGCTCCAGGGCCGTACCCGCATCAGGGTCCGCACGGACGTCCGACGGCAAGCCCAACTTCAGCGGCATCTGGCAGGCCATCAATGAAGCGCATTGGGACCTGCAGGCTCATGAAGCACGCGCGGGAGCAGTGACGGAGCCGGGTGTCTATCCGACCTATGAATTCGCACGCGTGCCGGCAGCCCCTGTCCTCGCGCTGGGTGCTGCAGCGGGTGTGCCCGGATCGCTCGGCGTCATCGAAGGAGACGGTGAAATTCCTTATAAACCCGAAGCGGCGGCGATAAAGAAGGAGAACGCTGCAAACTGGATCGATCGCGATCCGGAGTTGAAGTGTTATCTGCCCGGCATTCCACGAGCCGTGTATATGCCGTATCCGTTTCAAATCGTCCAAAGCACCAACAAAATCCAGATGGCATTCACGTTTGCGAACGCGGCTCGGACGATCCATCTGGATAAAGTCGAGGGACCGCCAGACGATACATACATGGGTCATTCGGTCGGCCACTGGGAGGGCGATACGTTAGTGGTTGACGTAACGGGCTTCAACGGCAAGAATTGGTTCGACAGGGCCGGGAATTTTCACAGCGCTTCTCTCCACCTTGTCGAACGCTTCACGCCTATCCATCGTGACGCCATTCGTTACGAGGTGACGATTGAGGATCCGGAAACTTTTACGCGGCCATGGCGAATCGCGATGCCGCTTTATCGCCGTCTGGAACCCAATGTTCAGCTCATCGAGTACCCCTGCATCGAGTTCGCCGAAGAGTTCCTTTATGGACATGTTCGCAAGAAGCAACTGGTGAAGCGATGGGAAGGGGAGACGATGATTATCGATGTCACGCGCAAGGTTCCACCAGGCGACCGCTTTTTTGAATGGTATAGAAAGTGAAGGAGGTTCATCCAATGCGAACGAAACTGGCACTTGTCAGCGCGGTGGTCGGCTTGTTCCTGCTTGGCCGAGCCCTACCGCTCTCGGCGCACCACGCGTTTGCAGCCGAATTTGACTCCAATAAACCCGTCAAGTTCGAAGGCACGGTCACGAAGATGCAGTGGACCAATCCCCACGTGTGGGTCTACGTCGATGTGAAAAAGCCCGACGGCAAGGTCGAAAATTGGGCTTTCGAGGCGGGTACCCCGAACGTGTTGTTCCGGCGCGGCTTTACAAAGAATTCCTTGCTGCCCGGAACGAAGGTCGTTGTGGACGGATACCAGTCGAAGGACGGGTCACACAGGGCCAACGGCAGGGATATCACCCTCGCCGACGGACGCACGTTGTTTCTCGGCTCGACAGGTACCGGCGCTCCGTACGAGCTGCCGACCGGGGGTCAGAATGTGAAACCATAGTGCACGGCACCCAAATGAGAATTGAGGATTGATTGATGAGTAATGATTAATTACTTCGCTAAATCGCAAATTTTCCAACGCGCATAGTCATTAGTCACTAATCAATTCTCAATTCTCATTTTGAGTTTCTTCTTGATTCGTCCATAGTTCCATGCGTGTCCATCCGCAAGGGGAGCGTGTGGCTCAAGTGGGCCCGCGTTTCACACAAGAACCGCTTCGAATTTTTCTCCAAATTTTTCTCCTATTGTGGCGCGGCTGAACGTTGGCCTAG
Organism: Acidobacteria bacterium 13_1_20CM_2_55_15; assembly: GCA_001920875.1. Lineage (GTDB taxonomy): Bacteria > Acidobacteriota > Terriglobia > 20CM-2-55-15 > 20CM-2-55-15 > 20CM-2-55-15. The sequence goes on from MNKP01000002.1 coordinate 1,618, forward strand.
AATCACCCAAACTTCGGTAAGGAGTTGAAACCTGGTGTTGTTCTCAATTTTTCAAGCAATCGAAGCAACCGGACTGAGTACCTGGATTCGCGAATCCGATTCGGTTTTCTCATTCTGGTTCATCCTTTCGGTGCACGCTATTGGCATGGGCCTGCTGGTTGGCGCGAGTGTGTTGATCGGGTTGCGAATTCTTGGTCTCGCACCGGACCTGCCTATAGCCCCGCTTAAGAGGTTTTACCGCTTTATATGGGTTGGGTTCTGGATACAAGTGGCATCCGGCCTCCTTCTATTGATCGGGTATCCGACGAAATCTCTAACGAATCCGCTTTTTTACGTAAAGCTGACGCTAATCGGACTGGCCCTCACGTCGATGCAAATGCTCCGGAATCGTGTTTTCGCCGACGCCAACTTGAGTGAAGCTGCAATGATGGCGAAGGGCCGGGTCTTTGCAGTGTGGGCGCTTATCTTCTGGGTTGGAGCCGTTACTGCGGGCCGTCTGCTGGCCTATACGTACACCGTCCTCACAGCGTAGGATTAATCAAAATGAATTTGGCACACATCCATCTCTTATTGAACCACTGGCCGATCATCGGCGCTTTCGTCGGGCTATTCCTTTTCCTGGTTGCCTTTCTTGCAAACAGCGACGATTTGAAGCAGACCAGTCTTGCATTTTTCACGCTCATTGCGCTTCTGACGATCCCGACATACTTCAGCGGAGATGTTGCGAACGAGGTCCTCAGGGAATCATCCACTCAGCTACCGAAGGCGTTGGTTAACACGCACCAGGGCGCCGCATTGCTCTCTTTGGTATTCATGGAGCTTACGGGCGGACTCGCGCTGATCGGATTGTGGCAGTTTAGCCGGATGTCACGTCCGGCACCAGCCCCGGTGGCGCGATGGAATTTCACACTCGTGCTCATTCTTTCTATCGTGACGGCGGGGATGATGACAGCCACCGGAAATACGGGTGGAGCAATCCGCCATCCCGAAATTTTGTCCGCCGAGGACGCGGCCTCGGCCGTCGGCGCAATCGGCTCCAAGATCGTTCCGTCGGTTTCTCACTTCGTCACGGCGTCCTCACGCTGGGTCTGGCCGGTTCTCGAGACCCTCCACTTCCTTGGCTTGATCCTGATCGTGGCGGCAATTGGGGGGCTGAACCTCCGTCTGTTGGGTTTTGTGAAAGACTTGCCTGTAGCTCCCCTGCACCGGTTGCTACCCTGGGGTATCGCCGGTTTAGTCATCAATATCATCACGGGCATTCTCTTTTTCGTCGGCATGCCCTTCTTTTATGCCTGGAATCCGCTTTTTCATCTGAAGATGGCGGGCGTGGTAGTAGCGGGAGCGACTCTGGTGTTGTTCAATTGCACCTCCGCTTTCCGCAGTTGGGCGACGTTAGGACCCGGGGAAGATCCGCCTGCAGTTGCGAAATTTATTGCAGCAAGTTCGTTAATCCTGTGGTTGGTGATCATCGTTCTGGGCCGCTACCTTCCGTTGACTCAGGAATCTCTGAGGGCTGGGCCGTAACGCTGAGCGGCACGCAAAACGCGCGGTGATCGTCCTGGGCCGTTATCCTTCGTTTGAAGAATTCTGAGGTGACAGCCGGTTCTTCGTCTTATCGCTGGTTCACCGGCACCCACTTCAAGTCCGGCGCGGGCCCGATATATTCGGCGCGGGGCCGAATCAGGCGGTTATTGGAATATTGCTCCAGGATGTGTGCGGTCCAGCCCGACATGCGGCTCACGGCGAAGAATGGAGTGAACAAATCGATCGGCATGCCGATGACGTGGTATGTGGTGGCGGAATAGAAATCGACATTCGCGTTGAGCTTCTTCTCTGACTTCATGATCTCCTCGATTCGCGCCGACATCTCGTACCATTTGGACTGCCCGGCGCGGTCGCACAATTCTTTCGACATGCGCCGGAGGTGCGTCGCGCGCGGGTCTTCGGTGTGATAAACGCGATGCCCGAATCCCGGAAGCTTTTTCTTTTGCGCGAAGAGGTCGTGGACATACGCGTCCACTCGGGAAGGCTCGCCGATCTGCTTTAGCATTCGCATGACGGCTTCGTTCGCGCCGCCGTGCAGCGGACCTTTCAAAGCGCCGATTGCGGATGTGACTGCTGAGTAAATATCGGAAAGAGTCGCCGCAGTCACGCGGCCCGCAAAGGTCGAAGCATTCAGCTCATGATCGGCATGAAGGATCAATGCGATGTCCAGGGCCTTCGTCATCGTCTCATTCGGCAGCGTGCCGTTGAGCATATAAGCGAAATTGGCGGCGTGGCTGAGATCTGCGCGCGGTGCAACCGGATCTTTGCCGTTCCGCATGCGATCGAAAGCGGTAACGATTGTCGCGGTCTGAGCAGTCAAGCGAATCGTCTTGCGAAGATTGGCTTCAGGTGACATGTCCTCGGTTTCCGGGTCAAACATCGACAGCATCGACACCGTCGTCCGCAAAACTTCCATGGGAAGAGCCTTCTTCGGAAGCGTCTTCATGAAATCGATGACTTGCTGCGGGACCGCGCGGGCAGATTTGAGTTTCTTCGTCGTGTCGTCCAGTTCGGCTGGTTTCGGCAGACGTCCGAACCATAACAAGTGGCAGGTTTCTTCAAAGGTGGAATTCCCGGCAAGTTCGTGGATGTTGTATCCGCGATAAGCAAGTACACCCTTCTCACCATCGATGTAACAGATACCGGATTCACCCGCTATAACGTCTTCTAATCCCGCGTTCATTCTCGTCCTCGTCGGTTTTTTGCCCGCAACTCAGGCGGACCAGCCATTCTATTGATTTACAAAAGGAGTTTCTAGCTCGATTTCGGAGCCGATAGCGACATTCAGCCGATCCGCCGCGGATCCCTGGTTCAATGCCAGCTCGATATAGCCTGTGCTCCCCTCAATCGCAAAAAACTCGCCGGGCTCCGCTTCGGAAAAGCTCGAACACAAACGCGTGATGGAGAGGCCTCGAAGACGAATCGAAAACCCCCGGCTCAGATGGTTCCGCCGCAGGTTCGTCACAATATTCCCGAATTTGTCGACGCGTAACACCGTACCGACCAGCCTGTCTCCTTGGGGGCGCGGCGTCGGCAAAGCTTTCTTGACGAAATCGACGATGCGAGGCCCTACCGATTCGATGGGAGTGCCGCGCGCGAGATGCGCCGCGATGGGGGCGAAAATATCGCGGCCGTGAAACGTTTGGCTGATCGAATTCAGGAAAAGACTGCGATTATTGATCCAATGAACGGAAGGGGCTGAAGCGGTTGGATCGCTTTGAAGGACACACGACAAAACGCCGTTGTCCGGCGCCACAAAGATGTGCCCGTTGGCTCGAGCGGCAATAGGACGCCGCGCCGACCCAACACCGGGATCAACCACGACGACATGAACGGTTGCGTCGGGAAAATAGCGGTAGGCACTATCGATGATGAATGCAGGCTCGAGGACGTCGTAGGCGCGGATGTCATGTGTAATGTCGACCAATTGCGTGTTTGGCGCGATGCCTAATATGACGCCCTTCATGATCCCAACGAACGGATCGGCACTCCCAAAGTCTGTTGTCAGCGTTATAATCATTTCTTTAGCGTCGGGCCACCGTCCGGATCGCTACGGTACGCCGCTTACGCCGGCCGGTACCCCCGCGCCCAGAAACAATGCGACGCGTCTATTTAGATAGTAACGCAACGACTCCCCTGCGGCCAGAAGTCGTGGCTGCCATGATGCCGGTGTTTACGGAACATTTCGGAAATGCGTCGTCGATCCACTGGTTTGGACAGCACGCCAAGTCCTTGATCGATGACGCGCGCCAGCACCTGGCGAAATTAATCAACGCGGAAACGGCCGAGATTGTTTTCTTAAGCGGCGGAACCGAGGCCGATAACCTCGCCATCCGGGGTATCGCGGAATCGCAAAAGTCCGCAGGCCGGCACATCATTACGTCGCAAATCGAGCATCATGCGGTTCTGCATACCTGCAAGGACCTCGAAAAGCAGGGATACGAAATTACGTGGCTGCCGGTATCGCACGACGGTCTGGTGAATCCCGCAGATGTTCGAAAAGCAATCCGGAAGGATACGATCCTGATCTCGATCATGCACGCCAATAATGAGATTGGAACGATCCAACCGATTGACGAAATCGGCAAGATTGCCGCTGAAGCAGACGTCTATTTCCATTCCGACGGTGTACAGTCGACAGGCAAGATTCCAGTTAACGTCAAATCGCTTGGCATCGACTTGTACTCGATGTCTGCACATAAGATCCACGGGCCGAAGGGCGTCGGGGCATTGTTCGTGAAGAAAGGTACGGCGCTGAAGCCAACCATGACCGGAGGAGGCCATGAACGAAACCGCCGGTCGGGCACCGAAAATGTAGCGGGCATTGTGGGTTTTGGCGAAGCGGCTCGCCGGGCGCGCGAAGGGTTGATGCAAGACATGCCGCGAGTGGGCCAGCTGCGGGATCGGCTCGAAGCCGGCTTGCAATCGCACATCGAGTTGATCCACGTCAACGGCGGAAATGCGCCGCGACTCCCGAACACGTCCAACATCATGGTCGATTATGCGGAAGGCGAAGGCCTGGTTATTTCTCTCGACCTGAAAGGAGTCGCCGTATCGACCGGCTCTGCCTGTTCATCCGGATCGCTCGAACCGTCGCACGTGCTCACCGCAATCGGGAAAACGCCGGACGAAGCACACGGAAGCCTGCGCTTCAGCCTCAGCACGATGACGGCCTTGGAGGACATAGACTACGTTATCGAGGTGTTACCGGGAATCGTCGACCGATTGCGCGAACTGTCGCCATATTACAAGAAGGTCTGATCTCACGAATGGCTTATTCGGAAAAGCTGCTCGATTATTTTCAGAATCCGCGGTGCGTGGGCGAAATCCCCGATGCCGATGCCGTCGCCGAAGTATCGAACCCCGTATGCGGGGACGTCATGAAGCTGTGGGTGAAAGTCAGTGATGGCCGCATCCAGGACGCGAAATTCAAAGCTCAGGGATGCAGCGCTGCCATTGCAACGAGTTCCTATGCGACGGAGATGCTGGTTGGAATGAATGTTACCGAGGCAAGGCTTATCACGAAAGATCAGATCGCGAAAGCGCTTGGCGGTTTGCCTGCGTCTAAAATCCATTGCAGCGTGCTTGCGTCGGACGCCATCAAACAAGTTCTCCAAGGTTTTTAGTTCAATGATTGCTGTTGCCATGAGCGGCGGCGTTGACTCATCAACAGCCGCTGTTTTATTGAAGGAACGCGAAGAGCAGATCATGGGTCTGTCGATGCAGCTTTGGCGCAACAATGGCCGATGCTGTTCGTTGGATGATTTGTGGGACGCCCGCCGTGTGGCCACGCAGCTCGGCATTCCTTACTACGTTCTCAACCTCGAAAAAGACTTCGAGAACACCGTCGTTGCGCCTTTCGTCCAGACGTATCTGCGAGGCGAAACACCGAGCCCGTGCATCCTGTGTAACAACTATGTGAAGTTTCACCATCTCGTCGAAAAGGCCGCCGGAATCGGTGCCGACCGGGTCGCGACAGGACACTACGCCCGCGTCAAGTACGACGAAGCGCTCGGCCGATGGCTGTTGCTCCGTGGCAAGGACCGAAACAAGGACCAGTCGTATTTTTTGTTCGGACTGACTCAAGAACAGCTTTCAAAGACATTGTTTCCGCTGGGCGAAATGACGAAGCCCGAAGTGCGCGAAATTGCCCGGCGTTATGGACTGGCGACATCGGAAAAGGCCGAGTCGCAGGAAATCTGTTTCGTCGAAGGCCGGTCGTATGCCGATTTTGTCGAAGAATATGCCGGAACCGAGACCCGATTGCCCGGCCCGATTGTCGCCGAGAGCGGTGAAGTGGTCGGAACACACGCCGGAATTCACAGATACACAGTCGGCCAGCGCAAGGGCCTGATCGCGGCGGGCCGCCCGCAATACGTCGTCCGGATCGATCCTGAGCTGAATTGCATCGTTATTGGAGATGATCCGCAGCGCCGGCGATTCACCGTGCGCGATCACAGCTGGATCGCCATCGAGACGTTAACCAGTCCCATTCGATGCGACGTTCAAATCCGGAACCGATTCGAGCCGAAGCCGGCAACGGTGTTTCGCAAGGAAGGGCTGGTCACGGTTGAATTCGACGAGCCGCAGCGCGCCATCACGCCCGGCCAAGCCGCGGTGTTTTATTGGGGCGATGTGGTTGTCGGCGGCGGATGGATCCAGAACTAGATTACTTCAATTACTTCACCGAAATTGAGCGCTTCTTTCAAACGAAGCGTCGCTCATTCACTCTCGTCTCTTGTCTGGATTGGGTTCTCATGGAAAATTGGCTCGAACAAGGGATCCCGCTAGATGTCGTTCTCAAAGGCATTGAACGAGCCTTCTCAAATCCAAATCGAAAGCGCGATATCGGCTCGTTAGCTTATTGTGTCAAGTCAGTCGAGCAAGTCCGCGATGAACAAAAGGACCTGCTGGTCGAAGCTCCCAAACTGCCGGACTTTCAGGACCAGGAGGTTGCGGAGTATATCGAAAAACTGGCAAACGAGGTCGCACCCGTCGATTCAGCCATTGCTGAATCAATGCGCGCCATCGGTTGTAAGGATTTGCGCGCCGCCGAACAAGCCTTGGCGGCACTGGAAGAAAAATTGATCGCGAAACTGAAGGTCACGGCAGACGACAAGACGATGATCGACCTGAAGCAGGCCGTCGATCGAGAATTGAACCCATTCCGTTCGACCATGACGGCACCCCAACTCTCTATGCTCGAGCAACAGATGTGGCGAAGAAAACTGCTCGAGCGATTTCAGGTGCCGCGCCTTAGCTTGTTTTATCTGATTTGAAAGTAACGGAAAGCATTCCCCTCCTCGCAGAGGAGGGGTGGATGCGCCGAGCGGAGCGGAGGCGCAGACGGGGTGGCGCGCCAGCTTCTATTAAGCTGTCGCGCCACCCCTCATCTGCGAGGAGGGGAATGCTTTGTGCAACATCATGCGTCTCACAATCGAGAAACTGGTATACGGAGGATCCGGTTTCGCGCGTACCGATCAGGGTGTCGTTTTCGTTCCGAGGAGCGCGCCGGGAGACGTCCTCGAAGTGGAGATCGTCCAGAAGAAGAAAGACTACGCTACTGCACGGATTATCAAAATTCTCGAGCCCTCGCCTGACCGCCAAGAGCCGGACTGCCCCAATTATGCAACGGCCGGATGTTGCCACTGGCAACACATTCGATACGACCGGCAGGTCGAGTACAAGGAAGCCATCATCCGTGAAACCCTGCGTCGCGTTGGACACTTTGAGTGGGAAGGCGCAATTGAAAGGCTGACTGGGCCGGATAGAAATTATCGGCTGCGCGCGACGTTTCACGTGACGAACGGCCGTCTCGGCTTTCTGAGGGAAAACACAAATGTAATCGTGCCGATTCGGGAATGCCCATCGCTGGTTCCGGAGTTGAATCAATTCATCGGATCAGTGGATCCCGGTCCTGCGCGGGAAGTACATGCGATCAGCGCGCCTGAGGTCGCTCGAAGCTTTGTGTTTGCTGATGGCACTATCCAACGATCGGGCCGCGCTACGATTCATGTTGGAGAAAATCGTTACCGAATTACTGCCGACACGTTTTTTCAGGCGAATCGATTTCTATTGCCGGCAATGAACCGTAAGGTACTGGAACAGGCTGGTCCCTCGCCCGGAAATGTTCTGGAACTCTACGCCGGCGTGGGATTCTTTTCGATACCCCTCGCGCGTGCCGCGAAGGAAGTGATCGCTGTCGAATCCAGCCGCTTTGCGGTTCGGCTGGCGCGGGAGAATGCGCGATCAAACCAAACGTGGCCATTACGGTTCGTGGAGGGGCCTGTCAGTGCCGCTTTACGCGGCGGCAGTCTGCACCCCAATGTGGTCGTGTTAGACCCACCCCGGACCGGCTGCGGTACCGAAACGGCCGATCAGATCGTTGGGCTGAAACCCGAGCGCATCGTCTATGTCTCCTGCAACCCGGCGACATTTGCGCGAGAGGCGGCAAGATTTGTGTCCAAGCAGTACGAGTTGAAGCAAGTCACCTTGGTTGATCAGTTTCCCAACACGTTTCATATCGAGATCGTTTCGTCCTTTGCAGTAAGATAGAAACGCCCTTTGCAGCTCCCAAACGAGGCGTTCAATGGGGCTGCTTTTAATCCCCCTTCTGATTGGCATTCTTCTGTCCCCGTATCTAGACGAGAGATTCGTGTGGGCGGCAATTCCTGCCGCTCTTGTGACCCTCACCTTCTCTCAAGGCTTCGCCCTATTGGGCTCGCGCTTCGCGCCCTCTCCCAGAGCGAGAGGGTGGACTTTGTGGTTGCTTGTCGCGCTGATTGGAGCGGCGGATGCGTCGATGCTGCCGGCAGTTCCTCCGATTCCCGAAGATACGGCCGTTCGTGTCGTTGGGAAACTCACGAAGGCGCCCGAGTGGCGCGGGCTCGGAACCTATTTGGATTTGGAATTGCAAACCGTAGACAGGCTGCCGTACCGCGGACGGGCACGTCTTACGGAGTTTTTGAACGATTCGGACCAACGCGAATTGTTCGACAAGTTGGATCTTGGGTCCGGTGATCGTGTCGAGATCGTGGTCAAGCTACACCGGCCGGTGGTCTATCGAGATCCCGGGGTGTTTGATTACCGCCGCCACCTGGAGCGACAAGGCATCTATTGGACCGGCACGATCCGGAATCCCCGCCTCATCACGGTTCTGGACCGAGGGTGGCACGGGCGTGATCGAATCCAAAAATGGATTCAGGCCAAAGTTGAAGCACCATTTGACGCGAGCCCTGACAACCAGCCTATCAAGGGTTTGGTCAGCGGAATGGTTCTTGGACACAAGTACGGCCTGACAGCTAAAGTCGAACGGCAATTTCAGGCGGGCGGCCTTTACCACCTGGTGGTCGTTTCCGGCTTCAATCTTGCAGTTGTTGCCGGGGCCGCGTTTTGGGTTGTTCGATGGATTCCATGGAAACGCCGGACACGGCTTCTGATCGTCCTTTCATGCGCTCTGGCTTACGCAGCGATCGTCGAAGGGCAGGCGCCCGTGTACCGGGCGACACTGATGGTGTCGTTCCTGGTTTTGGGCCGCCTGCTCGATCGCGGCTACTCTCGAGCGAACACTATTGCGGGAACCGCATTCATCATCTTATTAGCCGACCCGAACGCGCTCGAAGATTCGAGTTTTCAAATGACATTTGCGGCTGTGTTCGCTGTCGTGTGGATGGGAATGCCGGCCAGCGAATGGGCTTTCGGCTGGCTCCGGGAGGCGTTGAAGGATTTCGGCGATTCTTCGAAGGACAGCGAGCTGTCGGTGCGGGCATCCGATTGGCGTGTGTCGCGGCGGATATGGTGCGAACGCTATGGACTTCCGACCTGGATTGTCACGCTGCCATGGAAGGTGATACTCGTCCTCGCCGAATCGCTAGTGATTTCCTTCTCGGTCGACGTGATCTTTGTTGTCTTCATGGTCGAATCCTTTCATCGGCTGTCGCCCCTCTCGCCGCTGATAAATGTTCCCGCCGGAATTATCGCGGCGCTGGTCACTCCGTTATCGCTGTCGCTAATTTTCCTTTCAGGACCCGCATCAGCACTGGCCGGCTGGATTGTTGCCGCGCTACTCCATTTAATGCTGACGATTCTCGATCTGGCATTGCGAATCCCAGGAGCGACATTCCGGGTTCCGTCGCCGCCGGTATGGTTATGGATCGTTTACGGCATATCGGCCGCATGCCTGTTCCTGGCCATGCGGAACAGATTGACGGTTCTGTGCCTTGGCAGCTCCGCAGCCATTCTCGCGTCGCACGCGTTGATAGCTTTCAAAGATTTTTCGCCGAGGCCTCCGGGGTCCGTAACTCTAACGTTTCTCGATGTGGGACAAGGCGATTCTACGTTGATCGAATTCCCCTCCGGCTATCGCATGTTGATCGATGGGGGAGGCGTGGCTTCCGGACGCTTCCTCGACTTGCGCGACGAAAGCACGTTCTCAATAGGCGAGAGCGTCGTCTCGCCGTATCTGTTCTCGCGTGGCATTCGGCAACTGGATGCCGTCGTTCTGACACACGCGCATCACGATCATATGGATGGTCTCTTCAGCGTGATCGAGAACTTCCGGATCGGCGAATTTTGGCTGGGGCGTAATCCAATGATTCCGAGATACGGCGAATTGATCGAGCGCATTCAGGAGAAGCAGATCCCCATTCGATGGGTGACGGCGGGGCAAACCATCGGCTCTTTCACCGTGTTACATCCACCCGCGAATTGGACCCCGCGAAGGAACGACCAGAACAATGATTCGGTGGTCCTGCTCTTAGATTCCGGTCGGGGAACGGCCCTGCTGACTGGGGATATCGAAAGAAGTATTCCAGTACCGGAAGCGGTGGACGTGCTGAAGGTTCCACATCATGGGAGTAAAGGCGTCCATGTCCGGCCTAACGCTAGGGTGCGCGTGATTTCAGTAGGAGCCAACAATCCATTCGGGCATCCGCATGTTTCGGCCTTGCCGGCGCTCCGAACCGACCAACTCGGTGCGATTACCGTAGTTTTTCCCGGTCAGGAACCGAAATCTGGCGTACCCCGGCTCCGGATCTTTAGTGCGATTGAGTGAATCGTGGAACAACAGGAAGTTTTGTTTTATCTACTTGTGAAGTCCCGGCTCCTGTGCTTTAGTGCCATTTGACTGAAGCGTGCTCCTCGTGTAAGCTGGCTACGCTTTTAGAAGCCACTATTCACAAGGACCTTAAAAATCTGCGGATTAGTGGCTTTTTTAGTCTATGGAGGTGTTTTTCTGGTTCGTTCGAATCGGATTCTCATCTTGATGTTGCTTGTTGTGGCGGCTTGTACCAAGGCTGTCCCGAGGCAGGTGGTAAGAGTAGCACCTGCTACGCCGCCGCCCCCTTTATCTCATATCGAGCAACACGTTGAACCTTTGGTGGCTGCCATCCCTGCCGAACTACCTCAAATCAGTGTGAACGATCCCATCGACTTAAAGATCCTTGAAGCGCGACTGCACTTCGAGCGGGGTGAAAATCTTTACAAGCAGGGGTTCCTGAGGGGAGCCAAGGAAGAATTCGACCGAGCCGTGGATCTCATTCTGGACGCCGCTCAAGCGTTTCCAAAGGATGCAAGGCTTCAACGTGAATTAACGGATTTGACCGCACGCGTCAATGCCATGGAACTGGCAGCGCTGCGGCAAGGCGACGGCTTCACGGACCAAAAGGAAGAGCGCGCCGCCATTGATGACCTCGTACACGTCGAAACCTTCCCTGCCTTGATCGATCCGAAGCTCAAGAAGGAGGTCGAAGAGGACGTCAAAGAGACCAGTCACGATCTGCCGATTGAGATCAACGATCGGGTCCTCGGATTTCTCGACTACTACCAGAACGGACGCGGCCGGGGGGCCATCGAAGTAGGTCTGCAGCGGGCCGGCCGATACCAGCCCATGATCGAAAAAGTCCTGAAGGAAGAAGGCGTTCCCCTGGACTTGATGTATTTATGCCAGGCGGAAAGTGCTTTCCAACCGCGAGCGGTGTCTCGCGCCCAGGCCAAGGGGATGTGGCAGTTCATTTCATCGCGCGGAAAAGAATACGGTCTGCGCCAGACATGGTGGATCGACGAACGTTCGGATCCGGAAAAATCGACTCGGGCCGCCGCACGGCACTTGAAAGACCTGTATCAGGAATTTGGCGATTGGTTGCTCGCAATGGCGGCGTATAACAGCGGGCCGGTGCGTGTGCATCGCGCGCTGGAAAAAACAGGCGCCGACAACTTCTGGACTTTGGCAGAGAAGAAGGCGCTGCCAAGGGAGACTATTAATTACGTTCCCACCGTCCTGGCGCTCGCCATCATCGGCAAGAATCCCGAAAAGTATGGATTCGAGATCACGCCGGCTGCCCCACTGGAAACCGAACGAGTGCGGGTCGATAAGGCTACGGATCTTCGAGTCATTGCTGAGGCTATCAATCTGTCAGTGGAAGAGCTGCGGGAACTGAACACGCATGTCCTGCGCTGGACGACGCCCCCGGACGACCTCGACTTCACCCTCGTCCTTCCCAAAGGCTACGCGGACAAATTCAACGAACAAGTTGCTTCGCTGCCGGAAAGCAAGCGGGTTCTCTTCCGGGAACACATCATCAAAAAAGGCGACACGCTGGGTGTGATCGCCAAGAAATACGGAACTACAGTTGCACAACTGGTGCAGGCGAACAACCTCGGCAAAACTCCCGTTCTTAAGGCCGGGCGGTCGCTCATCATTCCGATGAGCGGGGCAACACCGCCGCAGCTCATGTCCAGAAACCAGCCTCCAGCCCCGTCGAACAGAAGCACTGGAACAAGCGCTCGAGCCAACGCGCGGGTGACGTCCTATACAGTCCGGCCCGGCGATACTCTGTTGAAAATTGCCACGCAATTCAATACGACTGTTGAAAAATTGAAATCATGGAATCATCTCACGTCCACCCGGCTGGTGGTCGGCAAGCGGCTGATTGTCGCTCCGCAGCCAGTCCAGGCAGCCTCGGCGGACCCGGCGGCCGCCAAAAAAGTCATCCACCAGGTGCGTGAGGGAGAGACGCTGTATCAGATTGCCACGACCTATCACACCTCGGTAAATGCTATACTTTCCTGGAACGAATCCGAAGACCTCTCTGTCATACATCCCGGAGACCGGATTACAATTTTCTTGGGCGACGGTAATAATTAGCTTGCCGCAACCTTTTGAAATTACGGGCGTCTAAACTGCTCGTAACTATGGAAGCTATATTGAAGAGGACCGCACAACGAGTTCACGAGTCCGACGACGAAAAGCTGCTTATCGAGCAGGCACAAAATGGTGATCGTGAAGCATTTGAGCAACTCGTCCGAAGGCATGACCGGGACATCCTGCGATTAGCGTTCCACATGCTGGGGAATCGCGAGGAGGCGCGAGAAGTTTTCCAAGAGACGTTTCTCAAAGCTTATCGATCGCTCAGCCGTTTCCGATTCGAGTCCAGTTTTTACACCTGGGTTTACCGGATCGCGACGAACGTCAGCCTGGATCATCTTCGAAAGCGTCAAACCCTGAAGGAAGAGATTTCCTACGAGTCCGATACGGAAATGAATCCGGATCGGCCGGCGCTTAAAGAGACCTTGGCCGCTACGACCTACTACAGCAATCCCGAGCGCCGCCTGTACGGGAAGGAAGTCGGAGAAAAAATACGAGAAGCGCTAAAAACTCTTTCCGAAAAGGAGCGTCTTGTATTTGAATTAAGGCACTATCAGGGGCTTAGGCTGAAAATGATCGGTGAGATTATGGGAAGCACCGAGGAAACTGCCAAGAATTATCTGTTTCGAGCTACTCAAAAACTTAGAGCGTATTTAACACACGTATGAGCTGCAGAGACTACCAACATCAAATCACGTTACTCCTGTATGACGAACTGCCGGAATCCAGCCGGGTCGAACTGGAAACGCATCTTCAAAGTTGCCCGAATTGTCATGACGCGTACGAGTCCGAAAAAGCCATGCATTCGGTTTTGGCCGAAGATGCAGCGCGCTGGTCCGATATTCCATCGGATTTGTTGGTCGAGTCGCGAAAAGGTCTTGCCGACAAACTGGACCGCATCGAGAGAAACCGGTCTCGGTGGCGCCTACCGGCATTCTCAGTGGTGTTCACGCCGATGCGTCTGCTCGAGTCGGTGGCTCTTATTGCGATGGGGTTGGCGCTCGGCGTTTATGTCAGCAATCAGCGTCAGGTGATTCCACAGGTTGCTGGGAATCCAGCTCAAGATCAGATCTCCGTCATTCCGCGGAATGGCACCATCTCCAATCTTCAAGTCGTGAGTGCTGATCCGGTGACCGGACAAGTCGAGCTGGCCGGCGAAATTTCCCAACCGCTGCGCTTCCAGGGAAAGATGGAGGACGATACGGTCCGCAGCCTGTTGTTCAGTGCTCTTCGCGATGCGAATAATCCGGGATCGAGACTCAAGGCCGTCGAGATGTTGGCTCAGAAACCGACCGATGAATCGATCGAAGAGGCATTGATTAACGCGCTCATCTACGACCACGATGCCGGCGTGAGGATGCGTGCAATGGAGGGCCTGCAGAGGTTTGCCGACGAGCAGCACGTCCGGGCAGCATTCATGCACACGCTTGAAAACGATACTGACGCAGGAATCCGCGTCAAGGCGATTGATGCCCTGATGGCACGCAACTCGAGAGACGTCGAGTTGGCAAAAAGCCTTGAAGCAGTAACGAAGAAGGACGATAACCCGTATATTCGCTCAAAGGGGTTGGAGTTCGTAGGCACGGCGAAATGATGCGTGTAATCGGCGTTATTGGCGGCTCGCTTCTTCTTATCAACACATTCACGGCTTCCCCCCTTCTGGCAAAATGTCCCGTTTCCGACGGGGCGGTTCTCTTTGTAAGAGCTCCTATCGGAGATGTGCAAGTCGATACCAGCAGCCGCGAGGCTGCCGTTGATGTCCAGGTCGACAACAGCTTCATTCAAGTCCAGGAGAACTGCGGTAAAGATATCGAACTCACAAGCAATGTGCCGGACCCCGCACAGGTTCGCGGAACCATCCTCTGGCGGATCGTGGCGCCTAGAAACGTCAATCTGGATCTTGTTGCGACTGCCGGCAATATCAACGTTGGCGATGTCGATGGAAATGCCATTCTCCGCACCACCGGAGGTCACATCACCGCCGGCCAGATCAAAGGCAAGGCCGCCATCATCACTCAAGGCGGCTTTGTTAAAGCCGGAAATGTGGGCGGCGACGCCGAAATACGCAGCCAGGGCGGAACCCTCGAGGTCGGTGATGTCGGAGGAAATGCCGAATTTCACACGACGGCCGGTCAAATCCGCGCCGGCAGTATTTCCGGCTCCGTCACTGCAGAGGGCGGCCGAGCCATTTTCATTATCAAAGCCGGCGATGTTCAAGCCATGACCAACGCGGGCGATATCTCGATCGGAGACGCCGCCCGAATTAACGCCAAGACGGCCGGCGGATCCATCACCAGTCGCCATGTGCGGGGTCCTTTCCAGGGTCACACCGAATCCGGCGATATCCGGCTGGATAGCGCGGCCGCCTGGGTCGAGGCATCGACGGGAGCTGGGAATATCGTGGTCCATCTCGTTCCAGAAAATATCGACGGC
>MNKP01000161.1 GCA_001920875.1 Acidobacteria bacterium 13_1_20CM_2_55_15
CTGTACAGCAAAGGCCTGGGCCCTCAGAAAAAGTGAGTGGAGGAGAATCTCAAATGAACGACTATTCTTCGATTGCAAAGACACTATCGGAGTCTTTGAAGCTCCGGGTACCTCCGGTAGCCGTGTGCTTTACCGATAAACCGCCCGAGAAAGTGCCCGCCACGACCCAACCGGCGGCTGCGGGCTGCGTTTTCTGGGAGCGTGGCGCGCAAACCGCGTTTGTTACTTCCCCGGCGGACCACAGCAATTGCGTCGTCGGAATGTATACGCATCACATGCCGCTGACGACAGCCGCCCAACACGAAAATCTAGATGACTGCCTGAAGGTTTTCGGCGATCTCGGTTATGTGCGGTCGGAAGATCTGGCGAACATCCCAGTCCTCAAACAAGAAGCAAAATATGTGACCTACGCGCCGCTGGCCACAACACCGGTTCCGCCGGCAGCTGTACTTCTTTTTGCAAATTCCCGGCAAAGCCTGGCGATTACCGAAGCAGTTCAGCAGGTGCAGCCTTCCGTACCACCAGCCTTGGGCCGCCCTGCGTGCGCCGTGATCCCTCAAGTCGTCAATACAGGAGCGCCGGCACTGAGCCTGGGTTGCTGCGGTGCACGCGCCTATCTCGATGTCATGACCGATGATTTTGCGCTTTGGGCGCTGCCCGGAGAGCGAATCGCGGATTACGCGGCACGAATCCAGGTGCTGGCTCAAGCCAATCAGATTCTCACTCAATTCCACCAGCTTCGGCGCGCGGATGTCGAAACCGGTAAATCGCCGAGCATCAAGGAATCATTGGCGCGCCTTCAAGGGGGATAGGAGCATTGGAAATAGGGAATTCACCCGTCTGACCCCGAATTTCACCCTGCAATTTCCTCGAGCCGGCGGCCCTGCGTTTCGATCATCCAGAGTGCCGCAACCGCTCCAACGGCGCTGATGACGGCGAACAGGATAAAGACCGAACCAATACCTTCTGCCCCGACCATCATACCGACGATGGCGGGTCCAACCGCCGAAGCCAGACGCAGCCATGAGGTGGCGAGTCCTGTGCCAATTGCTCGCATGCGCGTCGGGTAAATCTCGGGCGTGTAAAGATAAAGAACGGCATTGATCGAGCCGATGATTCCGTAGCTGAGCGTTCCTAGGACAATGACGTCCGCCACGTTCCGAGCCCCAGTAAAAGCGAGGGCGGCCAATCCGACTCCGCCGGCAAGGAAACAAACGGCGGTCCACTTTCTGCGGCCAATGCGGTCAATGCAAAAGGCGCAGACCAGCAGGACCGCGACTTGCGCAATGTTCGTCATCGACGCTGCCCGTAAAGATTGCTGGAGCCCAAGGTGGTAAACCGTGTTGTACAAACTGGGCATCCAGTTGTTCAGACTGTTGGTCACAAAGTACGCCGAGGCCCAAAGCGTCCACACAATCAAGGTGCGGCTTCGAAAAGATGGGGCGAGTACATCCATCCATCGGCCACGTTCGAATTTCGGGGGCGCGCCCCGAATTTGCGACGTCGATGCAATTTGGGGTGCGTCCTCGAATTTGCCGCGTGCGTCCTCGAATTTCCTTCCCGCCAGTTCAATCTCCTTCACGACGAATTCCGCTTCCGCGATTCGTCCTTTCGAAATCAGCCATCGTGGTGATTCCGGTAAGCGAAGCAATAACCATGTGATGATTAGACCCGGGATGCCGCCGATCAAAAACATCGCCCTCCAACCCCACAGCGGAACGATCAATGCGCCGGCCTGGCTGGTCGTCATAAGACCTATGGGAAAAATCATTTCGTACAGCATGAAGAACCTTCCGCGCCCTCGCGCTTTGGATAATTCGCTAATGTAAGCGGCAGCCACCGGCATTTCGCCGCCCACTCCGATTCCCTGAATGAGGCGATAAGCGAACAGTGCCGGAAAATTTCCGGCGACCGCACACGCCAGGCTCATCACCGACATGAGCGCGGTCGCGGCTGCGGCGCTGGGGACGCGCCCGAACCTTTCGGCGAGCCAGCTGAACAGCAATGCGCCGGCGAGTTGTCCCACGTAACTGGAACCGATCAGGAATCCGGTTTGAGCGGGAGTGATCTCCCACAATCGAATCAGTACGGGTAGAGCAAAGGCGAGCGCAAGCGCGTTGAAGGCGTCAAAAAACGTCGCGCTTCCCACGACAATGCGAGCTTTCGCGTGGAACCGCGAGAACGGCACATTCTCCAGACGCGCGATGAGCGGCGACTCAAGCATGAGCAGAGGTCGGCCGTTCGGTTAGTGCCAATAACTGCGCCGCGATAAGATCCGGGCATTCCATCGGCGTTAAATGGCGCGCCTTGGGAAGGACCGTGAGCGTCGATCCCGCGATCGCTTCGTGTAAGTATTGAGCCGCGGCCAGCGGTGTGGCGTAATCCTGTTCCCCCACGATAACGGCAACCGGCACCGCGATGTGAGGCAAGAACCGCCGCAGGTCGGCATCACCTAAGAGGATGCAGCTTGCGGCGTAGCAGGCCAGATCGTTCGCGAGAAAAACCCGAATGGCCGCGTTGACCGACTCAGGATGCGCGGCGCGAAACGCATCTCCAAACCAGCGGGTCATCTGAAAGTCCACCAGCCCGGCGAGGCCTTGTGCTTCGGCCGTGGCGGCGCGCTGGCGCCAGGTCTTAGGCGCATCCTCGCCGTACCATGCTGTCGTGTCGATCAATGCGAGTGCGGCGACGCGCGATGCATACTGTCCGGCGAATGCTTGGACGACGCATCCACCCATCGAACAACCCGCGATGATGACTTTTTGCCACCCGACGTGATCGAGCAGCTCCAGAAGGTCGCGCGCGAACAATTCCGTCGTGAAGCGTCCGGCCTGGCGGCCGGATCGGCCGTGTCCCCGGCAGTCGTAGGTAAGAATTTCGGCACGGCCGGCGAGTCTCTCAACCACACCGTCCCAGATGCTGGAGTCGAGCGCTAGCGAATGAATCAGAACCATACGCGGCGGATTCGGGATCCGTGCAGAGTGGATCGTATACGCGATGGGACAGCCGTCTGAGGTAGTAAACATAGCCATTAGGTATTAATCATCAGCAATCATTTTTCGGTTCTGATTGCATGGAATGCGTCCAATCATTTCTTCCCCCCAAGGCTGCGCACATAATTGACGAGGTGCCAAATCTCCTCGGGTCCGATCCCAGGTTTGCCGTTGAGGCCCGTCATGGTCGAGCCCAGGCCGTCGCGGATATCCACGAAAATCTCTCCATCCGTGGATCCATGATCCCATTTATCATCGGTCAGGTCCGGAGCCTTGGGTTCTCCTGCCGCGGCGAGCTTTTTCGCTTTCTCGCCATCACCACGGCCGGTCGCGCCGTGGCAGTCCGCGCACAAGCGATCGTAAAGCCTCTTGCCCGTCGCCAAGGATTCCGGAGTCGAGGCCACGGGATTTTTAATTGTCTTTGGATTCGCCTTCAGCGACGGCCCGTCCGATGGACTGGAATGGCCGGACGAACAGGCCGCAAGCCACACCATCAGTGCAAGACATACAACACTTTCAAATAAAGCCCGCCGCATGCGCTGGAATCATAACACGCGCACTACGGTTCGCCTCGCAACTGCGGAGTCGTGGCGGGGGGCTTTCGGTGATGCGTGCCTTGCTCGTAGGCATAACCAACCTTGAACAGCGTCGGCTCCGAGAATGGTCTGCCCATAAACTCGATGCCGACTGGCAGTCCGTCGCTCGTGAATCCTGCCGGCACGCTCATTGCTGGAAAGCCGAGAATGGGGGCGAGCCGGCGGTTGTTGCCGGGGTCGGCCAGATCCACAAATGAAGGGTTGGTGAGAGCGTCCGGGCGAATCATCGCCGGCGGGTGGTCGTAGGTCGCATACACGAGTGCGTCCAGGCGGTTGTCGGCCATCAATTTCAGTATGATTTGCCGGGTCTCTTCTCTCGATAACAAAACCTTCAAGTATCCGGATTCGTCCGTCGTCCTTCCGACGTTCGTCATGAGGCGGCTGGATCGCGACGGTACAACCTTTCCCGTCACCAGGATTTCGCGCAGAGTCTTCACCGGAGCATTCGGGTGCTTCGCAAGATAACCGTCGATAGCGGGCTCGGTCTCGAAGAGGTTATCGTCAAATCCCTTCTTCACGCGATCTTTCAGATCAGGAATCGTCACGGAATCGACAACCTCGGCTCCGAGTCCCTTGACATCGGCAATCGCTTTGTCCAGGACCGCCTTGACCTTCTTGTAATCATCGGAAGCGGTGTCGGTTTTCGGATCTATGGGTTCGCGGATAATTCCCAGCCGTGCGCCTCGCAGTCCGTCTCTATTCAGAAAGGCCGTGTACGTCGGAGGAACTTGTCCGGCGGCATACGCGGTTACCGGATCATTCGGGTCGTAGCCGGCAATCACGTCGAGCAGCAGGGCCGCGTCCTTCACCGTGCGGGCAATCGGGCCCAGGGTATCCTGGCTGGGCGTTGCCGGCATCATCCCGAACCGGCTCACCAACGGCACAGTCGGGCGCAAACCCACCAGGCTATTGAAGGCAGCCGGACCGCGCACGGATCCGCCGGTATCCTCTCCGATTCCCACAGTGGCAAAGTTGGCCGTAATGCCTGCTCCGGTGCCGCTGGAGGAACCGGACGGGCTACGCCCCGGATCGTAGGGGTTGCGAACGATACCGAAAGCGGACCCAAGGTATCCTGCAGCAAACTCGCCCATTGTGGTCTTGCCGAGAATGATGGCTCCAGCTTTCTTCATCTTCGTTGTGATCGTGGCATCCCGCCGCGGGACGAAGTCTTTGAAGATCACGGACCCGTAGGTCGTCGGCATGTCGCTGGTTTCGACCTGATCCTTGAGGAGAACCGGAATGCAATGCAGCGAGCCCACGCGTCCCGATGAGGCGTAGGCCGCATCCAAGCGTTCGGCCTCCTGGAGCGCGCGTGAGTTGATGGTCTGAACGGCGTTCAGGCGCGGCCCTTCCTTGTCATAGGCCTCAATGCGCTTGATGTAGAGATTGACGAGTTCGCGGCACGTGATCCGCTTCGATTGGAACGCCGTCTGGATATCGTCAATTGTCGTTTCCAAAAGGTGAAAACCTGCCGGAGTTGCCGATGGGCGTTGCGCCTGAGCCGAGGCGTCGCCAGCGTTAAAGACCAGAACCACGGCAAGCACAATGTTTGCTATCAATATGGAGTCGCGCATTGTAGTCACACAACCTCTCTCTTTGATGGGGTAATTCGCTTCGATTTTAAAGAGTGGATGCTCGCTGAAGCAAATTGATCCTGCTCGGACGCCTGGCCGTTGGACCGACGACCCGAAAACGCGCTGGAAGTTGACATCAGCGCGCAGGGCGTGACATCTTCCGCAGCATCATGCCGTTTAGATTTCCTAAGATTGTGAAGGCGCTGCGTATGTCGACGGCAACGGCGGAGGGAATCTTTACCGGTCTAATCAATCTGCTATGGACCCGCGACTTCGGTGATCGCATCGAACTGAAACCGGGCGATATCGCGCCGGACTTCAGCTTGGCCGGATCCGATGGCCGTTGGTACGGTCTGCGTGATTTCCACGGCACGCACGTCGTTGTGCTGGCGTGGTTCCCCAAAGCTTTCACGCCCGGGTGAACGCGCGAGTGCGAATCGCTCGGTTCGAGCTACGGCGTGCTCCGGGGTTTCAAAGCACAATGCTTCGGCGTGAGTGTAGATACGGCCGAGACCAACCGCCAATTCGCGAAATCGCTCGGGCTCGACTATCCCATTCTCAGCGATTCGGATAAAAGGGTTGCACGGTCTTACGGCGTGCTGAGTGCCACAGGATTTCCTCACCGCTGGACTTTTTACATCGGGAAGGATGGCCGCATTCTCGACGTGGACAAGAACGTTCGTCCAAACTCCCATGGCTCCGACATCGCCAAGAGACTGGCTGTGCTGGGCGTTTCGAGAGTT
The DNA here is from genome assembly GCA_001920875.1 of Acidobacteria bacterium 13_1_20CM_2_55_15. Taxonomy (GTDB): domain Bacteria; phylum Acidobacteriota; class Terriglobia; order 20CM-2-55-15; family 20CM-2-55-15; genus 20CM-2-55-15. The sequence continues at coordinate 5,907 of MNKP01000161.1, forward strand.
GAAACTGAAAGTTCGAGGCGCACGGATAAATAATTTCGCGCCGCCGTTTCTCGGAGGCTGAGGGACCTTTCCAAAAGAATTGATTCTCCAGCAAGCCGGTGCTATAAGGAGCCATTCGTCAAGAACATCGAGACCGCGCCCCGCTTACTGCGTGGCCACTATCGGTTAATTAAGGAGAACAACCCATGGCTTCCCATTCCGATCGCCGGCGGTTCCTGAAGCGTGGCGGCGCCTTAGCCAGCTTTGTGATTGGAACGGTCCGGTCGTTGCGCGGCCAGACACCAGCACGCGAAGCAATCCTCAAAGATAGTCTCGCTTACGGGCAGCCCTCCCCGTTTGACAACACGATACGAAGAACCCTTGGCCAGGCCACTGCAATCAGCGATACCGCGCTAACGACTCCGCTTCAGGATCTGGATGGGATCATCACACCGTCCGGCCTCCATTTCCTGATGGACCACGTGAAGGGCGTTCCGGATATCGATTCGAAGCAACATCGCCTGCTGGTCCATGGAATGGTGGATCACCCTTTGATTTATACGATGGATGAGCTGAAGCGTCTGCCATCCGTGTCGCGGATCTATTTTCTGGAGTGCAATGCCAACAATCGGCCGATACGTGGTCCGAATGGCGAGTCCGTCCAGAACGTCCACGGACGAACGAGCTGCAGTGAATGGACGGGCGTGTTGCTCTCGGCTTTGCTCAATGAGTGCGGTGTCCAGAAAGAGGCAAGCTGGATAGTGGCCGAAGGTTCAGACGCCAACAAATACACGATGAGTATTCCGCTGGCGAAAGCGATGGACGATATCCTGGTAGCCTACGCCCAGAATGGCGAACCAGTGCGTCCGCAGCAAGGTTACCCTCTGCGCTTGGTTGTGCCGGGCTGGGAAGCGATCCGCTCTGTGAAATGGCTGAGCCGGATCAAGGTCGTCGATCAGCCCTACATGGCGTGGCACGAAAGCGGCAACAATGCCGACACGATCCCCAACGGCAAGGGGCTGTGGTACCGATTCGAAGTTGGACCGAACTCCGTCATTACGCGACCCTCCGGCGGCCAGCGACTGCCCGGCCGCGGATTTTACGAGATCACCGGACTGGCGTGGACCGGCGGAGGAGCCGTGACCAAAGTCGAAGTGTCCGTCGACGGCGGGCGCTCTTATAAGGAGGCCGCGCTTCAACAGCCGGTGCATCGCTTTGCCCATACGCGGTTTCGCTTTCCGTGGGCATGGAATGGTGAAGAAACTGTGCTCCAGTCCCGCTGCACGGATGAACGGGGCGAGGTCCAACCGACAGTGGCCGAGGCTGCGAAAAACCTCGGCGTTCCCCCGGATTACTTTTATCAGGCGGATCACTTCAATGGCGTTCAGCCCTGGAAGGTGAACCGGGACGGGAGCGTTCAAAATGCGCTATTCCTCTAGTCTTCTCGCGGCAGTGATAATTCTCTCGGCGTGGGCCGCGGCTCTGGCGCAAGGACGGACTTACCAATTGGGAACGACCCCAACCGAGGAAGAAATCAAGACCAGAGACATCGCGATCAGCCCCGACGGAAAAGAACTGCCGCCGGGAAGTGGCACCGCCAAAGAAGGCGCAACCATCTTTGCGCAGAAGTGTGCAGCGTGTCATGGGCCAAACGGCAACGGCGGCGGTTTGGCTCGCGGCATCGTACCGCTCGGCAACGCGAAGCCTGTGAAAATCGGTTTTAGCCTCGTCCCCTATGCCACAACGGTTTGGGACTTCATCAACCGCGCCATGCCCCAATCGAAACCGGGATCGCTCACGGCGGACGAAGTGTACGCCGCCACCGCCTATGTGCTCTATCGAAACGAAGTCATTAAGGAAACCGACGTCCTCGACGCCAAGAGTCTCCCGAAGGTGAGAATGCCCAACCGCGACAATTTCATTCCCGCACAGCCGGGATGGAAACCCGGAGAGAAAAGGCCATTTGGGTACTATCCCTGATCCTCAAAGAATCAATGTTCTTGCCGCGTTTGCAACGCTGGATTTGAAAAAGCAGCACTGCTGGGGCGAAAGCAGTGTTGGATTTGAAAAACGAACACTCCTGTCGCATTTCCTGTACTCCTGCTTAAAACCCAACGTGTTCTCCCCATTGGAAGCACGAAAATTTTTTCGCCGCACAGTGTAAGGAATCACCGGTCTGCGGTGTTTTAACAAGTAAGGGCGGATGACGACGAACCGCGAGAAGGACATGGAATTTTTCCATTTCCCGTTATAAATCGCCAGCTCGAGGGTTGTATCAGTAGTGGGCCGAGGAGGGAGGTTCGCATAAGATTCGGTTTCTCACGCCGGAGATCAAACTCATTAATCTGGACGATGCGATTCCCATCCACATGTCGGCATTCGGCCCAAGAGGGCGGGCGCTGACGGCGAAACTCGGGGCGGGCTGGATGTGCGGCGGCAACCGCCGAGGCGCAAAGAGGACTTCTGTCCTCACCGGCGGTCTCAACGACAAACCCGAAATCCGAAATCGCAAATTTTGGGCTGTCCAATCCGACATTTCGGATTTCGGATTTGAAACTCTTAGGTCCTCGGAGCCAGGCCTTCCGTGATCTCGATCTCCGTGCCCCAGGGATCGGTGATGTAGACGATCCGTAGAGCGGATGCGTTCGTACTGTTGCGGATCGCGGCGTCGGTTTTTATGCCGGCGGCTTGAAGTTTCGCCACGAACGCGTCGATGTTCCTTACCTCGAAACCCATATGATCAATCGACCGGCCTTTCGTCGCGGCCTGAGGCTTGTCGACCTTGTTGAACGTGATTTCCGTACCCGGAACGTTGGCCGTCTCGAACTGAGCGCGCTTGCCCGCCGTCGCGCCGAAGTGCTGGACGTACCACTTCTGAGCAGCGATTGGATCGGGCACCCACAGATGAATGTGATGCATCCCCATCGGAGTCGAGAGCGACTTGTTTTCGTAGATCTCGACGCGGACGCTGTCGGGCCCGTTCAGGTAGCCCTGCCCTGGGTTATTTCCAGGTTCCCAGTTCAGTCCCGCTGCCTTCCACCGCGCAACGGCCTGATCAAAATCTTTGACGTAAAGGCCAAAGTGGTTGATGACGGATCCGACCGAGCCGCCGTTATAGTCCTGTTTGCGCAGGAGAACGTAGATTCCCGGAAATTGAACCATAACGAGCTTTTCCCGGTTGACAATTTTTCCACCGACATCGGTCCAGAACTTCTTCTGGACTTCCACGTCGTTTGCGTTCAAGTGAATGTGTCCTGCCGCAACGCCTGACGAGTTCGGAGACGCGAGCTGGGCGAACGCGGGAGTCGCGACAATCACGACGAAAGTGAGTGTTAGCAG
>MNKP01000037.1 GCA_001920875.1 Acidobacteria bacterium 13_1_20CM_2_55_15
CGCTCGTCGAGGCCGTCGCGGCCGGTATTGCGAATGCCCAAGGCTTCCATAAAGCCGCCGGTATTGACGTTGTTGGTCGTATTGGTCGCGCTCCCAATACCCGATCCCGGATTCGAGTGATGCGGCGTATTTGCGACGTTGAACGATTCGACGCGGAACTTCAGCTCGGACCGTTCACCCAATCGCCACTTGCGGTCCAGACCCATATCCAGATTCACTAGCCCGGGCCCCCGCAGGGTGTTGACCCCGCAGGTGCCGAAGCGGCCCGAGGTCGGCACGCGGAAGTCCGACCTGTCGTACCACTGATGAATATCGCCGAGTTTGCGCGGCTCCGCGGAGCAGTCGGCACGTTGTGTGGAGCCCGAGGAGTTGAGTGTGCTGTTATCGGCAATGGCTGTAAACGGCGTTCCACTGTACGCGCTGAACAGAAAATTCATCTGCCAACCACCGGCGATCCGGGCTAGCGGCCCACTTTGGGCCCACGGCTTATCCTTACCAAAAGGCAGCTCGGCGATCGCCGTGGTTTGGAAATTATGACGCACGTCGCGGGGCAAGTCGCCGTAATTCAACTTGTAATAGCCGGGAAGTGCTACGGTAACCGTTGTTGCCGGTCCCGGCACGGCGCCGGACGTTTCAACGCTATAGCCCCGGCCGTGGGCCCACGTGTAGCCGATGTTGATCTGATAACCACCAGAGAAGCGGTGCTCCAGGCGTGTCTGCAAGGAATCATACTTGGCGGTGCCGAGCGTGCCGTAGAATTTCGTGGCCGCGGTTCGGCCGGACTTGCGATTCAGAACCTGGCCTGCGGCGCCCGTCCCGATTGGAGACCAGTTCGCATCGAGCTGGTGGAGTTGATCCGTTGTTCGCGTGGCCACGTAACCGGCCGATCCAACCCAACCTCCGAACCTCTTTTCAGCCGTGAGATTCCAGGATTGAATGTAACCGCGGACGAGGTTGTTGTTGTCCAGAGTGATGATGCTTAGATTGCTGGCTACCGGCAAAATGCCGGACTTCAGATCGGGCTGCACGATATCGGGAAATCCCTGGCGGAGCGTGGTCGCCCACGAGAAGCCGTTGGGCCGGTTGAGCGAGATTTGAACCAAATCCGGATAATTGAGACGCTGGAAATTGGACAGGTTGATCGGGTCCCAGGTCATGCCATAGCCCGCCCGGATCACGGTCGATTCAGTGATGCGATAGGCCAGACCGGCTCTCGGAGCCAGACCGCCCCGTGCTTTGTTAATGCCGCAATCGATCGGATTCGGTCCAAGGCCGCACAGCAGCATGACATTTCTGTCAAAGTCGTAGACCTCCAGGCCGCGTCCTGCCCGCTGTGGGAAAGGGAACAGCTCCACGCGCACACCATAGTTGAACGTCAGCTTGGGCGTGATCTGCCAGCGATCGCGGGCGTACATACTGTAGGCCTTCATACGCGTCTGGATATCATCGGGGAACAGGCGGAGCTTACCCGCGTTGCTCGGCAGACCCAGCAGAAACGCGGCGAACGTATTGAAGTCGTTGCCTGGCGGTCCACCGTTGAGCTGTGTCGCCCCCGGAGAGAACTGGAATCCCCCCTGCGAAGCGATGTAGTCCAGATTGCCCTGCGGCTGGCTCTCATTAATGTGCTGGCGATTCAGGTTGAAGCCGAAGCGAAGATTATGTGCGCCTCGGGTCCAACTCAAGTTGGCCGAGTAATCGTATGTGGGATCACGGTAGCCATGCGGCTCGAAGTTATTGGCCGCACCGAGCCGTGAAAAACCGTCGATCAAAATGAGCGGCCAGCCGAATTCCGTTTTCCTGTTGGTCTGAAGTCCCGGGACCTTCATGACAGTCCAGCCGAGGTTCTCATTTCCCCGGGGCGGCACATCGTTGAAGTCTTCGCGGAAGTAACCGTAGGCGGCGTCAACGACGAGGTTGGGCGTAGCCACATAAGTCGCGGAAATGGTCCCCTGAAAGAGGTGGCCCTGCACGAAACCCGACCCGGTATTCGCACGGCTGATGGGCAGGCCGCCAAGGGGACCGAAGATGCCGTCGGTGTTCGCGTTATGATCCACGAAACCGAAGCGCACGAAAGTGCTTAGCTTGGAGCTGGGGTTGTAGTTGAGCTTCGCATCGTACTGGCGGCGCCACTGGTAGTTGGGCGCCGAAGTGATATAGTTCCGGGCCAGGCCGAATGCCCCGCTACCTTGGGTGTTTGGGGCCCAGCCGCCGAGATTCAGAATGGTCTGAATGCCCGGATCGATGCGGTCGCTCGGAATGATATTGCCCGGAAACGGCCTGCGCCCCGTCCCGTCAGGGTTGCCCGTCGCCGGATCGTAAATCGGGGTTGGAGAGGCCGACAGGTCGCCCGCCTTCATTGCCGGAGTGGGCACTTGCACGTTCTGCGTGACGTTCTCCGAGTAGTGCGAACCTTCGTAGCTCAGGAAGTAGAACAGCCTGTCCGGTTTGATCGGCCCGCCTACGGTCGCTCCGTACTGGTTGTAGATGTATTTCGGCTTGGGCTGGGTTCGGTCGGCAGCCCACTGGTACGCCTTCATGTGCTGATCGGTATGGAAACCAAACAAAGAACCATGGACGGCGTTGGAACCGCTCTTGATCTGCAAGGCGATCGCGGCGCCGCCGGCCAGACCCTGTTCCGCGTCGAAGGAGTTGGTGACGACGCTGACTTCCTGGACGGCTTCGAGAGCCGGAATATAAGTAAAGGTGCTATCGATGACTCCGCGGCTGTTAGTCCCATCGATGGAAAAGTTATTGATATTCGTTGGCGTGCCATTGACGGAGAAGTTCACCGAGCGAGTCGGGTTTGCAGCAAAGGAGTTCCCGTTCTCCGCGTACGACACGCCAGGGAGCGTCGGCATGAGCAGTTGGTAGTTGCGGCCGATCGGCACCGGCACGTTGGTTAGCGTGTTCCCTGTAACGTCAGAGCGGATCTCGGCGCGGTCGGTTTGCAGGGCGGCGGCCGTAGCCTCGACCGTCACGCTTTCGGTAACCGGTCCGACCGTCAGGGTCACGTCCACCCGGCGAATCGTATTGGGCGTTACTTCCATACCGTTCTGGGTGTAGTTCTGCAACCCTGCGGCGCTGACCGTAATCATGTAGGTTCCAGGCGGCAGTCCGGACAGGCTGTAGCCGCCCACGGCGTTCGTCTTCGTTTCCCGGGCGAAATTGGTTTGCTGATCTTTTGCGGTGACAATCGCGTCAGGAACGGCTGCCTGGCTCGAATCCATCACATTTCCATCGATGGTGCCCTGGAGCAATTGGCGACCCGCCCCGTCGGGCGCAACCAGCGTCAGAGCCGCTGAGCAACCAAGGACAACAAACCAGTCTCGGAACACACTGAGCCCCAAAAGAGATTTGGAAGACATGCGGGAAGCTTACGAGCGCCGGAAAAGGATGTCAATTTTGATTTGATATTGTTTCGGATGCGCTGCTACGAGCAGTATCATTTGTGAACGATCGTCGCTCTCTCAAATTTCGCGGCAAGGAAAACGGGAGGACACTTGACCAGGCGAACAATATTCGCATCGATGATTTGGCTGTTGGCCGTGGGATGGGTTGTTTCGGTGCCCAGCACTTTGTCTCGTGCCCAGGAATCCGTCTCCTTTACCAGGGACATTCAACCGATTCTTCAGAATAGCTGTTGGAAGTGCCATGGCGAGGCCATGCAGCTTTCGAAGCTCGATTTGCGGACGCTCGAAGGCGCATTGAAGGGCGGTGAAAAGGGCGCTTCGATCGTTCCAGGCAAAGCCGAAGACAGCCGCTTGTACCGGCGTGTCGCGGGGCTGGAACGTCCTGCCATGCCGATGGACGGCAAGCTCACCGGCGATCAGATCTCGACAATCAAGGCGTGGATCGATCAAGGCGCGCACTGGGACGTGGGGGCTGAGGCCAAAGCTCCATCTGTCGATCCCGCCGCGCTGGCTGCGTTGGAAAACATGGAGATCTCGCCGGAAGCGCGGAACTACTGGGCATTCAAGCTGCCCCTACAAGCACCCGTGCCAAACGCTTCAGCGGACCTGAGAAATCCAATCGATCGTTTTCTGGAAAAGACTCGCCGGGAAAAAGATCTCAAAGCGGCTCCCCGGGCCGACCGTCTCACGCTGGTGCGCCGGGCTTATATGGATCTGATCGGGCTGCCGCCTACGCCTTCAGAGACTGAGGAATTTCTATCCGACAATTCCCCGGAGGCGTGGGGGCATTTGATCGACAAACTTCTCGCTTCACCGCACTATGGTGAGCGCTGGGGACGGCACTGGCTGGACGTGGCGCGATATGCCGACTCCGACGGCTTCGAACAAGATTTCGACCGGCCGAATGCCTGGCTTTATCGGGACTACGTCGTTCGCTCCTTCAACCAGGACAAACCCTATAACATTTTTATCAAGGAACAGGTTGCCGGCGACGAACTCGAAACGAAGAGCGCCGACACGATGATCGCCACCGGTTTCCTCCGCGCGGGGCCTCGAGTGCACTTCAGGGAGAAGGACACTCCCGAGCGGCGGTTTGATTACCTGGACGATGTGATGGCCACGATCGGCCGCGGCATCCTGGGCCTTACGGTTCAGTGCGCGCGGTGCCACAACCACAAATTCGATCCGATTCCGCAGAAAGATTATTACTCGCTGCAGGCCGCCATCTTTGGTTATGTCGAAACGACCTACCCGCTGGTACCGAAAGAGGAAGCCGACGCCTATAACAAGAAGGTTGCGGAAATCGATGCGCAAATCAAACCGCTGCGGGAGCGGATTGCAGAGATCGAGGCGCCTTATCGGGAAAAATTGAAGGCGGAAGCACTCAGGAAATACCCTGAAAATGTTCAGCGTGCGGTCGAGAAACCCGAAAATGAACGGACTCCGGGTGAGAAGTTGCTGGCAACGCAGGTCATTGAAGGCGGCCTCAATGTTAATGGACCTACTGTAGAGCGGGCTCTGACTCCGGAACATGCCGCCGAACGAAAGGCTCTCAACGACCGGATCGCGGCTCTTCAAAAGGAGAAGCCGCAGCCGATACCGGTGGCCGACATCGTCACCGATGGCGACTATCGATTTACTCCACTCGGCCCCGGCGATGACGTGATCGGCTGTGTGAAGTGCAGAATCCAGGAAGCCGAAGGAACCTTCCTGCATACCGGTCCGGCACGCTACCAGGTTCCGCCTTCCTATTTTTTGGTGCGAGGCGATCCCGCGAGCAAGGGGTCTCTGATGAAGCCCGGATTTATCACCGTGGCAACCTATGGGAATCCAGCCACGGAAATTCCTCCGGCCGATGGCCGTACTTCCGGACGGCGAAGGGCGCTGGCCGAATGGCTGGCTTCGCGGGAAAACCCGCTGGCGCCGCGCGTCATCGTCAATCGCGTCTGGCACCACCACTTCGGCCGCGGCATTGTGCCCACGCTCGATAATTTTGGAAAAATGGGGGATCCGCCGACGCATCCGGAACTGCTGGACTGGTTGACAGTCGAATTCATGAACCGCGGCTGGAGCATCAAGCAGCTCCACAAGCTGATGATAACCTCCGAGGCGTATCAGATGGCGTCGGCGTACACAGACGCTGAAGATCTCGAGAAGGACCCGCAGAACCAATATCTGTGGCGCTACCGCCCGCAGAGGCTCGATGCGGAAATTGTGCGAGACGGCATTCTCCGAGCGAGCGGCGCCATCAACTTGGCCGTCGGTGGCACGCCCGTCCGTCCGCCGCTTCCGGAAACACTGATCAAATCGACGATCTACAACGTCTGGAAAAACCAGGACGACGGGCCCGAGGTCTGGCGGCGCAGCCTGTATGTGTACCGCAAGCGCGGCATGATGTTCCCTATGTTCGAAGTGTTCGACATGCCCGACTCCAATTTCAGTGCCGGCAGACGCTCGGTCTCGACCGTACCGACCCAGGCATTGACGCTCATCAACAACGACTTTGTGCTGAAGCAAGCGCAGTTATTCGCGGACAGAGTCAAGAAAGAAGCCGGAGACGATCCCGTCAAACAAATCGGGCTGGCGTATCGGATCGCGCTGACGCGTCCTCCGGACGAGACGGAATTGGCGTTGGCGACAGATCTGTTGGGATCGCATGCGCTCGTCGATCTGACGCATGTGTTGTTGAATTTGAGCGAGTTCCTCTACATGAGGTGATCCTGTGAAATATTTTTGGTCTCGACGCGATTTTCTATTCCAGTCCGGCGGCGGCATCAGCGGCCTCGCGCTGGCTTACTTACTCCACAAAGACGGGTTGCTGGCGGCCGAATCGGATGCCTGCAACAATGCGCCGCTTGGCGGGAATCCCTATGCTCGGAAGCCGCCGCATTTCAAGCCGCGCGCCAAGGCAGTTATCTCTTTGTTCATGACTGGTGGTCCGAGCCATGTAGACACTTTTGATCCGAAACCGGCTTTGGCGAAGTATGCGGGAGAACCACTGACCGGCAAAGGCGACATCAACGTTCGCCAGGGCTGGCCCGGGCCGCTGATGCCGAGCCCATTCCAGTTCAAGAAATACGGGCAAAGCGGACTCGAGTTCGCGGAGATCTTTCCAAACCTCGGCCGGCACGCCGACGAAATGGCGATCTTGCGATCGATCTATGCAAGATCCAACGACCATGTTCAGTCGACCTATGAACTGCAGTCGGGCCAGATTCGCGCAGGCTATCCGAGTATGGGCGCCTGGATCACATACGGATTGGGTTCGGAAACGAGCGGTCTGCCCGCGTTCGTTGCGATACCGGATCCGCGCGGCGGGCCCATTGCCGGAGTCAGCAACTGGACTGCAGGCTTCATGCCCGCTGCGTATCAGGGAACAGCGTTCCGCTCGTCGGGCGACCCGATCCTCGATTTAAAACCTCCCGAAGGATTAACCCCGGAGCAGCAGCGCGCGCGGCTCGACCTGTTGGCAAAACTCAACGAGCGGGACCTCGAGAAGTATCCCGGCGATTCTGAACTGGCTGCACGCATTTCCTCATACGAACTCGCGTTCCGCATGCAGGGCTGCGCGCCTCGCGCGGTGGATCTAAGCAACGAAAGCGAAGTCACGCGGAAACTCTACGGAATGGACGAAAAGATCACGGAGCCGTTTGGCAGGCAATGCCTGCTGGCTCGCAGGCTGGTTGAGCACGGAGTGCGATTCGTGCAGGTTTTTTCAGGCGGGCTGGGCGATCAGAACACGGACACCTGGGACGCGCACGTCGATGTGAAAACCAATCACTCGCTTCATGCTGCCGAAACCGACCGTCCCATTGCGGGTTTGCTGACCGACTTAAAAGCGCGCGGTCTGCTGGATTCCACTTTGGTCGTGTGGCACGGCGAGTTCGGCCGCATGCCGATCTCGCAAAGAGGCGTCGGCCGCGATCACAACCCGGGCGCGATGGCGGTATGGATGGCCGGAGCGGGAATCAAGGGTGGCCTGGCGATCGGCGCCAGCGATGAATTCGGTCTCAAGGCGGAACAGCAGGTCATGTCCGTCCACGACCTGCACGCCACGATTTTGCATCTGCTCGGCCTGCAACACACGAAGCTCACGTATCGTTTCAATGGGCGCGATATGCGCCTTACTGATGTGTACGGCGAGTTGATTCCGCAAATCGCCAGCTAAACAGAATTGAGTTCTCCTGCGAGTTGTTTTTCCTGAACGCGTTCGCCGGCACTCCAGGCGGCGGCCGTTTCGGCTTCGGCGCTCTCAACACGGTCCAGGGGTGTTTGCCACACTCCTCTTTTTGATGGTAAAGTCATCGCCGGCGGAAGATCCCACAATGTCAGTCGCAGAGAATTATCACTTGGAACGCGAGGAACTCGCGCGTGTCCTGGCCTCAGGCATCTTTGAAAGGTCGCCGAGTCTGGCGCAAGTCCTGACGTACATCTGTGCCAAATATTTTGAAGGCACCGCGGACGGTATCAAGGAATACAACATCGCCGTCGATGCGTTCGGCCGCCCTCCTGATTTTGATCAGAAGAAAGATTCAATCGTCCGTGTCCAGGTACACCGGCTCAGGGAACGTCTCGCGGAATACTATGAGACTAGGGGCGCTTCCGATGAAGTTCAAATCGTTATCCCTCAAGGCCGCTACGTCCCCACGTTTGTGAGGCGTTCGGAAACGCCCGCACCAAAGAACTTGTCAGGAGAAGCCCCGGAGGCTTCTGCGCTAACCGGTCGTGCGCGGAAATATTGGTGGCCGGCGAGCGTGGCCGCGGCGGTGTTAATTCTGCTTGGCGTTTTCGCACTGGGGTTTACCCGTCGCGGCGAAGCCTTGGTGTCCGCCGCGCCGGTGGATGTAAGGCCTGTTACAACAACAGGGGAATCCATCCGCGTTCTGGCCGGCCTGGAAAACGGAACCTTCACTGACGGATTCGGCCGCACGTGGATGAGCGATCGTTACTTCGCAGGCGGAAGCGTGGTCAAGATCGGCGATTATTTCATTTTAGGAACTCGCGAACAGCGGCTCTACCAAAGCCGGCGTCAGGGAATGTTCGGCTATGACATTCCACTGAAGCCTGGCGTCTACGAAATGCGGCTCCATTTTGCGGAAACGCATTTCGGAGAAATGAATTTGGCAGGTTTCGGAGGGGAAGGCAGCCGAGCGTTTGGCATCGTCGTGAATGGAAAAACCGTTATGTCCCGGCTCGATGTCGTGGGTGAGGTCGGACCACGAACGGCGGACATCAAAGTCTTTCGCGATATCTCGTCGGACTCCGACGGCATCTTGCATCTCAGCTTCACGCCGATCGTTTCAGTTCCCTTTCTGAATGCCATCGAACTCACACCGGGAGTTGCGGGAAAACTCTTGCCGATCCGCATCGTGACGCAGGAACGGGCGTACACGGATGAGCAAGGCCGCGTGTGGGAACCGGACCGATATGCCATCGGCGGCCAAGTCGTAAAGCGCACCGCGAACGTGTCGGGGGCGGCAGACCCGCAATTATTTGCCGGAGAGCGGTTTGGCAATCTGAAATACATGTTCCCCGTGCCGCCGGGCAAATATACCGTCACTTTCTACATGGCGGAACGCTGGTTGGGTCCCAACTCACCGGGCGGAGGCGGCGCCGGCAGCCGGCTGTTCGATATCTTCTGTAACGGTGCAGCCCTGGTGCGCGACATCGACGTCTTCAAGCGCGCCGGCGGCACCGACCGATCTCTCGTACAAACATTCAGCGGACTCGAGCCCAACCATCAGGGAAAGCTGGAGATCGCCATGGTTCCTCACAAAAATTTTCCGATGCTGAGTGCACTGGAAGTCATCGACCAGAGTCGTTAACACCGCTTAACACCCTCCCACTAACCCCATTAACGTTGACGCCCTTCACGAACTGAATCAGTGTGGCTCGCGCTGACGGCGGCTGGGGAGACGTGCGGCCTCCGGAGGGAACAGTGATCAAGCAGTAGGAGGAATCTGAAATGTACACAAGCATCCGGCTGGCAATATTGGTCGTGCTCTTTAACGTTGGGGCGTATGCGCAATCTGGTCTGGCCTCGATCACAGGAACGGTGACCGACTCCACTGATGCGCGGTTGCCGGGCGTTACCGTGCGCCTTGTCCAGCTTTCCACGAACACGGAACGCGTCACCATAACGAACGAAGCAGGTCTTTTCAACATTCCGTCGTTGGTGGCCAGCGACTATTCATTGACCATCGACCTGCCCGGGTTTAGGCAGAAAAAGCTGCCAAACTTAACACTAAACGCGTTTCAGAACCTCGCGCTGGGCACGCTTGTCCTAGAGGTCGAAGGGGCAGCCGCGACGAGCATCGACGTTACTGCAGAAGCTCCCTTGATCCAGACCGAAAATGGCATCCGTTCGACGGCTATTCAATCCACTCAGGTGACGGAAATGCCGGCCCAGGGGCGCAACTGGTCGACACTCTTGAAAATCATCCCTGGCGCAACTCCTGTCAATAACCAAGGCATCGTTGGCCGAGAGCTCGACTCCAACGGCTACAACGATTTTCGTGTCAATGGCAAGGATGGCAGGCAGACGCAGATGAACCTGGACGGCGGCAGCAACGTCGATCATGGCAGTGATGGGAAGACGACGGTCACGCCCAGCCTGGAATCGATCCAGGAAGTTTCGGTTCTCACCAACAATTTCCAGGCCGAATACGGCATCCGCGCTGGCGTTGTGGTGAATGTTGTCACGAAGTCGGGCAGCAACAACTGGCATGCCACCGCGTGGGATTATCTGCGGAACGAAATACTGAACGCCAATTCCGCCGACAACAACTTCTTCGGAGTGCCGCGTCCCAAGTACCGTTACAACTATTTTGGCGGCAACCTGGGAGGACCCATCAAGCGCGACAAGCTGTTCTTCTTTTTTAACCAGGAGCAAACCAAGGTTTTTAATCCGTTGGTGGTGGAGCAGGCTCGCGTTCCGACCGCGCTCGAGAGGATCGGCGATTTCTCACAGACATTCAATCCGGACGGCACGCGGCCGACCATCTATATGCCTGGCACACAAGCCGCCGGCGCGCCCGTCCCGATTCCGAATATGAAGATCCCGGCCAACCTGCTCAGCCCTCTTGGTCTGGCGATCGCCAATACCTATCCGGAGCCCAACTACGCCGGCAACAACGGCATCAACTATCTCAACACCCTTCCCAACAACGACCGCCGTTGGCTGAATGTAGGAAGGGTGGACTGGAACGTGGATGACAAGACACGTGCCTACGTCCGTTACAGTCACGATATTCAACGCCTGCGCAACCGCGGCCCGGGTTCGGTTGGATCTTTGCCTTTCAACTTAACCGGCTGGAACCGTACGGACAAGGCTCTCACAGTCAACGTGACGCGAATTTTCTCTCCGGCACTGGTGAACGAGACGATGTTCAATTACCAGAACGATGACGTCAATAGCGCATTTGAGGTTGCAGCCTATCCCGACAAGTTGGACCGCACAAAGGTGGGATTAGCAGACCTTCCGCTCGCGTTCAAGACCGACCTGAATATTCTGCCTCAGTTCATGAACACCGGATGGGCCGATTATGGCTTTCCGCGTTTCCCCTGGCGCGCCATCGCTCCGGAATGGCAGCTCTCGAGCAACTGGACCTGGACCCACCAAACGCACGTCGTCAAGACGGGTATTCAGTTCATCCAGAACAAGAAGAACGAGAAGGACACTTCCAATCAGTTTGGCCTTTTCAACTTCGGCGCGGACTCGGCGAGTAATGTGGACATGGGATATGCTCCCGCGAACGTCCTCACCGGCGCCGTCTCGCAATTCCAGCAGGTCAGCAACGAAGCGCACAAGTATTCGCTCTACCGAGACCTCCACTTCTTCATTCAGGACACGTGGAAGGCGACGCCGAAACTGACGCTCGATTACGGCATCCGCCTCTACCACATCCCATCCGAATACAACACAAACCCGTCCAAAACCCTGGACGCGGTCTTCGTGCCGAGCCTGTACGATCCGAACAAGGCACCTCGTTACTACATCGTGAATCCGGCGAACACCAGGACGCTGATCGATCCTGCATTTCCGAACGCGCCGCTTCCTGCCAATGTCTTTAATGCATTGCTGTATTCTTTGGTTCCCGGATCCGGTGATCCTTTGAACGGCGTCGTACCGCTCGGTTCGGCCGCGGCTGGCAGAGCGGGAATCCGCGATCCTAGGGCCGTGCTGTTCGCCCCGCGTGGCGGCTTCGCATGGCAGGTGATTCCGAAGACGGTGTTTCGCGGAGGATTTGGCTGGGCTTACAATCGGCCAAGGATAATGGACGCCATTAACACCTTCGAAAACGGGCTGGCCGACCAGGTGGACTATCGCCAGACGAGCCTGGCCACTCTTTCCAACCCCGGTGTGAAGCGCCTTTCGCCGCGGAGTTTCGGCGTGCTGGATGAATCCAGCAACAAGGTGCCCACGATTTACGATTTCAGCCTGTCGGTGCAGCGCGAACTACCCGGCAGCTTTGTCCTCGACGTCGCCTATATCGGCAACATTCAGCAGCATCAGATCATCGCTTTCGACATTAACGCTGTTCCACCCGGAACCGGCTTCGATCCCAAATACATCGATCCTCGTTTGGCGGGTAACAATTTCGCCGGGCCTGTCACTGCTTCAAATCCGGGACCTCTCCCCGGCACGGGGCTTGTCGACCGCAATCTGATGCGGCCTTTTCAGGGGTTCAGCACTCTCACTCAGATCAGTGACGTCGGGAACAACCGCTATAACTCGCTGCAGACGAATCTCACCAAGCGCATGAGCAACGGCCTTTCCTTTCAAGTGGTGCATACCTATGGCAAGCTGATCAGCGGCATTGAAAACCCGGGACTTTGGTCTTACCGGTGGAAGGACTACACAGGCTACCAGGCGAGTAATGATCGTACCCACAACGTCACTATCAATTACGTGTACGACGTGCCCAGTTTATCCAAACGGTTGGGATGGAACAGCGCCTTCGCCCGTCAGGCATTCGACGGCTGGAGTGTGGCCCACATCATAAGTTTCCTCAGCGGAATGCCGATTACGCCCACGTTTTCTCTGACCTACGCCAACAGCACGCAACCGGTCGCCAACCTCAACACCATTTTCACCGGAAGTCCGGACCTCGCGCCTCGGCTTCAGCCCACTTCCAATCCCAATAAGCGCGGAGCCGATCCGTATCATATGTTCGACATCAATGCGTTTGCTCTTCCGGACATAGGCAATCCGGGACTCGGCTCCCGCAACTACCTGTGGATGCAGGGAACCAGCTCCAATGACGTGACGGTCCGCAAGACCTTCCCGATCCGCGAAAGGATGGGAATGGAACTACGCGCAAGCTTCTTCAATCTGTTCAACAATACGCGCCGGCAGACCTTGAACATAACGAACACGTTGGTCACGTACAGCTTGAATACGTCGGTTATATATAAGATGAAGGGGCCACAGCTATCCGATGGGTATTCGATCTTCAATAGTCCCGAACAGCTGCGTGCCAACCTGCAAGCATCGAATCCGAACGCTTCGGCCCAGGACCTCTATAATCAATACCGGCAGGGTTTCGGGAGCACGAACATTACTAGTGTTCTTGATCCACGGCGAATCGAAATCGGCCTGCGGTTCAAGTTCTGACCTGCGCGACAAGTTAAGGATTTTTTGACCGGTAAGGTGGATTTCAGCTACGGTCATTCGGCCGTCCTGCCAGACCTTGGAATTCAAATCTGGTCACCGAGACGTTACTTCTGGCATTAACGCCACAGGTAAATCAACAGTTTCCGGATGTAACACTGAAGTTCCTGCGATGCCCAGGCTTCTAACCCCTTTAACATTGACCAAACCCCTGAGGTCGAGCATAACAAGCGATCATCGGGGAGCAGCCAACGGAGACAAGTGAGTCATCACCGGCTGGAGTACTCCGCGAAGCTCCATTCGAACTGCTTCCCTGGAGGCTGTACAAATGCGCGATTTCCGACTCATGAAACAATCCGCTGTTACCCTGCTCGCCGGCGCTCTGCTTCTGTGCGGGACGACCGCGTACGCGCAGCAGTCGTTCGGTTCCATCAGCGGCGTCGTTCAGGACGGCCAGGGAGCCGTTATCCTCAACGCGAAGGTGGAATTGACAAACACGGCTCAGGGCGCCGTTGTCCGCGAACTGATGACGAGCAGCGAAGGCACCTTCGTCATCACACCGTTGCCACCGGCAATCTATTCCTTGGCAGTGGATGCGCCGGGTTTCAAGAAATACGTCAAAAATGAGATCAAGCTCTTCGCGCAAGACCGCATCGGGTTGCCTCCGATTGTTCTGGAGATCGGCTCGACCGGTGAGGCCGTCACGGTGGAGGCCAGTGTGGCTCAGTTGCAGACCATCAGCGCGGAGCGTTCCGGCGTTCTCACGGGCAGCCAGATGGTGGATCTTGCCTCGAATACCCGCAATTTCGCTGATCTGTTGAAAACTGTGCCCGGATTCAACGTGGATACCAATAACGCCAACGGGTTGCGCACGGACCAGAACGCGATCGCAGTAGACGGCACGTCGGTGATGGACGTCGGCAACAACAGCGCCGGAGGCTGGCGCATGAACTCCGACATCATTGCCGAATTCAAAGTGTTAACCAACGGCCAGCAGGCCGAATTCGGAAGAGCGTCAGGTACGGTTGTGACCAAGAGCGGCGCCAAAGAGTTCCACGGAGTCGGCTACGAGTTCTACCGCAACGAGTGGTTGAACGCCAATACGTTCACCAACAACTACACCGGCCTGCCGCGTCCCCGCAACCGCAACAGCACATTTGGTTTCAATGTCGGCGGGCCGGTCTACATTCCCGGCAAATTCAACTCCGGCAAGGAGAAGCTGTTCTTTTTCACCAACTGGGAATTCCAACGTCCGCGCCTCTTCGACAACCTGGTGAGGCTGACGGTTCCAACTTTGGAGGAGCGCAGGGGCGATTTCTCTAAATCGGCCTCTAACGGCCGGCCGGTAACTATCCGGGACCCGCTGACGAATGCTCCGTTTCTAGGCAATCGGATTACTCAGGATCGCTGGAACCAGTACGGACTGCAATTAATGAACGTCTTTCCGGCGCCAAACGTCTTGGGCGTGGATCCCGGTTACAACTACCAGTACCAATTCTCCGGTTCGGACCGGCGCAATGACGAAACGGTGCGCATCGACTATAACATCTCCGATCGGTTGAAGTTCTTCTTCCGCTGGTTGCATAACCGGCGCGATGTGTTCCAGTCCGGTGGCCTGAATACCAACAACACCGTGGGCATCGGAGCGTTTCACGCAGCGCAGGGCGCCATATCGGGAGCCGGTAACCTGACGATCATCATCACCCCCACGCTGACCAACGACTTCAACTACGGCAACACGCGCAACTGGCTGCCCAACGAGCCCGACCCAAAGAGCGGCTATTTGCGTGCCAACGCGAACGTCACGCTACCGCTACTTTTTCCCAACGCTGATAAACTTGCCAACCTCATCCCCAACATGAGCTTCGGAAGCGAGGTGCCGAACGCACCCACGATCTTCATCAGTGGCATGCCGTACGATAACGAGAACCCAACCCAGAACATCACCGACAATATCGCCAAGGTATTTTCCAGCCACACGCTGAAGGCCGGGATCTTCATCGAGACCAGCACGAAGCGGCAGACGGCGACTATCGTGAACAACGGCCGTCTCAACTTCAGCACCGATTCCGCAAACCCCGGCGATACAGGTTGGGACTTCTCAAACATGTTGCTCGGCAATTACCAGGCCTTTGACCAGTCCAATACCTACCGCAAAGGCCTTTACGCGTACCAAAGCTATGAATGGTACGTGCAGGACAACTGGAAGGTCCGGCCGAATCTGACTCTGGATTATGGGATCCGTTTTTCGCTGCTCAAGCCCTGGTATGAGAAGCAGGATCAGATCTCCAGCTTCGTCCTTGCGGCGTTTGATCCTAAACAGCAAGTGACGCTATACCGTCCTACGCTCGTCAACGGCGTCCGGTTGGCCCTCAATCCACTTACCGGCCAGACTGCCGCGGCAGCTCTCATCGGCGCCATCGTTCCGGGGTCCGGCAATTTCTCCAATGGAATGGTCACTCCCGCAAACAGCGGCTCGCTTGGCCTCACGCGCGGTCTGATCCAGGATCGTGGTGTGCACTATGGTCCACGGTTCGGACTGGCCTGGACGCCGGCAGGCGCCGCGGGCAAGACAGTGGTCCGCATGGGCGGCGGCGTCTTTTACGAACGCATTCAGGGCAACATGATCTTCAACCAGATTAACTTCCCGCCCGGATTGCTGACGCCAAAGATTTATTACGGCAACCTCAACGACATCGCCAGATCATCCGGCACGCTATTCCCGCTCGCTGCCGGGGGCCTCTCTGCCGAGGGCAAGCTACCCACCGTCCACAACTTCAACTTCACTGTGCAGCGCGAGTTGCCCGGTAGCATGCTGCTCGACGTAGGATACGTCGGTACACAGACCCGTCACGGGTTGGCGCGCGGGCCGTTCAACGAGCCTGGCTTCGGCGCCGCATGGCTGCCGCAGAACCAGGATCCGACCCGCTCCGCCACGGCCTCCACCGTTTTGGGCGATAACGCTTTACCCGTCGATCTGTACCGGTCGTATCCCGGCTACGTGGGAGTGGGTGTCGCCGTCGCACAGTCGGGTCTCGGCGCGGGAGGTTTCCTTTCCACGTATGGCTCCAGCGCCAACTACAATGCCCTTCAGGTGGGCCTCAACCGGCGTGTCGCACGCAGCCTTATGTTCGGCCTGACCTACACCTGGTCCAAGGCCATGGGCACGGACACGGATTACCAGTTCGTCGGCAACCCGCTCAATCACCGCAAAGCCGACTATGGCTTGCTGACCTTCGACCGCACACAGGACTTCGTGTTCAACTACAGCTACAATTTGCCGACCGTAACGAAGAAAGTCGCGGCCCTCGACAATCCGGCCGCCAGGTTGATCCTGGATCATTGGCAGGTGACCGGCATAACCAGCTTTATGTCCGGTGCACCGATTGCCGTCGGCAGCACCGCCCTCAACCAGGCGTCGGCCATTGGGAGCTATGCGGTGCAAGGCGTCAGCGGAGCCACGCTGAACCGGCGCATCACGGGCAACGAAGGCTGGTCGCCCCGGCCAGTACTGGGTTGCAACCCCAACCTGGCCAGGGGAGACCGGACGCTGTCCGCCTTTATCAACACGTCTTGCTTCCACCCCGCAGCCGTTGGAAGCACCGGGATGGATTCGGTCATCCGCCCGATTCGCGGGCCTGGGCTCGAAAACTGGGATATGTCGATCTTCAAAAATTTTCCTTTCGGCGAGGGCGAACGCTCCCTTCAACTCCGGGCCGAGTTCTACAATGTCTGGAATCACACCCAGTGGAGTTTTCTCAATGTGACGCCGACATTCGATGCCGCTGGTAACATAACCAATCTCGCCGGCACTCCGGGCGGCGGCCGTTTCGGCTTCGGCGCTCTCAACACAGTCCGCACCGCTGCCGGGGCAGGCGGGCCAAGACAGATCCAACTGGCCGTCAAGTTCTACTTCTGAGCGCGATGATGTGAGGAGGCGACAGTGACAAACAAAGTGAGAATCGCATTTGGCGCGTTGCTAGCCGTGAGCTGTCTGGCACCACTTTATTCCCAAGGTGGCGGACAGACCTGGTGGGTCAACAAAACGAAAGGCGGCGTTTATCAGGCGCCAATGCGCCCACTTTGGAAGCTCTCTGAGCTGAAAGCAAAGTACAGCGGCAGGAACAATTGGAGCGAGCAGATCATCAAAGATCCCGAGCAGGACGCGACGTACAACTCAGCGGCGCCAAGCACGAAGTTCCCTCGCCGCCTGCATCCTGATACGCACACTCTTTTCGTTGTGATCGCTGGAGAAATGCATTTCACCATCGAAGGCCAGCAGCCGGTCGTCGCTTCGCGCGGCTCGATCGTGAATATTCTGAAGAGCACGGTTTTTTCATATGAGATGGGCGGCACGCAAAACGCTCTTTGGGTGGAAGTCAATCCCAACAACTACAAGACCGTGTACCCCTCCGACGACCCGCCGCCCCCAGCAGCACCTGGAGCGGAAGTGGTGAAGGTCGCATTCAATCACACTCCAGCGTCGTACACGCCTCCGAACCAGGTTCACTGGAACTTGTTTGAGGCTGCTGCCAAATGTGAACAGGCGGGCGCCAAGGTGAATGAGGACCATCTATTTGCGAATCCTCTTTATGGGTTTGCCGATCCCAACGACCCGCTCAATACGTGCGGCGGGCGCGGCGCTGCTGGAGGCGGCCGAGGAGGCCGCGGCGGCGGAGCGGCCCGCGGTGATGCGGCAGCGGGCGGTCGAGGCGCTCGGGGGACGGCGACGGCCTCATTCAATCCGAACTCGGTCTTTTGAGGGGAGTTCATTGCGGAAGAAGGTGATGTGCTCTATGCCGCACCCATGACGTGGCATCAAATGGGCTTCGAAGGGCCGGGGCCGTCATGCCGTCTAGCGATGGGAGGTTACCAATTGATCAACATGAACAACACAGCAGGACAGTAAAAATAGAAAAGAAATAGCCACGAAAGGCACAAAATTATAGAAATGTCTTCATTCCATTTTATTCTTCTGTGTTTTTTGTGCCTTTTTGTGGCCGGTCTTGTCGCGGCTCAACAAGGTGACGTCGTGACCTACGAACGCCTGCGGGATTCGGATCGGGAACCGCAGAATTGGATGCATTACTGGGGCAATTATCAGGGAACGCACTATTCGGCGCTGAAGCAGATTACGAAAAACAATGTCGCGAATTTGCAGTTGCAGTGGTCGATCCAACTGCCCGGGGCTTCGGCGCTCGAAACCGAACCGCTGGTCATCGACGGCATCATGTATACCAGCGGCCAACCCGGAACGGTTTTGGCAATGGACGCAAAGACCGGTACGCAGATCTGGCAATTCACGCGCCAACGGAAGACCAAAAATCCAAATGAGATTAACCCATACAACCGCGGCGTCGCTGTGCTGGGAAATCGCGTGTTCGTCGGCACGCTCGACGCGGCGATCGTCGCCATCGATGCCCGGACAGGAATGCCGGTATGGGAAACACAGGTGGCGGACTCGATGCTTGGATACAGCATCACGAGCTCGCCTCTCGTCGTAAAAGATAAAGTTATCGTCGGCGTTAGCGGCGGCGAGTTCGGCGCGTCCGGTTTTCTCGATGCGTATGACGCGGCAACGGGAAAGCGGGTGTGGCGATGGCATTCGATTCCAGGTCCCAGCGAATTTGGTAACGATACGTGGGCGGGAGACAGTTGGAAGTACGGCGCTGGTCCGATGTGGCTGACCGGTTCGTTCGATGCCAATCTGAACACGCTGAATTGGACAGTCGGCAACCCTGGAGCTCAGATCGACAGGTCCACGCGCGGAGCCGGCGACAACCTGTTCACAGATTCTGCCGTCGCATTGGATCCAGACACCGGCCAGCGAAAATGGCATTTTCAATTCACGCCTAACGATGGCCACGATTGGGATTCCACCGAAGACGTCGTCCTGGTCGACCGGATGTGGCGCGGACAGAATCGCAAATTGTTGCTCCATGCCGATCGTAATGGCACGTTCTACGTGCTCGACCGGACAAACGGGAAATTCTTATCGGGTACGCCATTCGTCTATCAAAACTGGAACAAGGGCTTCGATGCTAGCGGACGGCCAATTCAGGTGCCGGGATCGAATTCCAGTCCCGAAGGTAGTTTCTTCGTTTATCCATCGATTGGAGGCGCCACGAATTTTCAGGCGCCGTCGTACAGTTCGATGACAGGCTGGTTCTATCTTGCATACTCGGAAAGCGGGCAACAGTACATCAGTGCGCCGGCGGCATTCGAAGCGGGCCGCCAATACATCGGACGCGGACGAACCGCTGCTCCAGCGGTTGCGCGATCCAACGAACCGCAGCCGTCGGCGGGGATCAAAGCGCTCGACCCCGAAACCGGCAGGACGATCTGGGATTTCAAGCTCGCTCGACCCTCACTCCAAAACGGCGTCATGGCTACTGCGGGTGGCGTAGTGTTCGCGGCATCCCGTGACGGCGATCTCATTGCACTCGACGCGCAGACGGGCACCTCGTTGTGGCGTTACCAAACCGGTGGCAACATGAGGGCATCACCAATGAGCTTTGCTGTTGAGGACAGACAATACGTCGCGATCGCATCCGGCGACACGATCTATTGTTTCGCGCTTCCGAAATGACATCCATCATGTGCCGGCGCCTTTGTGTCTTCGTATCTTTGTTCTGCTCGCCGGCCTTCGCCGCTGCCCAGCAATACGCGGTTCACCGCAATGCCGGCATCGTTGTCATCGAAGACACGAAGAATCAGGTTGCCGTATCCATTCTTCCCTCTGTCGGCAATATCGCCTTTTCTATGAAGGTCAAAGGTCAGGAGGTCCTTCGCTGGCCCTACGCCTCCGTTGAAGAATTCAAGTCGCGCCCCGCCCTCAGCGGCATTCCCTTCGTTGGGCCGTGGGCGAACCGGCTCGATGAGCAGGCTTTTTACGCGAATGGAAAAAGATACGCGTTTGACATGACACTCGGGAATGTGCGCGGCGCAATCCCGATTCATGGTTTTCTTTCCACAACCG
>MNKP01000151.1 GCA_001920875.1 Acidobacteria bacterium 13_1_20CM_2_55_15
TTTTTGGCGCAGCGCATGGCAAAGTACCCCGCCAGCAACGGAATATCTTCCCGCCTTTCTCTCAGCGGTGGCATTGTGACGGTCAGAACATTCAGACGGTAGTACAGATCCTGACGAAATGTGCCCGCTTGAATTGACTTCTCCAGGTCTCGGTTGGTTGCAGCGATTAAGCGGATGTTTACCTTGATCGGCCGGTTCCCACCCACGCGTTCGAATTCCCGTTCTTGTAAAACGCGCAAAAGTTTCGTTTGGAGCGGGGGAACCATCTCCCCCAATTCATCGAGGAAGACGGTGCCGCCGTCGGCAGTTTCCAGTTTTCCTTTCTTTTGCGCGATAGCTCCAGTGAACGCCCCCCGCTCATGACCGAAAAGCTCGCTTTCCAGCAAGCTCTCCGTCAGCGCCGCGCAATTGATAGCGACAAACGGCTTGCCCGATCGAGTACTGTTCGTGTGGATAGCCCGAGCGACCAACTCCTTGCCGGTTCCGCTTTCACCGCGGATCAAAACTGTAGAATCCGCCGGCGCGACCCTGGCTATAAATTGATACACCGCCCGCATCTGAGAACTCTCGCCGACCATACTGTGTTCGACGTTGATGTCGGACTGCAGCCTGCGGTTTTCGTTCTGCAGCCATTCCATTTGCCGGGCGTTCTCGAGCGCCACGCTGGCTGTTCCTGCGATGCCCATCATCAATTGAAGGTGGTCTTCGTCGAATCGAACTCCCGGCTCTTTGGTCTCCAGGTAGATCACACCCGTAACTTTGTCGAATAAGAGGAGTGGTACGGCAAGGACGGATTCCACTTGCCGGTGTACGAGACTCTGCGGCGTTTCGCCGACATCACCCTGAGAGATCTCGTTGATCAACAGTGCCGTACGCTTCTGAAAAACCTGCTGAATTACACCGCGGCTGACGACAACCGGACTATTCGCTCCGGCCCCCCTCGACCAACCCAAACTCGCCAGTGGATCGTCCGAATCCGCCGAAAGCACAATTGCGCCGGAATCCGCGGGAACCGCGTTGAAAATCAACTCCAGCAGTTTGCGTTCGAGCGCGGCCTGACCTCGCGTCGAATTAATTTCCGTGCAGACTCTGAGTAAGGTTCTCAAATCGCTTAAGGTTCGTTCCATGATCGGGGCTGGCGTCGAGCTATCGAGATTCAGATAAATCGCATCCTCCGGCCGAAGGCGTAAGGCAGCCGTGCCGGCCACTTCTTCCTCATCGAACCGAACCGGGGCAGTGGTTAAGACTTCGGATCCGAAATCGGAACTACCCTGAACGAAGAGCAACAAAGATTCGCCGATGTGAATTCGATCGCCGGGTTCCAGTCTCCGTTCCTTGACCGGAACTCCATTGACGGAAGTTCCATTCCGGCTGTTCAAATCGAAAATGCTGAAATACCCAGACCCCGCCTTTATCAACGCATGATGGCGTGAAATAAGCTTTCCATTCACGCAGAGCGAGTTTGATGCCTCCCGTCCGATGGAAAACTCTAGATCGGACAAAACAAACGTCTGGCCCTTTAGAGGTCCAGCAAGAACGACAATTGATGGATTCTCGCCCGTCATGATGTGCCATTATAAGGCGTGTTACAATTCGGACGCTTCAGATCAGGATCTCGTTATCGTTTGATTTTCAGGCGGACATGATCGGAAAAACCGTTTCCCACTATCGCATCATTGAGAAAGTCGGTAGTGGAGGGATGGGTGTCGTCTATAAGGCTCAAGACGAAAAATTGGGGCGATTCGTCGTGCTCAAGTTCTTGCCGGAGCAAGCATCCTCGAGCCGGGCGGCACTGGAACGCTTCAAGCGTGAGGCCCGCACCGCCTCAGCATTAAATCACCCGAACATTTGCACGATCTACGATGTCGACGAGTACGAGGGGCGCCCATACATCGTGATGGAGTTTCTCGAAGGAGAAACCCTTGCCGAGCGTATCGCTATGGGTCCGCTCGAACTAAACGCGTTACTCGAAATCGCCATTGAGATTACGGATGCGCTTGAAGCGGCGAACAGCAAGGGGATTGTTCATCGCGACATCAAGCCTGCAAATATCTTCATCACCAGGCGCGGCCCATGCAAAATCCTCGATTTCGGCTTAGCGAAATTGGTTTCGGGCGCGGCTCCAACCGCGGAGCTGTCCGTGGACTCCACGGCCGCGGCTGACGAATTGACAAGTCCCGGTACGGCTGTAGGAACTATCGCCTATATGTCGCCGGAACAGGCGCGTGGTGAAGAACTTGATCAACAGACCGACCTGTTTTCATTCGGCGCTGTTCTCTACGAGATGGCCACCGGTCGCCGTGCATTCCCCGGTCAAACCGCTGCCATTGTTCACGACGCCATCCTCAACCGCGCCCCAGAGCCGCCATCTCGCGTGAAAGCGCGAGTTCCGGTAGAGCTTGAGAGAATCATCTTGCGCGCCCTTCAGAAGATCCGCTCGGCCCGATATTCGAATGCGACCCAGATACGGCTCGAGCTGAAGCGGCTACAGCGGGATCTGGATTCGGTTACCACTTCAGCGGCCGGCGGAAGCGAGCGTTGGATTCGAAGCCTTGAGGCCAGACGCACGGTGCTCTTTGGGGGCGCCGGCCTCGTTCTTCTTCTTCTTTTGATCATTGTTGCCGGCTTGCTCGGTCCGAACAAGAGCGCGCCATTGGACTCGATCGCCATTCTGCCTTTTGCGCATGACGCGGCGTATCCGGACGGGGAATATCTCTCCGACGGCATCACCGAAAGCATCATCAACAGCCTTTCTCAACTACCTAAATTGCGGGTTACCGCACGCAGCCTCGTGTTTCGTTATAAGGCCAAGGATGCGGATCCCCGAAAGGCCGGTACGGAGCTTGGTGTTCGCGCCGTGCTCACGGGTCGCGTTGCGCAAAGAGGAAACAATTTGCTCGTACAGGCTGAATTGGTCGATGTGAACAGCGGATCGCAGCTCTGGGGTCAGCAATACAATCGCGAGCTTGCGGATATTTTTGCAGTTCAAGAGAACATCGCGAGTGAAATATCGGCAAAGCTGCAGTCCACATTGACCGGCGAGGATTTGAAGCGCGTCACGAAGCGTTTCACGCAAAACAGCGAAGCCTATCAACTCTATCTGCGCGGCCGCTACAACTGGAACAAGGGAACAATCGAGGGTTTCAAGAAAGCCATCGACTATTTCCAGCAGGCCACCAATAAAGATTCCAATTACGCCCTTGCCTACGCGGGGCTGGCGGACTCAAATCTCTCTCTTGGCAGCTATTGGGTGGAAGCCATCGCGGAAGCAAAGACCGTCGCTTTAAAGGCGCTTCAGATCGACGATTCCCTCGCCGAAGCTCATATCGCGCTGGGCAATATCAAACTCCTGCTCGACTGGGACTGGGCAGGAGCCGAAAAGGAATTCAATCGGGCCATTCAACTGGCTCCGAATTCCGCGTTGGCATATAACCAGTACGGCATGTACCTGGCCGCGATGGGACGCCTTCCGGAGGCGATCGCCACAGTTCAGCGCGCCCTGATTTTGGACCCTCTGTCACCCATCATCAACGCGGACCTGGGATGGTACCTGCTCTACGCAGGGAAAAAAGAAGAGGCAGCCGAACAGTTTAAGAAGACGCTCGAGATCGACGAGAACTATGTGTCCGCCCACTGGGGGCTCGGGGTCGCGGAACAGCAGCGTGGCGTGTATCCGGAGGCGATTGCCGAACTCCGCAAAGCGTTTTCCCTTTCCGAAGACAGCCCGGTTCTGCTCGGTCATCTTGGATATACCTATGGGCTTTCACGCGACGCGCCCAACGCGCGGAAGGCGCTGGACGACCTGGGGAAGCTCTCCCGCCGGCAGTATGTCTCTTCAGTCAGTATTGCACTGATTCACGCCGGGCTCGGTGAGAATGATAAGGCATTGGAAGCGCTGAAGCGCGCTTACGATGAGCACGACTTCCCGCTCGTGCTTCTGAAAGTCGCCCCCTGGTTTGACCGCCTGCGAGGAGATACTAGATTTCGCGATTTGCTTGTCCGGATGAGTCTTTCCTGAGATTCACACGACATTTGCCAACGCAACCGGTGGACCGGCATCTTTGGTCGTTCCACTAAAACGTCTGGGCCGGGCGGCTGCGAGGCATTGAGGAGGCTGTGATGTGGAAATCGAGTTTGTTGCTGTGCCTGATCCTTCAAACTGGTGAAACTTCAGTCCAGGAATTGTTGGCACGAATTGAAGCTCTCGAAAAGCGCGTCCAAGAGCTCGAAGCGGAACGCAGGCCGCCGGTTCCTCCGGCCCCCGCCCCTCCGGCGCCGGCCTCCCTCAATGCAGGTTCCCACAACGGAAGCGACCCGCAACAAGCCGCCTTACCGGCCGCTGCGGCTCTGCCTCAATATCCTTCACTGGAACTGCGAGGTTTTTCGGATATCGACTTTTCGGGATCGGACCAAAAGGGAACACACAGTGGATTCAGCGAGGGGCAGTTCACGCTGCATTTGGTGTCGGCGCTTGCCCCGAAAGTAAACTTCTTCAGCGAAATAACGCTGAGCGCCCGCCGCGACGCCGGATTGGGGGGTGCCCCGGGCTTCAATCCCGAAGTGGAGCGTGCCATCGTCCGTTTCGATCAGAGCGATGCGTTCAAAGTATCCTTCGGCCGCTATCACACACCCATCAATTGGTGGAATACCACCTACCATCATGGCCAATGGCTCCAGACGACTGTCAGCCGTCCGGAAATGGTGCAGTTTGGCGGCCAGTTTATTCCGATTCATTTCGTCGGCGCTCAAATTGAAGGTACGATGCCGGCCCGCGGGTTGAACCTGAACTACAATGCCGGCGTTGGGAATAGCCGCGGGCCGATCCTGAGCCGGCCGGCGGACTTCGGCCCCACAAATAACACGAAAGCCTGGCTTGCCAATCTCTCGGCCAGACCAAGCCATGCTCGTGGATTGCAATTTGGAGGATCTGTATATCAGGATCGTATCGACTTGTCGCCGGGACAGAACTTCAGAGAATGGATTACGTCAGGACATCTTGTGTGGACCCGCGAGACGCCGGAAGTCATAGCGGAAATCGCCAATGTCACACACCGGGATCTTGCGGGTCTCCTGCCGGTATCCCATAGCCAGGCTTTTTATATCCAGTCGGCGTATCGCTTGCCCGTGGCGAACCGAGTCTGGAAGCCGTACTATCGTTACGAATATATTCATATACCGAAATCGGATGTGCCGTTTCGCACGGTGCCGAGCCTGAGCGGCTCGACCATCGGCATACGTTACGATCTGACGGAGTTCGCCGCCCTGAAATTCGAGTATCGAAATTTCCGGCGGCCGCCGGACTCGACACGAGTCAACAGTGCATTTATTCAAACCAGTTTCACTTTCTAGACTGTTCAGAAAATGAGGCGTTTTATCCGCTTCGTAATAATGATGGGATTACTGACGGCATGTTGCGGGCTGCTCCTCGAGGCTCAGGGGACATCCGGGGGCGACATCGCCGTTGTTGTTAATGCGGACGTGCCGATAGGAAACTTGAGCTTCGATGACGTCCGAAGACTGGTGCTCGGCGACAAGCAATATTGGCCGGGAAACTTGCGAGTCACATTGTTGCTGCGTGCGCCTGTTGCCCGGGAACGAGACGTGGTGCTTCGCAAAGTCTGCGACATGAACGAAGCCCAGTTCCGCCAGTACTGGATCGGAAAAGTCTTTCGCGCTGAAACAGCCTCTGGGCCCAAAATTGTTTACTCTAACGATATGGCGCTCAGCCTGCTTTCGTCGCTGTCCGGCTCTATGGCTTTCATGGATTCCGGCGCTGTCCCAAGGAATTTGAAGGTCCTCCAAATCGATGGAAAGCTTCCCGGGCAGCAAGGCTACCCGCTGCGTTGACAGGATATTCTGAGATGGCCGGAAACATGCACTTTACCGTGATTCTCACAATCATTGTTCTTTCTGCCTTACCCGCAGCCGCCGCACAGGCCGGCACGCCGGTAACTCTCCCGGTCGAAGTTGTAGGCGAGAACGGCACGACGTCGAGCGTTACTGTTGAAATCCCAACTCCCTTGGCGCGCCAGGTTCGGTCCCTTTGGATCGAAATCCATGGTTTGAGTTACGCCGGCATGGTGAGCGTCGAAATCAACGAGGGCAACTGGGTGTCTTTGAATAACGATACCGTCTCGGTCGCGGAGCCTGGCAAAAGCTATGGAGGAATTGGCGGAGGTTTTCCCACGCTGAAGGTCACTCTGCCTCTCAAGGAGGGAGCCGTCGTCGGGGGCACCAATATCATACGGTTCCGGTTCGACCGCACCGATGGGTTGGCGAGCGGGTTTCGAGTACTGGCATTCAATTTCCTGACCAGTGATTCAATCAAGGTGTTAAAACCCGACGCGTTCAAGGAAGAGGATCCCAACACTTGGACGCCGCCGTTTCGCGATTCCGCTTCCTTACTGGCCGGCCGGCAGCTCTGGCAGAGCGCCACACTGACAGCAAGTGGACTGCAGAATGCCCCGCGCATTCGCGCCCACTGTTCCGACTGCCATGCTTACGATGGCCGGGATCTCAAATACTTCGGATACTCGAACGCGTCGATCGTTGCCAGGTCCAGGTTTCATGGCCTTTCGACTTTGCAGGGTCAGCAGATCGCAAGCTACATTCGCTCCCTGCCCGTTCCAAGCCCGGGGCGTCCATGGAATCCGCCTTATCAGCCGGGTCCCGGATTGGATGCTCAACCGGTTGCCAACTGGGCAGCTGGAGCAGGGCTTTCATGGGTGCTCGACAGCGACACCGCAACGCTTCCATTCGTCTTCCGGCCGAAGGGTGATTTGGCCAGGCAGCCGGATATCGGGAACGCACCAGAGAGTGCGATCGTTGCGGCAATCACACCTGATGTGTTTCGGCCGGATGGAAACTTGAATCCACGCGAAATTCCCATCTCCTTACAACTGCCGGACTGGAACCATTGGCTGCCGCGAGTGCATCCTCTGGACGCCTGGGGCCCGGCTTTCGAAAATAGCGAATTCTCCGAATTGTACGGCTCGACTGATTACGCTTCGAGTGGTGGCCGGAGAGCGCCTCGCGCGTCCAGGCAGTCGTTGCGGGGCATCCTGGCGTCGCCGGATCTGTCGAAGCTTATCTCGTCGGGCCGCATCATCGCCTACTTCGAGAAGTGGACGAACGCAAGGCGCGCATTGCTCAAACCGTATGTGGAACGCGCACCCGTCGAGTGGTCGCCTGATTTGGCTAATAAAGCGTATTCAACTCAGCTTTGGCAGCTCATGAAGACCTGGGAGATCACTCAAGAATTTGGCCTTGAAGGACGGGGGCGGGAGTTGTTCGGATCTACCGGCGAATCGCGGACCTGGTTCAATGCGATTCCGGCGGCGACAGCGCCCTCGGCCGTCAACATTCCGGATGGACCTTCGGGCATGGGCGGGAGTGCATTGACGAACGAGTACTTCAACGCGTCTTGGTATCAACTGCAGGTGCTCCTCAACAGCGGCAATCACCGGCATCGGGACCGCTCCCCTGTTGACTGGCTATACCTCATCGGCGGTTTCCAGGATCTGTATCGAGAAAG
This sequence comes from Acidobacteria bacterium 13_1_20CM_2_55_15, assembly GCA_001920875.1. GTDB lineage: Bacteria > Acidobacteriota > Terriglobia > 20CM-2-55-15 > 20CM-2-55-15 > 20CM-2-55-15. The sequence goes on from MNKP01000151.1 coordinate 7,535, forward strand.
CCGGAGACCGGAACCGGCGCGGCTGCTGGTGACGTTGATCAAGGCGATGCAGTCTACCGATCCACGCATAGGACCGGAGGACCGGGCGCAAGGCTGGCGTCCCGATCAGAGTGTGAATCCGACCATCATGGTAAATGAAGCGTGGGCGCCGATGTTTGAAGCGCTTTCCCGCGAAGTGAGGCGCGCCATTACGGAGTCGCTGCTCTCGGCATGGCTGGACAAGAACCTTCAGTATCCTCTAGGCCGGTATTTCACCGTGGGATTGACGGACAACAACTACGCTCTCCCGGCAAATTACGGCGATATTTCCGGTCCCAATGTCTGGGATGCCACACCGTTGTTCACGGCAGCCAACGTAAATCCTGAGGTGGTCACTCGGCTTCAAAAATGGAGCGCCGCTTACACCGCTGTGGCCGCGCGGTTTCAGTACTCGCCCAAGAGTCCCGCTCGAAGCAGAGAAACCGGAAAGCGGTTCTAAATCGCTGATGCAAGCCTTCCGCGAAGCGCACCGCAAGTGTTTTCCGCGAGGGCTAAGATGCTGGGCACTCTAGTCACGAAGGAGGGGAATTTTCGCCTCGCTCTCCCTCATTCTCTTAAAAGCCGATGACGACGCCGACACGCGCGATGCGGGGGCTCAGGTTCTGCGCTAGCGCATTGAAGTTCGTCGCTCCGATGTTGCTAACCCGTACCAGGGCAGTGTTGCCGTTGAATATGTTGAACACGTCAAAAATGCCGCGGATGGTTACCGTCTCCGTTATCTTGAATTGCCTCGATGCCCGGAAATCGGTGTTCCAGAGACTCGGGTATCGTAAGTAGTCCATGGCCGGGGCCACGAGAACCCTGAGGTTGGTGTCGGCGTTCAGAGTAGCCGTCGTCCCCTGCCGGTACAGAGGGAAGGGATATCCCTGCCGCCCAAAAACGTTTGCGCTTAACTCAATGCCGTACGGCGCCTGATATAGGCCGCTGGCATTGAACTGCCACTTCCCGTTGACGTAGATGGCGCCGGCTCCGCTGCCGCTACTCCGCCGTACAAACTGGCCGCTGTTCTTGAGTGGCTCTTGGTCGGTTGGCGTGGGATTGCCGTTCGCGTCGTACATGCCATCTTTCGAAGAGAAGTGTTCTTGCGAATTGTTCCATCCAAATCCGATGTGAGTCATGAACTTGTTGGACAAGCGTTTGATGAGCCCCAGTTCGAGGCCCTGATAGTCCGTAGAGTAGCCAGGGATGTTCTGGGTCCTGAATCCATTTCCACCCGCCGCTACCTTTGCTGGATCTGGAATGAAAGTCCGAACATTGTAGGGTTGCCCATTAGGGAGAGTACCTGAAAAACCTGCACCCGGCAGGTAGTCGCCATTCGGACCGGGCTTCACGCCGACTCGCGGCTGGATAAGGCCGGGGCCATTACCGAACAGCCGCGATGTTCGCGAGTAGCTGTAGTTCACCTGCACGACGAGATTCGGCGCCAGTTCGCGGTCGGCGCCAATGACAACGCTTTGTGTGATTGGAGCTTTCAGGTTCGGATCGAGCTGGTTCGCCGATGCCACCGAGGTTGGGTTAGCCGGATTGAATCCGTTTCCTGCGGTGATGAGCTGACCGGTCAGAACTTCGTCAGGGTGCACAAAATGGTCACCTGCTCGAGGGACCCAGCGGTAAGTGGCGTATCCGGCACTGGAGCTGGGGTTGAGAGTTCCGACGGTGTCGTCGGTGTCCAGCTGGCCGGCATATCGCGCGTAGCCTGCGCGCATGACGGTTCTTCGGCTTTGATCGAGCGCGTAAGTAATGCCCGCGCGCGGCGAGACATTGTTCCACTTGAACGGCGCGTCATATCCAGGGAACACCAGACCAGGCACCAAATTCGGAAACGCCTTATTCGCTTGAGTCTTGCTCGGCAGCGCCTTGCCCCACTGATGGTCATAGCGAATACCGGCGGAGATCGTCAGCCGGCCGCGCGTGATCGTGTCACCCGCATAGAAATCGAGATAACTGGCCCGATTGGCGCCGAAGCCTTCGCGATATATCCGGGCCTGAAAATCAGTCGGGGAGTTCTCGATAGCCAAAATCATGTTTCCGGGATACAGATCTCGCGCGGTTGAGTCCGCCCTGCGGAAACCCCATCCATATTTCAAGTCATGTGAAGCGCCCATTGCGTTGAAGAACGTGTCCGCATCGATCGTGGCGGTCTTCTGCGGCCGTGTGAAATACCGTTGGTTGATCGAGCCAAACGATTGCACCGTCGTGAAGCTTCGCCCTGCCTGCATATTCAAACCGCCGATCGGGTCGAGGACGAATCCAGTGTTGTAATAGGCAAAACGTCCCGTCACCATCATTTTGGGTCCGAATACGTGATCGTCAGCGATTTTCCACAGGCCATGCAGGGGGAAATCCGTGTAAGCGTTGTCTTGATGGTAAGTCGCCGTCACCGCGTCGAACAAGATGCCCGCCGTGGCGGGACTCCGGCCGTTCTTGATCTTGAAACCGTCGAAATACAGGAAGCTGAGCATGTCCTTCTGGGTGGCCTGCCAGTTCACCTTCACGGTCGGGTTCTTGAGCTGCGTCCGGTCAATCAGCGCCCCTGCTCTCCGGACTAAGCGAATGTCCTGGATCGAGTAAGAGCCGTAAAACCAGGCGTGATCCTTCCAGATCGGCCCGCCGATTTCAGCGCCATAGTCCGAAATCTGCTTGTTATGATCGGTCATGGCGTGCGTTACGCCTTTGGCCGCCAATTCGCTGGGAACATTATCGGATTCCATGGACTCATTATCGAAGTAACCGCGTGCCTGACCGTGGAATTGATTTGTGCCGCGCTTGATGATCAAGTTCAAACCCACGCCGCCCGTGGGCTGCTTGATGTCCTGGCCCGATGTGGCGACCTGGATCTCTTCAAAGTTGTCGTAATTGTAGTAAGCCGGCGAAGCGCCCGTCGCCGACATGTCGGTGATGACAACGCCATCCAGCGTCCAAACTGCGTCCTGATTACGCGTGGCTTTCGACGTGAAGCTCGACTGCTGCCCGCTTTCGTTGCCCCCGATGTTGGCTCGATCGACAAGCACGCCGGGTATTACCCGCATTAGTGCCCACGGGTCGCGCGACGTCGGGATGCTTTGAAGTTCGATAGCGGTGAAGTTTGTTGCGGTGCCGACCTGCTTTATGTCGATGGTCGGACTGGCTTCCGTCACACTGATGGTTTCGGCAATCCCGGCGACCTTCATCGTCATCGGGAGGTCGACGTTCTTGCCGACCTCGACAATCACGTTCTGGCGAACCAGCATCGCGAAACCCGGGAGCGAAAGCGTCAAGTTGTAAGCTCCCGGAGGCAGGTTGTAAAACCGGAATTCACCGGTCTCGGTGCTGATGGTCGTTCGCGTTGCATCCACGCCTTGAAGAGTTGCCATGACTCCCGGCAGCACACCACCCTGCTCATCCCTGACAGTGGCCGTGATACTACCTGTCGGTATCTGCGCGAACAGACTCGTACCCAACAGGACAAGAATTAACAGCAAACTCGCTTGTTTCATACCCCGCTACTCAATTCAATCGGCAGTCGAAGGACGGATTCAAGCGGCAGGCTCGGATTCCTCCTTCTTTTGGATCACCTTCTTCGTCAGGGTCATTTCAAAATCCACGGGCTTCCAGATGGTGGTGAGCTGGAGATGGTTTGGACAATCAGGAAAGATTGCACCTTTGGTGATCACAATCTCTGCACCACAGCAAAGGTTCTTATACACTCCAAATTGCGTGTTCACTTGGCCGGCCTGCGGCACAGATCGCGGCTCCTCCTAAATCAGGAGTTGGGTAACGCTAGCAGACTTATAGCCAATCCGCGCTAAATGCATTTTCAATAGGTTAATGCGGGAACTGGATTACCACCTGGGGAAATTGCGGCTGTGGCCTGGGGAAATTGTGGCCGGTACTCTGGAGACGACGGCTGACGGCCACGTACCAGACTCAATCCAACTTTTAAGGTTCTCGTATGTAAACCAGCCGCGGATACAGGCTGGGCGCGCGGCCGGGCGCGCGGCGAAATATAACCGGCTTTTTGCCAATCCTACTGGCGTGATGGCGCCGGCTTGGCGAAGCGGGAGGTGTCGATGGCGACATTCGGCTGCACGGACATAAGTTCGTAAGTCGATCGGCCATCCAGCCAGGTCACAGTCCACTTGAACGGCATCTTCACGCCCGCCACCTCACGATAGTCGCTGTAGTCCACGCGCGTCACAAGGCGGCCGACGGGCGAATTGGAAAACCTCACGAGCCGGACGAGCAGCCCGGTTTCCACGTCGAAGCACAACGTGGCGGTTCCGCCATTCGCGGTCGTCCCCTGGACGATGTTCGTTTCCCGACCGTTGATGAGCGTTGGGAAGCCGGTACGCCAGTTGGTCAACGCCTGCTTGATGCGCGCAGGAAAGGACACCTCGGACTCCAGTTTGACGCCATCGAGATCCTGGCCTGTGATGTCGAGCACCGGCACCGGCTTGTCGGTCGCCGGTGCGGCAATCCAGGCGGAACGTCCATCGAAGGTCCAGGTGATGTCGCCCGAATGCGAGTGTGAAATGATCATGCGGTGGCCGGGTGCCCTGGCATACATCTCCAGTGGGCTCTTTTCGACATCGTCGTACGCCATGTAGTTGCCCTTGGCTGTAACGCTGGTGAGGGCCGCCACGCGCTGCAGTCCGCCGAGTGCCTGCAGGTACCGATCGAGAATCTGATCGGCCGGCGGCTGCCCGGATGCCTGCTGGATGGGATCGCCCGGCTCGTCCCCCGACACGCTGCTGTAAAGCAGGTCCAGGCTCGGCATGACATTCGGACGCGGATTGCCGCGATGGCACGTGTTGCAAGTAACGACCTGGCGGCCGGCGAAGTTCGTCTTGTTGATGGAGTTCACCATCAGCATCATTCTGCGGGCCATCTGCTTCCGGGCGTTATCGTCGGCGTATCGCGTCCAGTTGCTGGCACTTTCCTCGACGTGACAGTCGGTGCAGTTCAACCCGAGCGATGCGGAAAAAAAACCCATCGTGCTCATGAACTGATCGACGGGAATGCCCTTCAAGATTTGCACGTTCTTGAAGACTTCTTCCGCCATTGGCGACCGTTGCCCGGTTGTATCTTGGGAGCCAATGACGTACGGTGTAGCCGCTGAACCGGCGAGCACCACATTGCAAACCGTGAACGCGAGCAAATATTTTGGATACTTCATACGCCTCCTCCTGCCAATGGCCACGAGCTGTAGGCTGCCCGTACTGGGCGTGCCTTCTTCATAATGGTTATTTGTAAAAGCGATTATTGGAACACTCTCGTCTCCTGTCAAGCGACGTCCGAAGCTGCCACGTACAGATTTTCGAAGGTAAAGAGGGAAAGACGTTCTCGTTGACGGGCGGGACGGCTTGTATATAATCTGCATCCATCGAGAATTTCCACAAAAGGGGGGTCAAGATGAAAAACGGACGATTAGCCGTTTTGTCGGTAGTGATCGGCCTGCTGATGGCGCCCGTCCTGGTCCTCGCGCATCACGCGGCGACGCAGTACGAGACGGACAAACTGATCACACTTCAGGGAACCGTAACGGAATTCAGATTTGTCAGTCCCCATCCCCATCTGTATTTCGAAGTGAAGGACGCGGCGGGCAACCTGGCGGTATGGGTTGCCGAGTCGGGCGCACCGCCGTCCCGGTGGTACAACTCCGGCTGGAGAGCGAATGCCTTGAAGGTCGGCGACTCGATCACCATTACGGGGGGGCCTCGCAAAGACGGCCAAAAGATGCTTCGCATTCGTAAAATCGTGAGCCCGAGCGGGCAAGAGTGGATCGAGGGAGCCGCGGCGCAGTAGGAAGTCCCCGCCGGCGTTCCGGTCGGGAAGTTTCTCCGTAGCCATTCCCGAGGTGCGATCAATTCCCTCCACGGCGTAGAGACTACGCTTCCGGAATGCGAAGGGAGGCGCGCCTGCGGAGGCAATTCTCTGTATTTTCCCTTTGGCTCGAAACTAACCGGAATCCATACCGCGCGAGCCTGGCAGATGGCCGGCGCACTGTCCGGAAAAGGGGTTCAAAATGCAAAATCGTTTGCTGACTTTGATGCTTACAGTGGTGGCGGCGGTCTCTTTTTCGCCCCTTCTATGGGCGCAGACTCCGGCGCGCCCGGAAGCGGCCAAAAACACGCCCGACCTTTCGGGGATGTGGATCCAGGAGCCGGGAAAGCTGACCCGCCGGTTCAGCGCGGACGACGCTCCGCTTCAGCCGTGGGCCCTGGAGATTTACAAGGCCAATCGGGGGGGCGCCACAGACCCCAACAGAAACGGTTCGAATGGGCTGGATCCCACGATGTACTGCCTCCAGAGCGGGGTACCCCGCGTTTATACATCGCCCTTTCCGATCGAGATTGTGCAGACTCCGGGGCGGATCTATATGGTTTTCCACACTCAGTCGAATCCTTCACCGCGCTACATCTACACCGACGGGCAAGGTCATCCCGAGGGATTTCCCACCACATTCATGGGGCACTCCATTGGCCGCTGGGAAGGCGACACGCTCGTCGTGGACACGACCAGCATAGACGAGGATACCTGGTTGGACGGAATCGGAACCCCGCATAGTGATGCGCTGCACGTGGTGGAGCGCCTCCGCCGCGTCACCCCGGATACGCTGGAAATCGAGTTCAGATTCGAAGACCCCAAGGCGTATACGAAGCCATGGACGGGGAAGAAGGTCTACAAACTGAATAAAGATTGGGAATACATTCCCGGGATCACCTGTGATGACCGCTTCAAGACGGACTTTGCGCAAAAGTCGCTGCGCGACAAAAAAGATTGGATCGAGTTCAAAAAATAGCTGGTACGAGCCGGGACCACGGCTCCATCCGGGAAAGGGGTTCAAATGCAAAATCGTTGGACGGCTTGGATTCTCACGGTAGCGGTGGCGCTCTCTTTGTCGCCCGCTCTTTGGGCGCAGACTTCGGCGCGGCCGGAAGTGGCCCGAAACACGCCGGACCTCTCGGGGATATGGATCCAATCGCCGGGAAGGCTCCAGGGCCGGTTCAGCGCGGAAGACGCTCCGCTCCAGCCGTGGGCGTTAGAGGTTTACAAGGCCAACCGGCAAGGCGTCACGAACCCTGGCCAGTCCGGCTTGAATGGGATGGATCCCGAGATGTATTGCCTGCCGGAAGGGGTGCCCCGCGTTTATACCATGCCCCCTCCGTTCGAACTCGTGCAAGTGCCGGGGCGGATCTATATGTTCTTCCAGTCGCTCCAGAATCCCGTGCCGCGCTATATCTACACGGACGGGCGAGGTCATCCCGAAGGATACCCCACAACGGCCATGGGTCATTCGGTCGGCCACTGGGACGGAGACACGCTCGTGGTGGATACCGTGGCGCTTGATGAGGTGACGTGGATCGACGACGCCGGGACGCCGCATAGCGAGGCGCTGCACGTGGTGGAGCGGTTCCGGCGCGTGGACCATAACACCTTGGAGATCGAGTTCCGGTTCGAAGACCCCAAGGCGTTTACGAAGCCCTGGACAGCAAAGAAAGTCTACAAACTGACTCCAGACTGGCAATACATTCCCGGATTCGCCTGCGAGGATCGCTTCAAGACGGACTTTGAACAGAAGTCGCTGCGCGACAAAAAGGACTGGATCGAATTCCGAAAATAGGAGGAATTCCGAAATGCAACATCCTATCCGTAATCTGGGGGCTCGACGTGGAGTTCGTCGACACCACGGACCTCGGCGCCGTTGAATCAGCCATCCGCCGGGCTCCACTCGCCTTCTGTGGGTTGAGACAACAGCCAACCCAATGTGGGAGATCACCGAATATATATCTCACATCACATGTACAATTGCGTAAAAGTACTGCCAACAGCGAAGCATTTTCTGGAGGGCGAATGTGGCGAGAGCGAGTTACCGCACTGACTGTAGCATGCATTCTTTATTTGAGCGTACCCGCGATAGTATGGGCGCAGGCGACTGCTCAGATCAGCGGTACGGCAAGAGACGCCAGCGCCGCTGTGTTGCCTGGCGTGCAAGTGACGGCCACACAAACCGACACGGGCATTTCAAGAATGACGGTCACGAATGAGACTGGCTTCTACGTGCTGCCGAGTCTGCCGCTGGGACCGTACCGACTCGAAGCTGCATTACCGGGCTTTCGGACCTTCGCACAGACCGGCATTGTGCTGCAGGTCGGCAGCAGCCCCGTCGTCGATGTGAAGATGGAAGTGGGTCAAGTGGCGCAGAACGTCGAGGTCCAGTCAGATGTCGCGCAGATCGAAACGCGTAACATCGGAGTCGGAACATTGGTTGAGAATACACAGCGGATCCTGGACCTTCCGCTCAACGGCCGGCAACCGACAGACCTGATCTCGTTAGGCGGTGCGGCCGTAGTCCAGAACGTCTCACCCAGGTACACGATAAACGGCGGAACTCAAATCTCGGTCGCCGGTGGCACCTCCTTCAGTGTCCAGTACACCCTGGACGGGGCGTCTCATCTGGATACATGGTTTGGCCAGAACATGCCGCTTCCGTTTCCGGATGCGCTCCAGGAATTCCGGCTGAGCATGAGCACGCAAAACGCTTCGGAGGGTGGGCGCTCCTCCGCTGCAGTGAACGCCGTGACCAAATCCGGCACCAATTCGTTTCATGGAGACGTTTTCGAGTTTTTCCGCAATGGCAACCTGAATGGACGCGACTTTTTCGCGGCCGCCAACGACCACCTCAAGCGCAACCAGTTCGGAGGCGTGCTCGGCGGCCCTATCAAGAAAGACAAATTGTTCTTCTTTGTCGGCTATCAAGGCACGACGATCCGCCAAACGCCGAGTAATACAGTCTCATATGTGCCCACCGCCGCAATGCTCCACGGCGATTTTTCAGCCTACATTGCAAACAGATGTCCAGAGGCGGCCCGTATTTCTCCAACGGTACTCAGCCCTACGAATCAACTCACCAGGCCGATTAACCCTTCGGCTGCAGCGTTGACCGCCCTGTTACCGAAGCCTCTGAATGCGTGCGGTCTGGTGCTAACCGGAAATCCATTGAGGGAGAACCAATTGCAGGCTCCCGCACGGATTGATTATCAGCTTACCGATAAACAGGCTCTATTCGCGCGTTATTTGATCAGCCGCAACGAGGCGGTTCCCCCCTATGCGATCCAGCCTCAAAATCTGCTGACAACTACGGGGACCGGTAATGACGACACGGCGCAATCGTTGGCTTTTGGCCACACCTATGTCATCAGTCCGGCGGTGGTCAACTCCTTCCGCGTTTTCGCCAATCGCATGGGCGTGACAAATCAGTACAAACCGTTCTTGAACCCCGGGCCGGCGGCACCCCAAGTTGCAGGCCTTCCCAGTCTTGGTATCCAGCGTTTTACGAATTGCCCCGGACCAGGCCACGCCTGCCTTCCAGGCATGGTGTCGCTTGTTGTGCCAGGCGATTTCTCAGTTGGCTCTCCCGCCTCCGTCAACATGGTGTTTCTGCACTTCACGAACTTCGGGCTCAACGAGGACGTGAATTGGGTCCGCGGGCGGCACCAGATTTCGTTCGGCGGCCACCTGATGCACTTGGTTCAGGTCGAGGATGGCGACGCCTGGATTCCCGGTGTCTTCACTTTCGGGACCCTGAGCGTAGCCGCGGGTGGAACCGGATCGCCCATGGCCGACTTTTTGACCGGAACAGTGGCCAATCTTCATCAGATCAGCCAGAACCCCAACAACAACATCCAAAGCTTCTTTAATCTGTACGGGTCCGATGTCTGGAAGGTCAATTCCCGTCTCACTTTGAGCTATGGTCTCCGGTGGAATCCCTACTTGCCGTTGCAATTCATGAACGGCACGGCCCAAAACTTCAGCCTCTCCCGGTTCTATGCAAACACTCGCAGCAAAGTTATTCCCAGCGCGCCGCCGGGCTTCACGTTTCCTGGCGACCCAGAGTTTGAGGGCCGTTCTGGTATACGCCCGATCTGGACTCAATTTGAGCCGCGCATCGGCTTTGCTTTCGACCCTTTTGGCGATGGAAAAACGGCGATCCGGGCCAACGGAGGAATCGCCTATGATGTCCTCCAGTCTTTTCCGTTCCAGAATGCCCCCGGACAGGCGCCGTTTGTGACGGGGCTCAGTCTGAATGGGCCATTAAATTTCAGCGATCCTTATGCGAATGTTCCAGGCGGAAATCCGTTCCCATATATCTACAGCAAGGGCGCTCCTTTTCCTACATTTCCACCATATCAAGGATTCTATCCTTACCAGCCGAATCAACCGAACACACAACAACAAACGTGGAGTCTGTCCGTCCAGCGGCAAGTGACGCCCAGCGTGTTCGCATCGGCGAGCTACATGGGTACCCACCTGATCCACCTGTGGGATGCTCTCGAGTTGAATCCGGCTCTATACGTCCCCGGGACCTGTGCGGCTGGACAATATGGGCTGACCGCGCCCGGCCCTTGTAGCCAACTCTCGAACGTGGAGCAGCGGCGGCTGCTGCAACTGACGAATCCGGCGGGCGTCGGAAGCATTTTCGGGAGCTTGACTTCGTTTGATCCCAGCGGTACGCAAAGCTACCACGGTCTTCTGCTGAGTGCGACGTATCGAAAAGGAAACACGAGCCTCTCAGGCAACTACACCTGGTCGCACTGCATTGGGATGCCGTGGATTGGAGTCGCGAATATCGGCTCGACCTATGAGCATGCTCCCTATCAGAACAATGGCCCTCAGAACCGGTATCTGGATTACGGCGATTGCACCGCCTCGGCGATAGACGTCCGGCATGTGGCTAACGCCACGCTCGTGACGAGCACGCCGGCATTTTCGCGTGCTTGGAAGAACGGGATCTTGGGCGGGTGGCATTTCGGGACGATATTCACCGTACGCACCGGCGTTCCTCTCACTCCAAACGTGGGTTTCGATGCGGCCTTGAACGGCTTTTTTGCTTCCAGCGGGAGCTACAATTACGTTCAGCGGCCGAATCAGGTTCTTTTGAATGTGTATGCGCCCAACAAAGCTCAGTCGTGTTCGACCGCATCATGTGTTAGCTGGCTGAACAGGGCCGCGTTTGCAAATCCGGCTCCTGGTACGTACGGAAATATGGCATTCGGCACCATCCGCGGACCTAAATTCTGGGAGTGGGATCAATCCATTTACAGGGACTTCAGGATTCTAGAAGGTCAGACGCTCCAGATCCGGGCGGAAGCGTTCAACCTAACCAACAGCGTTCGCTTTGCACCTCCGAACATGGTGCTGACGAACGGTCTGTTCGGGAATATTACTTCCGCCTATTCGACAACCGGTTCAGCCACCTTAACGGGAAGCGGGGGAAGAATCGTACAATTGGCGCTCAAATACGTGTTTTAACCGTTTGGCGTTGGCGCCTTTGGAGGTAACGATGCGATTTCTGACGGCTATTGCATTGACGGCTATTGCATTAATAGGAAAAGCAACCTTCTCGCCCGGGCAGACGACCACGCCCGTCACCTTTAATAAAGAGGTCCTGCCGATTCTTCAGAAGAACTGCCAAACCTGTCATCGGCCTGGCCAGATCGGGCCGATGTCGTTTTTGACGTATCAAAGCACGCGTCCCTGGGCGAAAGCTATGAAAGCGGCAGTCCTGTCCCGCAAAATGCCGCCGTGGTTCGCTGATCCGCAGTATGGACATTTCGCCAACGACCGCAGCTTGAAGCAATCCGAGATTGAGACGTTGGTGAAGTGGGTCGATGGCGGAGCACAGGAGGGTGAAGCGAAGGATGCACCGCCGTTGGTTCGGTGGCCGGATGACGGCTGGCAGATTAAACCTGACGTCATCGTCGATGGCCCTGACTTTCACGTTCCCGCCGATGGCCTGGTAGAGTGGACGTGGGTCGCGATTCCGAGCGGATTCACGAAGGACACCTGGATTACCTCAATTGAATTCCACCCCAGTGATCTTTCGATAACCCACCACATCTGCCTCCAGATGAAACCTCATACGTCCGGCGTGGAGTACAACGTACCTGTATGGGACGAAAGGCCGCGCGATCAAAACGGGCTGGAAGCTCCGCGACCGAAAGGATCCAGCATCCCGCGCAACAAGGTTTCGCGGTTGACGGCGGGAGGCGAAATGATGGGCTGCTACGTTCCAGGCATGCCCATCCTCGACTTCCGTGAGCTTCATGCGGGAAAGCTCATACCAGCGGGTACGGATTTTGTGTTCGTCTTTCATTACACGCCCAACGGCAAGCAAGTTGACGCCCACCTACAGATCGGCTTCACCGTAGCCCATGAACCACCACAACGCAAATTCGTGACAGTGGCCGGCTCTTCGGAAACGGATGCGGTCTCTTTTGCGATTCCTCCCAATGCTCCGAATTGGGAGAGCCCGCCGATGGTTGCGAACTTTCTCGAGGACGCCGAATTGGTTTGGATGATGCCGCATATGCACCTTCGCGGGAAAGATATGACGTACCAGGTCAAGTACGCCGACGGCAGATCCCAAATCGTGCTGAACGTTCCTCATTACGACTTCAATTGGCAGCTTGGATACCAATTGGCCGAGCCGATCAAGCTCCCAAAGGGAACCAACCTGATCGCTACCGCGCACTATGACAATTCGGCGAATAACAGGTTCAATCCCGATCCGAATCAAACGGTTTATTACGGGGACATGACCTGGGAAGAAATGATGGGTCCCTTTTTTGGCGTCCTGGTCGACAAGAACGTCGATAGCAAGAAGGTGTTCAAATACATCCGAGGTAGCATCGGCAGTGGCGCGTAAGTATTCGAAATCGTGGAAGAGGAAGCTGGAAGCGTGGGCGTTGGCCCTGGCCGTCCTCGGCTCAGCCGCGGGAGTAAGGTACGCCTCGGCGCAAGACCGACAGCCCAACAGCCGTGACCTCGAGGTTCTCCAGGTTCAGCCGAATTTTTACATGATTGCCGGGGCCGGTGGGAACATCGGTGTGCAACTCGGCCCAGCAGGAATTGTTCTCGTTGATACGGGCTCAGCGGGAACGAGCGACAAGGTCCTGGCGGCAATCAAGAAAATCTCGGACAAACCCATCCGCTACATTATTGATACCAGTGCCGACCCGGACCATGTCGGCGGCAACAGCGCTTTGTCCAGGGCGGGCCTGTCGATCATCTCAGGCGTAGTCGGGAACCCAGCGTTCGGCGAGGACGTACTTGGCAACAATGGCGCGGCGAGCCTGCTGGCGCACGACAATGTGCTGTCGCGCATGAACCCGGGTGATTCTGCAGAGTGGCCGACGAAGACCTACACCTCCAAGTTTTACAAAATGTCCCTTAACGGGGATGGCATTGAGACCTTCCATCAGCCTGCGGCTCATACCGATGGCGATAGTTTTGTCTTGTTTCGCCGGTCTAATGTCATTGTTGCTGGGGACCTGTTCGACCCGACGCGTTTTCCCGTCATCGATACGGGTAAGGGCGGCAGCATTCATGGCGTCATCGACGCTTTGAATCGGTTACTCGAACTGACGATACCGCCATATCCGCAGCCCTGGCTGTCCGAAAGGACGTTTGTGATTCCAGGGCACGGCCCAGTATCTGATTCTCACGATCTGCTGGAATATCGCGACATGGTTGTGATTGTCACGGACATCATTCAGGACATGATCAACAGGAGTATGACACTGGAGCAGGTTAAAGCAGCAAATCCTACTCGCGGCTATAACGCACGATACGGCGCGAATACCGGCCCATGGACGACGGAGATGTTCGTGACAAGTGTCTATAAAGGTCTATCCGCGAAAGGGCGCTGATGAAGACGGTGTTGCTTTCTCTTTGCGTGTGTGTGAGCGGATTCGCCCAGAACGCACCCAGCGCGAAGGCATCTGCGCCGATTGACCCTACGGGGTATTGGGTCACCATCATCACGCCGGACTGGCGAGAACGAATGGTGACGCCGGCCAAAGGAGACTATCTCGCCGTACCAATCACTGCAGCCGCGCAAAAAATTGCTGATGCGTGGGACCCGGCGAAAGACGAGGCCGCCGGCGAACAGTGCCGGTCTTACGGCGCGCCGGCGATTAATGCAGCTCCAACGCGCTTTCACATCACCTGGCAGGATGACAACACGCTGAAGGTCGAAACCGACTATGGAATGCAGACGCGAGTTTTTCACTTCGGGAATTGGAAACCATCAGCCGCGCCCGCAGCGTGGCAGGGGGATTCAATCGCGACGTGGGAGTTGACCGGAACCGCGCCGGCAAAAAAATCGGGAAACTTAAAAGTGAGCACAACGCATGTCCGCCCCGGCTACTTCCGAAAGAATGGAATTCCGTACAGTGCAAACGTTCGCATGACCGAGTTCTGGGACTTGTTCACGGATCCCAGCGGCACCCAACGAATCATGATTACGCAACAAATCGAAGACCCGGAATACCTGTATCGCACCTGGATTACGACCTACAACTTCAAGAAAGAGCCGGACGCATCGAAATGGGATCCGACGCCCTGCTCGTCAAGGTGGTGAGCGATGATCAAATTTAGGATATTCACTATAACGAGTATCATCGTGCTGCTCGGCACGCTGTTAACCAGTGCTCCGGCATTCGCTCAGATCGATCTTTCCGGAGTTTGGGGCTTCGTCCGAGGGCAGTACGGCCAGGAGAACGCCGGTGGTTCCGACATCGGCGACTTTACGGGCATACCTATTAACGACGAAGGCCGGGCGGTCGGGTTAAGTTTCTCCGCCGCTCAATGGTCGGAGCCGGAACGGCAGTGCCAGTATTACTCGCCTCGCTACGTGTCGACGGGACCATTCGCGCTGAACGTCTGGAGTGATACCGATCCGGTAACCGGCAGGATCGTTGCCTGGAATATGGGCGCATGGATCGACAAGGACATCGTTACGGTTTGGATGGATGGACGACCGCATCCCTCAGTCAATGCATTTCATCCTTATAGCGGGTTCGCGACCGGTACCTGGGAAGGTGACACACTGGTCATTCGGACCACGCATATCAAGTGGAGTGTCTTGCGGATCAACGGACTGCAACATAGCGATCGGGCAACAATGACGCAATATATCGTTCGCCACGGAGATCTCCTCTCGATGTTGACCTATTTTGAAGATCCCGTCTATTTATCGGAACCGTTCGTTCTGAGTTCTGTCTGGCAACTGAACCCAAAGGCAAATTCATCTCGCACATCGCCCGCGTGCGAGCCGATTAACGAGTCTCCAAGATTGGAGAATACTTCGATCGTTCCGCACTATCTGCCGGGTAAGAACCCATTCGCTAACGATTACGCACGGTACTACAACTTACCCTTGGAGGCCGCTCAGGGCGGCGCGCAAACCATGTATCCGGAATTCCGGAAGAAGCTCAAAGATGTCTACCATTATGTTCCACCCGAGAAGTGCACGCGTTACTGCTGCGACTCGCCGGATCCTGCCGTGAAATGCGTCCGTGACGGAAGCGGCCAGGTACGCTGATAAGCAGAGCGCCTAAAGAAACAAAGGAGGGACAATGAAATCGAGACTGCTGGTTGTAGCAGCGGCAGGCGGAAGCGTGTTGGCTCTGAGTTTCGGTCTTTTCAGGCCGACCGCAAAGGCCCAGCAGAGCAGCTCCGCTCCCACCAAAATGTCGGCTGCGGACTTCGAGCGGCTTTTCAAGCAAAACACAAACTGGGGACGCTGGGGCAACGACGACGTGCTCGGTACTATCAACTTGATCACCGAGCAAAAACGAAAACAGGCCGCCGCACTCGTCAAGAGTGGGGTTTCCATTTCCGTCGCGCATGATTTGAGCACGGAGCAAGCCGCCGACAACCCCCGGCCATTGAAACGAGAGGTGGCTCCGAACTTCCGGACCGATACCTATTTTTTCCAGTATCACGGAACCTTTGTTACCCACCAGGATGCGTTATGCCACTACACGTTCGATAACCACGTCTATAACGAACGGCCGCTGAACACGAAGGACTGCTTTCCGGGGATTGACAATCTGAAAAACGGCATAGTAACGCGGGGAATTCTGATCGATATTCCGCTTCTCAAAGGTGTGCCCTATCTGGAGCCGGACGCCGCCATATTCCAAAAGGACATAGAGGCGTGGGAAAAAATAGCGAGCCTGAAAGTTGGGCCGGGCGACGCCGTGATCCTGCGGACGGGCAGGTGGGCTCGGCGTGAGAAAAAAGGCCCCTGGAACGCGATAGCCAATGCCGCCGGATTTGATGTGACTGTTGCCCCCTGGTTTAAGGCGCGCGATGTGGCGCTCGCGGGCGGTGACGTCACGGTGGAAATTCATACGGATCCTCCCGTAGTGGAGGGGCAGACTACACCGCTTCACACCATTCTCATCGCCGGACTCGGCATGCCGATCATTGATGATCTCGATCCGGAAGCATTGGCCGAAATGTGCGCGCGCTTGCGCCGATGGGAATTCATGCTCGTCGTCGCTCCTTTGCGCGTTCCGAATGGCACCGGCAGCCCCGTCAATCCAATAGCGATCTTCTAAAAGCCGCAGTTAACCTGGAACACGCTAAGCCAAATTCCAGTTTCTGAATCCTTGCGCCAACACAGGCGGGTGCGCGAATATACCTCTCACACCAAAACGAGATTGGAGGCCCATCATGCCTGAGAACCAACGGCGTGTGTATCCACCAGCCGGCGACGGGGAAGTTACGCAAGCGTCTTCGGAGAACGGCGTGATACGCCGGCGCGATTTTATCCGGACCGGCGCCTCGGGGCTTGCCGGCGCCGCACTGGCGGCTGCCGGTTGCAACCGGGTATCGGAAAATCAGAACGCGCGTCCCCTCGGTAATTTGCGCTCGGCCACGCCGGCGGAGCTTCAGGGACTGGTCGGGGATGGGCGGAGGCGCCGCATTCTGCTGCGAGGAGGTGTCGTGCTCACCCTCGACGCCAGGTTGGGAGATTTCGAGAAGGCCGACATTCTGATCGACGGAAAGACGATCGCCGAAATTGCGCCCAACATTTCCACCTCCGACGCCGAGATCGTCGACTGCTCGGGCACTATCGTCATGCCCGGGTTTGTTACGACGCACCATCACATGTACGAGACGCTGCAGCGCAGCATGATCCCGGATGGACTCCTGCAGGGCGCCTGGCCGCAGGAAAGCTATAACTCGGTCGTTCAAAACATCTGGACAGCGGGCCGAATTGCCGATCCGCAGAACCAGAGCTCGTTTGTCTGGGATCTCGGCCGCTCGCCTTACGACCCCGAGGACTGCTACATCTCGGAACTGGTGGCGTGTTTGAGCGAAATCAGCGAAGGCATTACGACCGGCGTCGACACGTCGCAGTCGTCTCACACGCCCGAGCACACCGACGCCATGATCAAAGGGCTCATGGACTCAGGACGCCGGATGGTCTACGCCTACACCGGCGGCATCGATCGGAGCGCTCAGGGTATCCCGTACGAATTTCCCGGCGCCATGAATGACACCTCGAAGGGCATCGGCCGCATTGCGAAGACGTATTTCAGCTCGAAAGATCAACTGGTAACCCTCGGCTTCGGCGGCGGCCCGGGGGTAGCGGCGCCCGGCTCCGACTATACCGGATGGCAGCTGGCGCGGGCGTTCGGCGGTTCGCTGCACAACCATAATGTCGGCGGTGCGGCCGTTGTGATCAATGCGGCGGCCGACCCCAGAAACGGCAGCGACTGGTCCGATGTGACGTTCATCCACTGCACGCGCTGGCAGGACCAACCGATTGCCCAGATCAGTTACGGGTCCCACGGCTATCCCAAAGAGAACCGGTCCAAGGCGTGGGAGATTTGGCGCGACCGGGGCGCCCATGTATCGATTGCCAACCTCATCGAGATGCAGATGCGGCACGGGATGCCGCCTTTTCAGGAAGCTCTCGACCACGGTATCCTGCCCAGCCTCAGCCCCGATGTCGACACGAACATGACGACGGATCCGTTCTCGTTGATGCGCGGCGCCTTCTGCCTGCAGCGCGCGCTGGCCAACGACCTCGCTTTTCCGGAGAGCAATCCCGGCGGATTGCCGCTCCCGCAGCTCCTCACGTCACGGCAAGTCATCGAGATGGCCACTATCGCCGGCGCGGCGTCCACTCGACTGCTCGACAAGATCGGCACTCTCGTTCCCGGCAAAGAAGCCGACATCATCGTGCTCGACGCGCGGAGCATCAATACCTGGCCGATAAACAATGTACCGGGCACTATTGTGACGATGCTGAATCCACGGCACGTTCGCGACGTGCTGATCGCGGGAAAGGTCGTGTTCTGGAAGGGCAAGCTCGTCGGGTGGAACGTCGATGCGCTGCTCGGTCAGATCGAGCAGGCTCGCGATCGCGTGCTCGCACGAATCAACGGCTCCGCGAAAGCCGGATCGCTTCCCGCGGGCAACAACAGCATGACCAATCCGTACCGGCCGAATTTCCTCGGAAGCTGCTGCGAAAAGGGGCAGAACACGTCGGCTCCGGCCTATGTGTTAAGACCGTAAGGCGACAGAAGAGAAATAGCCACAAAAAGGCACAAAATTCGCAAGGGGCTGATCTCTCTTGTGAATTTTGTGCCTTTTTGTGGCTATTTCCCCTTATAATCCTGCAAAAACAATCCGATCCCGAACGTGAAATTGCACGAAATCGGAGGACGGTTTATGTGTAAGCAAATTCTTGCGACGTCGCTAGCTTTGGGACTGCTAATAATGATCTTGTTGTTGTGCGCGCCGATCCTCGTTCGAGCCCAGGCCCCTTCCGGCACCGCAACATTTAAAGCGACAGTGACTGATACGGAGACTGCAATTAAGGAGGCGGCCGAGGCGGCAAAGGCGGCTGCGACGGCGGCTTCGAATTGGACACCACCTCGCACGCCGTGGGGCGATCCGGACCTGCAGGGATTTTATTTGAGTCTCAGTTACACGCCTTTGGAACGTCCGCCCGAGCTTGCGGGAAAAGCGTTTTACACGGAAGCAGAAGCTCTCGCAGCTTTCAAAAAAGCCGTCGAAGAAGACGCGGAGGTCGATCCCAGAACTGTTCACTATGATTGGAAAGAGTACGGCATGGACGCCTGGCAAAGCCCGGTCCGGCCAAACCTGCGCACGTCGCTGGTTGTGGATCCGGCGGACGGACGAATTCCCGCTCTGACGCCGGAGGCGCAGAAGCGGCGGGCCGCCGCGCGCGCGAGAAACCCGCAGGTCAGCGTGCAAACCTTGGACAACCTCTATACGCGCTGCATCACCGGGAATCAAGGGCCGCCGAGACTTCCGTTTAATCATGACAGCGAGTCCCAAATCTTGCAGGCGCCGGGTTATGTCGTTCTGATCCTGCAGTCGAACAATGACGTTCGCATCATTCCCCTCGACGGGCGTCCGCATCTGCCCCAAAACGTCGGCCTCTGGCTCGGCGATGCGCGTGGTCACTGGGAAGCGAACACGCTTGTTGTTGAAACAACGAATTTCCATCATGAGAGAAACTGGCGGGGATCCAGCGATGGGATGAAGCTGACCGAACGCTTCACGCTGGTCGATCCGAAAACGATCCGCTACGAATTCACTGTGGACGATCCGGCGACGTGGGTCAGACCGTGGTCCGTCGAGAGCGTGCTTCCGAGGATTGAACCGCCGCTGTATGAGTTCGCGTGTCACGAACAGAATTACGGCTTAATGAACGTGGTCAAAGGCGCGCAGGTTCGCGAAGCCGAAGCTGCCGCGCGGAAGAAATGAAGGTCCGAATGGAATTGAATCCGAAATACCCAACGCCGAAATTGGGCGGTCATAGACCGCCCCTACAGTGGGCGATCAACGCTGTAGGCGCGGTCTGTGACCGCGCACTAGCTATCGCCATGATCGTTACGCTGTGCATAACCGCAAACCCGGCGGCCGCTCAAGCTCCCGCCGCCGGACTGTTTCCTGCTTACACGGCGCCGCGGGCAATCGACGGCAAGCCGAATCTCAACGGCATTTGGCAGGCTTTCATCACCGCGAATTGGGACGTTGAGGCGCATCCGGCGCAACCCGGACCTCATCCCGAAATTATGGGGGTGTGGGGCGCGGGTCCCGGAGGGCAGAGCATAGTCGAGGGCGGCGTCATTCCTTACAAA
>MNKP01000095.1:0-6012 GCA_001920875.1 Acidobacteria bacterium 13_1_20CM_2_55_15
CCCCGCTTCAAATTGGATCATGCCCATCAGTATTCTAATGGCCGAGCGTTTTCTATACCTTCCAATGATAGGCCTTGCTTTAGTCGGCGCTACAGCTTTGTCACAGCTCGAAGACCGCCGCCTTCGCCGGCTGGTCGGCATCGGTGCTTTGTCCACGGCGATTGTCCTTTGCAACAGCCATGATTACATCCGGCGGGACGATTTTACGTTTTTTAAAAATATGGTTCGAGTCGTTCCAAATAGTGCGAAGGCGAGACTGGGTTGGGGCTTTGCGCTGACGAAGGCTGGACGAAATGACGAAGCGGAACGCGAACTTGAAGCCGGACTGCGAATCATTCCGGACTATCCCGAGTTGCTGGCGGCGCTGGCTCTGGCGAGGACGACATCGACGAGCTGTGCTCGTGCCTGGCCGCTCTTGAATCGCGCAATACAGATCGATCCCAAACACGCCGATACGCAGCGGCGCATGGCCGATTGTTACCTTAAGGAAGGCCGCGTGAGCGAAGCCGAATCGATGTATCGCCAGGCGGCACAAAGCATTCCCAATCCCGATGCCATGCTTTACTTCATGTGGGGTGTATCGCTGGAGAATTCAGGCCAGAGCACTGATGCGATCGCCGCGTATGAGCGCGCAGCGCTCATTGAACCTGAAAATCGCTTTTTCCAACAAAAAATAGAAGCACTCCGCAAAACTATAAGCCGGCCAGACTACCGATGAAGCTGTCCATTGTCGTTCCTGTTTATAACGAAGAGCGCACGATCGATCAGATCCTGGAGCGAATCGGCAAAACACCCTACGAAAAAGAAATCATCATTGTCGATGATTACTCCAAAGACGGCACACGAGAAATCCTTCACCAGATGGAGATTTGCGCCCGCATCCCTTCGGCCCGCTTCTTCTATCATTCCTTGAACCAAGGGAAGGGCGCCGCGCTTCGCACCGGCATTGCGGCGGCGACCGGGGACATCGTTATCGTCCAGGACGCCGACCTCGAGTACGACCCGGCTCAATACGGCACACTGATTGAACCCATCGCCCGCGGCTTGGCTGACGTCGTGTACGGATCCCGATTTCTTTCAGGCCCTCACCGCGTGCTGTTCTTTTGGCATTCTCTCGGTAACCGGATCCTGACGCTCCTTTCCAATATGATGACGGACCTGAACCTGACCGATATGGAGACCGGCTACAAAGCATTCCGCCGCGAGGTATTTTCGAAAATCCGGATTGAGGAAAACCGGTTTGGCTTTGAACCCGAGATCACAGCGAAAATCGCCAAGCTCCGCTGCCGGGTCTATGAAGTGCCGATTTCCTACTTCGGCAGAGATTACAGCGAGGGAAAGAAAATCACCTGGAAGGATGGAATTGCCGCACTTTATTGCATTGCTAAATACAATCTGCGACGAAACGCCTGAAGGTATCGACTCATTGATCTATACAGTTCAATTGGCTTACTCTCAAATATATGTGTTACTTCCTCACGTTTTGCCTGGCGTTGCTCGTGTCTGCCGGCGCCGGACCGCAGCAAATGGGGCTTTCCGACATCATTCAAGGTGTTGAGGACTCATTTGCCCGCATGAAGGACTTCTCCTCGGATTTTATTCAAATTTTTGAAGATCCTTTGAACCGAAAGCAGCAGGAGTCCGGTCATTTATATCTGATGCGGCCGAGGATGATGCGATGGGAATACCAGAATCCGGAGGACAAGCTCTTCATCTCCGATGGTAAGACCGTTTATTTCTATGTGCCCGCTGACCGGCAGGTCAACAAGGAAGCCGTCAAACAATCTTTTGATGACCGGATTCCTATGATGTTTTTGCTCGGGCAGGCGAATCTTCGCAACGAGTTCACTCGCTTTGAGTTGCTCAATACAAAGCCATTTTTTGAGGGCCTCAAAGTCGTGCGGATGTATCCGAAGCGAAAGACCGATTTCCAAGAAATTGTCATGGAAGTGGACCCTTCGAATTACCAAATACGCCGCCTCCGGTTCGCGCATTCCGACGGATCGCGATCAGAATTCATCTTCTTGAGTATCCGGACCAACACGGGCCTTCGGTCTTCATTGTTTGATTTCAAGGTCCCGCCGGGCGTTGATGTTGTACAAGGACTCGGACAGTAAACTCCGCAATGGAATTTACATGTAAGTATGCCAAGCCAAGCGGCGAGGTAATCAAAGCGGTCTTGGTCGGTCAGAATATTGAGGAGGTGCGTCATCACCTTCAGGAGCAGGGAGTGCTGCCGATGGACATCCGTCCTCGGGGTTGGTCTCTGTCACTGCGGCCGCGGAGACGTCCGCAGGCGATCAAGGACGAAGATTTCGTCCTTTTTAATCAGCAGTTCGTGGCTCTTATTCGAGCGGGGTTGCCGATTCTGAAATCTCTAGATTTGCTCAAAGATCAGATCCGTAACCCTTTGTTACAACATCACATCGTGAATGTGCGCGATCGCGTTCATTCCGGCTCTTTATTGTCGGAGGCACTCCGGGCCCAGGGCGTGTTCCCGTCCGTCTATACGGCATCGGTCTTTGCCGGCGAGCGTAGCGGAAATCTGGTTGAGGTCATCAATCGCTACATTCAATACGAGAAGATCGTATTGAGCGTCCGCAAGAGATTTTTAAATTCCTTGATCTATCCGGCCTTTCTGGTTGTCCTTGCAATTGTGATGGTTGGGGTCATTATGACGTTTGTGATACCCAAATTCGCCCAACTATACGCAGATTTGAATACGCCGCTGCCCGTTACAACGCGATTCTTGATCGCTGTTTCGGGAGCGATTCAGGGGCACCTGGTGCTGATCGTGCCAGTCCTCGTGGGGGCGGCCGTCGTTCTCAAGATTTGGGCGGGCACCGGCGGTGGCCGCCGTTTGCTGGATGAACTGAAGTTGACCCTGCCCGTTCTAGGCAACCTGTGGACGATGTTTTCTATGGCTCAGCTTTCGCGGACGCTGGCAACATTACTTCAGGGCGGGATTCCACTGGTTTCCGCGCTGGAAGTAGCGCGCGATGCCGCAGGCAATCGTGTAATCGGGGATTCGCTCCGGGAAGCCATGACACAGGTTCGCGAAGGAAAGACGCTTTCCGACAGTTTAGAAAAGACGAGGCATTTCCCGGATCTGGCGTTGGAAATGATTAGAGTGGGAGAACAAACCGGATCATTGCCCGACATGCTGAACCACGTTGCGGATTTTTATGATGAAGACGTCAACCTCCGGTCCACCGCCCTCTTGAGCTGGGTTGAGCCGGTGATCCTGCTCTTCGTCGCTGGGTTCATTGCCTTCGTTCTGATTTCGCTGTATATGCCGATCTTTAGCATTGGAACGTCATTGCAAACATGAAAGAGATTCTGGAAAACAAAGAAAAGGACCGCGCTGCAGCAAAGCAATTGGCGGAGAGGTATCGGTACGAATTTGTCGACTTAAAGGGCAGTCATCTCGATCTGGAGCTATTTCACTCGATTCAGGTTGATCTGATGTTCCGCTACAACTTTGTGCCGTTGCGGCTCGAAGGCAACGCCCTGGTGGTCGCTATGGCCGATCCCAGCGACCTTGTCGTCGTTGACGAGGTTTCAGCGCTGTTGGGACGCCCGCTGGTTATCAAGGTCGCGCCGCTTTCGGAAATTCAGGACCTGCTGAAGAAATCCGAATCGTCCCAGCGCATGTTGGAGGAAGCGACGGAGGGGTTCAAGCTCGATCTGATCCGGGAAGACGAAAGCGGCGAAGAGACCATCACCATTGAGAAGATCACGCAGGGGGAATCCAGTCCGATCATCCGGCTCGTCGACACCATCATCTTTACAGCACTCGAGCGGCGCGCCAGTGACATTCATATTGAAACAAGAGATACGGAAGTTGGTGTGAAATACCGTATCGATGGTTCCCTCAACGAGGCGATGGCTCCGATTGCGAAAGAGCATCACTCGACGATCATTTCCCGCATCAAAGTCATGTCGGAGCTGGATATTTCCGAACGCCGTGTGCCCCAGGATGGGCGGTTCAAGACCCGGTACAAGGGACGGTCGATTGACTTTCGGGTGTCGATCATGCCCTCGATTCACGGTGAAGATGCCGTTATTCGTATCCTAGATAAAGAATCGCTCAGCGAGAAATTCCGTACGCTGAGCCTCGACGTGGTCGGATTTTCCGACAGCGATGTCAAGAAATTCCGCCGCTACATCAGCGAACCGTACGGAATGGTTTTGGTTACGGGGCCGACAGGCAGCGGCAAGACCACGACGCTTTACGCCGCCTTGATGGAGATCAAAAACGAGGAAGACAAGATTCTCACGATCGAAGATCCCGTGGAATATCAAATCCGGGGCATCACACAGATACCCGTCAATGAAAAGAAGGGTCTGACGTTCGCCCGCGGCCTCCGCTCGATTCTCCGTCATGACCCGGACAAGATCATGGTCGGAGAAATTCGCGATGTGGAGACGGCTCAGATTGCCATTCAATCGGCGCTCACAGGCCATCTCGTCTTCACAACGGTTCACGCCAACAACGTCGTCGACGTTCTTGGCCGGTTCTTGAATATGGGCGTCGACCCATACAATTTTGTCTCGGCTCTCAATTGCATCCTGGCACAGCGGCTGGTGCGAGTCATTTGCGGAAACTGCCGCAAGCCCGTTCGCTACGGCGAACAGCTATTGATCGAATCCGGACTAAAGCCAGAACAGTACCGGGACTTCACCTTCCATGAAGGAGAAGGCTGCCTGGACTGCAACGGTACGGGATATCGCGGCAGGACCGCGATCCAGGAGTTGCTCGATCTTTCCGATCACATTCGCGAGATGATCGTCGAAAGACGGCCTACTTCGGAAATCAAGCGCGCGGCGCATGACGAGGGCATGACGTCTCTTCGTGAGTCCGCTCTCGAAAAAGCATTAGCCGGCATCACGACGCTGAAAGAAATTAACAAGGTCACATTCATTGGATAAGGGACTCGCTGAAAAGCTTACGGATGTTTTCAAACCCCAGGTGCCTTTGTGGGCCTGCGAGCTGACGTCCAAGCACGTCATCCTGGCCGGGGTGGACCGCAGCCGCAACGGAATTAAAGCGACGGTCGCATCCAATTTAGCTGCCGGTCTTCTGTCGACCTCGCACTCCGAGACCAACATCCGGGATTCCGCATCGGTGCGCTCCGCCGTGAAGGAAATTTTGAGCCAGGCTGGATTTGCTGGAAGCGAGATCGTGTTGGTTCTGCCGGACGATGCAAGCCGGATCGCATTCTTAACGGCGGAGAATCCCTCGAAAGATCCGGAAGAGCAGCGCACCTTCATCCGGTGGAAACTCAAGAAGGCGATACCCTTTGATGTCGATTCCGCTCAAATTGCATATCGTATTTTGGGGCCTCAGAGCGGCCGTGTGGGGGTGGATATTCTCGTTGCGCTGTCGCCGCGGGCCGTCGTCGAGGAATACGAAAATTTATTCGATTCGCTGGACATTCATGCCGGCATGGTCGTGCCTTCAACGCTCGCCACACTGAATCTGTTCCGCGCTCCGGCCGGCGATAGTCTGTTTTTAAAGATCGCCTCGGACTGTGTAACGACGACCGTTTTTAAAGACCAGCGCATTCAGTTTTACCGCCGCGTGACTGAGGCGTCTCTGTACGACGCATCTTATCCGACTGTGATGTATTACCAGGACAAGTTAGGAGGGACAGGTCTCCAACATTTATTTGTGTGCGGCTATGATTTGGATATCCGCCCAGCATTGTCTGAGCTTCACGAAAAACTCGGCTTATCTCCGCAGCGAATCGGACCGATGAACGTCGATGATATTTTCAAGCCCGCACTCGGGAGCGTGCATTTAGCGTGGCAGAATTTGACCTAAATCTTTCAACAAGACCCTTCCCGCCGTACCGGCTCATCAACATTGCGCTGGCAAGCATTCTCGTGCTGCTGCTGGCCCTTTCGCTCTGGCAAACAATGGGCTTTATCCGGTTCTCCAGATTGGCGAGAGCCATCCGTACGGCGGAAGTGGAAACGCGAATCGAATCCGAATCTCTGGGCAAACGC
>MNKP01000095.1:6018-9143 GCA_001920875.1 Acidobacteria bacterium 13_1_20CM_2_55_15
CGCGAAAGAATTTCTCGTGGACGCGGCTGCTGGCGGACCTCGAGACGTTGGTCCCCAACAATGTTCACCT
The DNA here is from genome assembly GCA_001920875.1 of Acidobacteria bacterium 13_1_20CM_2_55_15. Taxonomy (GTDB): domain Bacteria; phylum Acidobacteriota; class Terriglobia; order 20CM-2-55-15; family 20CM-2-55-15; genus 20CM-2-55-15. The sequence continues at coordinate 6,089 of MNKP01000095.1, forward strand.
GGTGAATCTGGCTCCGGAAATAGGTGCGAACGGGGCGATCACCTTGCAAATCGACTTACTGGGCCGAAGCATCGCCGACATTTCGGAATTCATCCACAGGTTGGAGAAGTCGCCTGTTTTTCAAAATATTTCGGTTAGCACCGAACAGAAACGTCAGCTGCAAACCGTAGATTTCAACGTCAGACTCAGCGTCGTCTATCGTCCAGAAAGGCAAGTTCAGTGAGATCCTACCGGCGGCAACGCAAACAATTTTTGTTCGCAGGCTTGCTGGCCGTGGTTGGTGTCGTTAATCTGCTGTTTTTTTTCATTCTTTATCAGCCTGCGCGTTCGGAATATTACCGGTTGCAGGATTCCGTCGAAGGTTTTCGCCGCGAAATCGAGGCGCGCCGCCAACGAATCGACCTGCTGGAACGGCTGAATGCGCAGCTTGCGACCCTGGAGCAAGATCGCCAGCGGTTGTTCTCGATGCATTTCATCCCGCGCAATGCGGGCTGGTCGGAAATACTGGTACGACTCGACGCTATGGTTCGAGAGGCGGAAGTTCAGAATACGCGCAAGGATTATGGTATCGATCAGGCTCCGCAATATGGACTGTATTCCGTTAAAATAAGGATACCGGTGGTGGGTGCCTATCCGGAGGTGGTGAATTTCATTAAGGATCTCGAAGAATCCGAGACATTCTTTATCATCGACTCCATCGATCTGCACGGGACGGATTCACCGGCGTCGGAATCGTCGGACATTTCGCTCGGGTTGAACGTCGAGACGTTTTTTTATCAATGAGTAAACAGGATCGTCAAAAGTTCAGCATTCTCATGGTGCTCCTGGTTGTTCTGGGCATGACCGCCGTGTTGGGCTATCGCATGAACCAGCCGCCCACGACGGCAGCCGTACAGGTTCCTGAGACGAAAACCTCCGCGAATCCACCCGCTCCCACCGATGCGCGAATCCGGCTGGATCTGATCGAAAAGGCTGAGGGTTCGCAGGAAGAAATCGGACGAAAAAATGTTTTCCAATACCAGAAGCCGCCGGCTTCCCGTCCTCCAGTTCCTGGGTCTGGCGGTTCGGCGTCAACGACGCCGGGCCCACAGCAGCCTGCTCCGCCATCGTTCGGCTTGCCACCAACGACAAGCGGTTCCTCCGCATCCGCAGCACCGCCGGGACCGCCACCCATTCCGCTGAAGTATCAGGGCTATGCCGCTGAGAGCGCACCCGGAGGACAGATGACGGCTTTCCTTACCGACGACGCATCCCGTCATTACAATGTCACGCCCTCCGAAATTCTCATGGGGCGTTATCGCATTAATCAAATCTCGACGGCTTCTGTTGAGGTTGAAGATCTCGAGACCAATCGGCGGCAAACACTGCCATTGTTGAAGTAGGCATGAAAAAACGTCGACGAGATGCTGGATTTTCGCTCGCAGCGCTGATTTTTTTCGCAACCGCCGCTTCCATCCTCGCTGCCGCCGCCGTCCCGGCCTATCAAATGCAAGCCAAGCGCGAGCGTGAAAAGGAGCTGATCTTTCGAGGGGAAGAGTACACGCGCGCCATTCAGAAGTATCAACGAAAGTTTGGTGTTTATCCGGGTTCTATCGATCAGCTGGTCCAGACCAACGGCCTGCGCTTCTTGCGCCGCGCGTACAAGGATCCGATCACGGGAAAAGATTTTAGACTCATTCGTATCAACCCAGACGGCAGTCTTAGCGGCTCAAAGCTGTTTGCGCAGAATGTGAACCCCCAGTCCCTATTTGGTAATACGCAAATTTTCGGACAACAGCCGGGAGCGCAACCGGGCGTTCAACAACCGGGCGTTCAACAACCGCAACAACCAACACAACAGCAGGGCGGTCAACAGCAGCTGCCCCAACAGCCGCTACCCTTCGGTCAGCAACCCCAGGGATCCTTCGGTCAGCAATCGCCGGTGCAACCATCGCAACAGCCGGTACAGCGCCCGGGGCAGCCGGGCGGGCAGAGTCCATTCAGTCCGATCGGCGGTGGCGCAGGGACGCCTGTTGCAGCGGGCGGCATTATTGGTGTCGGTTCGGATAGTGATGAAGCTTCCGTCATGGTGTACAACCAACGGCAGAAGTACAGTGAGTGGGAATTCCTCGCGATTCTCGGGCCAGGCGGCCCGCAAGGGCTGCGTGGCCAGCAGCCCGCGGGGCAACAGCCGGTACAACCCGGTCAGGTACCCGGGCAGGGTTTCCAAGGCCAGCCGACTCCGTTCCCAACGCCGATTCCGGGTTCGCCTCCGGCTTCGCCATTTGGTCCGCAGCCGGGTACGGCACCTTTCGGGCCTACGATGCCTTTCGGGTCTCCTCCAGGACCACAGCAGGGTCAACAGCCATTTGGCTTCGGAAACCCTCCCGCTGTACCCGGCCAACCGGCGCCGGCTAAGCGCCCATGAGCTACTCGACGATTCAGTTTCATCCCGGCCCGCGTGTCGCGAGCATTGTCTTGAATCGTCCGCCGCTGAACATCATCAATCTTGAAATGTTGGATGAATTGAACGCCGCATGGTCCGAGGTCGAGGACCTGAAGGCCCAGGTGGCGGTTCTCTCCTCGGCCGGCGATCGGGCATTTTCGGCTGGTGTGGATGTCGCGGATCACATGCCGGGAAAAATCGAAAGCATGATCGAGAAGTTTCATCATCTCATTCGGCGGATCCGGAAATCCGACTGCATCACGATCGCCGCAATTCATGGTTACACCTTCGGAGGCGGCGCGGAGCTTGCCATGGTGTGCGATCTCGTCATCGCCGCCGGTGAGACCCAGATCGGGCAACCTGAGATTTCCCTGGGATGTTATCCGCCGGTGGCTGCGGCCTACTTGCCCGGCGCGATTGGTTTCCACAAGGCTTCAGAGATGGTACTGATGGGCGAACCGATCCATGCCGCGGAGGCTGAACGCGCGGGTTTGGTTAATAAGGTCGTGCCTCGCACAAATCTCAGCGAAGCCGTTGATGCGTACGTTGCTAAGCTTCTCGCCAAGAGTTCAACGGTGTTGGCGTTGACCAAACAGGCCCTCCGTGAAGGCGCCGGACACCATTTCGAGA
>MNKP01000169.1 GCA_001920875.1 Acidobacteria bacterium 13_1_20CM_2_55_15
CATCCAACCGATTGCCCCAACTGGAGACGAACAAAAAGGATGAGACCTGCCGGCGTGCCCAATGGCGATTGCGTCTGGTGATGTAGTTACGGAGGACTTGACAGGTCGACGCAGGCAACGGCACCAGACGCGTCTTGCCGAACTTGGCGCCGCGGATCGTCAACACCCCATTCTCCAGATCGACATCTTGAAGCTCAAGATTGCGCGCTTCGCCGAGGCGCAAGCCCGAAACGCTCAGCAACCCGAACAGGCAGTAATAGACCCAAGGCCGCAGTTCACCGCGTTCAAAACGGCATGACATCTTCAGCGCGGCTCGCAGTAAGCTTTCGATCTCCTCATCCGAGTACAGATAGGGTCGCGCTCTCTTGGGCTGGAATGGCAGCAAACCCGGCGATGGGATCTGGGTGCGTGGATCTGTCGCACTGCGATGACGCGCAAATACCCGCACATAGCTGAGTCGTTGTGCCCAATGTGCTGGTTGAACATTTCGAGGTTGTTGCGCCCACGCAAGCGCCAATGTCGAAGTGATGTAGGAGGCGCGATGCTTCTCCATGAACGTAACGAAATCGCGCAATCCCTTGCCGATTTCTTGCAGCTTGAATCCCAGAGCGCGCCGCATGCTCAGATACTCCTGAACGGCCTCACGCAGCGTTGTCATCGCGCACCTCCGGGCCAGGGTAACGCCAGCGTACGTAGTGCGTTGATATCGATCTTCGCGTAAATCGTCGTTGTCTGCGGATGGCGATGCCCCAAGACCTCGCCGATCTCAGCGAGCGAGGCGCCCTCACGCAACATCTCGGTGGCTAGTCCATGACGAAACTGATGCGTTCCGTGCGTGGGCGCATCGATACCGGCGCGCTGCAGCGAATGGCGCACGATCGATCCAACGCCGGCAGGACCCCGGAAACCGCGGAGCGGGGCTTTCGCACGCAAGAATACGCGTCGGCTTGTGCTTTCGGGTCGCCCGCGGCGCAGATACGTAGCGATCGCTTTGCCGACATCCGCCGCAAGGGGTAGCTTCGTGCACTGGCCCCTCTTGCCCCGCACACTCAACTGCCCGACGTTCCAGTCAATGTCATCTAAATCGAGAAAGACCACTTCGCTTGAACGTAACCCCAATCTCGCAAGCACGAGCAAGATGGCGTAATCCCGACGCCCTATTGCCGTGCCCTGGTTAATACTGGCGAGCAACTGACGAACGTGTTCGCTTGTGATTGCCCGGGGAATACCCGTCTTTGACCAATTGGGTACCACAGGAACCGCAGCAGCCAAATCCACCGTCACTTCTCCGCGATAACGCGCGTACCGCAGGAAGCAGCGCAGGGCCGTCGTCAACAGTTTTGAACGCTTTGGATGCAGACGCGGCGCCTGCCGCTGGACGAATCCGACCACATCGCCCGCACACAAGTGCGACAGCTTGACTGTTCCGTTGCCGAAACGATGTTTGAGGAAACCCCGGATATGCGGCATGTAGTTGATGATGGTCGCCTCAGCCAGCACGCGCTCTTCACGCAAATAGCGCTCGAATTCTCCTGCGCATTGCTCAACTGGGTTCGGCCGCGGTTCGGCCGTCTCTTCCACGGGAATGACTCCCTCGCGGTTTAAGAACTCAATCAGGTATCTCAACGCCGCTGTGTCGCCCTTGTGAATCTGAACACGGCGGGCTCGATATCGCAGATACTGCACAGCCTGCTCAGACCAGACGCTGTGCACTCTCACGTCCTTCTCGCCAAGCCAATGGCTGAAACACGCTGCGAGAAGTACCTGTCGACGCAGCGAGCAGAACGCATATCCCTGCTCGTTTACCCATCTTGCAAATGAACCAATATGAGCCGCTAAAGGACCTTCCAACGGCCGCGACAGAACCACTTGATCATTGATGATGTACCTCACGGTGACTCCTTTCCTCAAAAGGGACTGATTGAAAGGAGCCAAGACTATGTTGCTCCGGCTTTCACGCTGTTACCGAAAAACATTAGCTGCGACGCAACTACGCGACATAGTTGGGCAGGGTACATAGTGTCTAAATAGGTGAGGGCTTACGTGCCGAGGATGTGCGCCGCCGGAATCCAGATGACCGCAAAGTCGCCGCACGATTTTGTAGATTCCAAACCGTGTCAATGCGCGGTCAGGACGAGACACGAAGACAGGGCCATCGGTGTTCAATTGCGGGTTTTGTGCAATCAGCATCTGAAGCTGCTTCGCGGTTTCCTCGCACAACGGACACGTTCGCTACTTATCCCCTTTACCGTGGAGTTGTACGCGTGGCGAGGCGCCGAGGTCAAGATGACTGCGGCGAAGTTCGACAACCTCCTGGACACGAGCGCCTGTGTTGTAAAGGAATGACAGGAGTGTTCGATCTCGAAGGACATGTCGTCCCTGTTTTGGCAGTGAGCGGAACAAGGCCGTCAGTTCCTGACGCTCCATGAACTGCGTCTCGGCAGGATGGACACGCTTGGCAGGAATCAAGGCCACCTGCTGGCCGGTCGGAAGCATCTCCGGAACCCGGTAAGCGACGTAATCGAAGAATGTGCGCAGCGCACACAAACGCTGATTCCGAGTTTGGACGTGATTGTGGCGGTCGACTTCCAGATGTTGAAGAAAACGCTGAGTCTGTTCGAAGGTGAGATCCTGCAGCCTGATCTGCGTGATCCGTCGCCGCTGATCTTGGGCGACATGACAGAGAAACAGCCGCACAGTGTCTCGATAGCTTCGAATCGATGTCGGCTGTAGCCCTTTCTGGAGCTTGAGATGGTCTTCAAAAAAGGAATGGAGAATCTGACTCAACGTGATCGTCATCGTGCACCCTCCTGAAGGACAGACTGGGCAAACTTCTCGAATCGGAGATTGGCTTCCTGAAGCAATGCGTCAGTAGCCCTTAGATAAACCGCCGCCGTCGTGGGATCCACGTGTCCCAGAAAGGTTGATAGCTGTAGGAGGCGAGCTTGGGGATCAACTCCGGTGCGATACCACCGTAATAGTGTGCCAACAGCAAACGAATGACGAAGGCAATGCAGCCGTGGCGAAGAAGTTCCATCTTTCGAGGCCAAGTGAAGTTGGGGTACCAAACGGTGAAAGGTTTGGGTGATTGTGGAGGGACCAATGGGGCGCTTCTCACTGAATGAGAACACAGGAGAATTGCCGGAAAGGTCTCCATTGCATCGCACGCGTGCTTGGAGAAAATCACGCAGCAATGCACTCATTCGCGGCCCAAAGGGCACGAGCCGACTTTTGTAAAATTTACTTTCGCGAATGACGAGCAGTTGGCGCTCGAAATCGACATCACTGACCAACAGCCGAATCGCCTCACCGACGCGCAGACCCAATCCGTAGAGGACTGCGAAGATAGTGCGGTAGGTCATGGCTCGCAGTGGAACACGCGGATTGTCCGGCAAGGCACCCGCTACGTCGAGCAAGCGGCGCGCTGCGACAGCATCGAAGATGAATGGGAGCCGCTCTGCCGTTCGGCGTTTGGGTTTGGCCTCTATCGGAACACAACAGAGAAATCCCTGTAAGACCAGCCAATGGAACAGTCCACGGATCGTGCTCAGCAGGTGATTGTAACTTCGAGAACTCTCCCGCGGCCGCGAAAGCAGGAACGCATCCAGAAGTTCCGGGGTGATCTGTTGGACGCTGCTAATCTGCTCTTGAACGAAGTACCGGTCCAAGATGTGCAGGACATTCTCCTCCGTACGAAAGCGACGGCCGATCGCGCGTTTGTGAGCGAGATACTTCTCCATTCCTTCGCCCAGGACGCTATGGAATATCGTAGTTGCTCTCATTGCAGAACCTCCTCGCCGTCCCCGCAGCCAACCTCACGGAGAGATTCGATTGCAACCTTGCTGTAGATCCGTGTCGCCGCGGGTCCACGGTGTCCGACATAGTCTCCAATAACCTTGAAAGAAACATTGGCATCGACAAGCCGTTGCACACAGGTGTGCCGCAGTGTGTGCGAACCCGCTCGGGACACAGCGACACCGGCTTTCCGCAGGTAGCGCGATGCGGTGCCCGATACCGCGGATTGGGTCATCGGGGCTTGAGGAGCAAGCGTTCGGAAAAAGATGTGGCGATCTGCGGTTTGAGGGCGTCCCATCTTCAGGTAATCCAAAATCGCCTCGCCCACGATTGGCGATAGCGGATAGAGCGTCGAATGTCCCGCTTTGCGTTCGGGTACACGAAGACGCTCATTCCGCCAATCCATGTCGTCCAACGTCAACGCCGCCACTTCGCGGGCTCGCAAACCGTAAGAGACAAGCAGTAGCAGGATCGCGTGGTCCCGTTTGCCGAGAGGTGTCCGCTTGTCAACGGATTCCAGCATCCGTCGCACTTCATCCCACGTTATTGAACGTGGGACGTTCGACAGACGGTACGTCAGGGGATGCTCAATAACAGAACTGAAGTCCTTGGCGAGAATGTTCTCCCTATACAGGTACCGAACGAAACCACGCAGCACGCTGCATGCACCGCGGACAGTACCTCGCCCTCGGTGCTGGCCGAACTCCGAAAAGAAACCGCTTAAGACCGGCGGTGAGAGCTGCCTCAAGTCCTGGAACTCGATAGATTGCAGGTAGGACGCAAACTGATGCAGGTAGTGACTGTGGTGCCGGATCGATGATTCGCGAAGCCCCCTTTCTTGGCGCAAATAAACGAAGAAGTGCGGCGCCAATCCCTCGAACGGATTCTCGACCTTTCGTGGACCTCTACCATCGAAGCCCGGAATGATCAGATGCAGCATCTGCTGGATCGGGTTTCGAATGCCTTGGCTGACTCGTTTGCGCCAGTGCGCGGACTTTCTGCCCCTCCCGCGCTCTGCAACCCGTGCATCGATGAAAGGTTCTATATAACGGGGGAGAACATCGAGACTCTCAGCCCCGTGAGCACGGGCGAAGTCTCCGAAGCTCACAACTAAAGGTATGCGGCGGAAAACGCTCCGGCTGTTGTACTTCTGTTCTGTCAGCCATCTGACGTACCGGTCTACGGAATCATAGATCCACGATGACCGGATTCGGTCGACTGTTTCGGGTCGGACATAGTAACGCTCCAACATAGACAATCTCCTTTCTGAATGTGGAGTCATCTTCTGTCGGGCGTGACGTTATGTTCCCGGTTTCCTTAAATGGGCGTGGGCTTTCTGTCTGAAAAACGAGGCGGCCACATAATCGGATCGGGCACAGAAGATCGATTTTGTTCCCGGGAACAAAATCGATCATCACGCGTTGAGTTGCGCCGCCGAAGTAGCGCAGCGCCTCGGTCAGAAAGACCTTGCAGTCGAAACGCTGGAATGTCGGGTAACACTGAAAGAACATCATCCGCGAGTAGCACAGCACGGCTGAGGCGGTCTGGATCTTGCGTTTCTTGCCCCCGATTTCCGTCTCGTGTGGCGACGTGTCATGCTGCAGTTCCTCACCTGGCTGGAAGTGATATTGACCGGAAGCGATCTTCGGTTCCTGGCCGATACCATGACGCCGGCAAAAGGCCGTCAGCGCCGCCTTTGTGACTGGCTAATAACTCCAGGATCTGAACCCGGTAGGCTTCGGCTTTCTCGGGACGGACCAGCGCCGGCAACGCCGAGGACTTCGATCGCAGGACTTTGCGCACGCTCAATCTCGATATGTTCAGGACGCGGGCGATCTCGCGTTTGGAGACTCCCTGAGAGTGCAGTTCCAGAATCGTGGCTCGTTGACTTTGGCTTAACATGCTCATGCTCCTTTGCCATGCGTTCCGCCAGATGCGTCAGATCCCGTACAGCGCATTCGATCTTGCGCTGTGCGGCTTCGAACTCGCTCGGGCCCATCAGCGGCGCCGCACGGTCCAAACGCCGGCTGGCGCGGTTCGTGATAGCGACAACCATCGTCAGATCCCGCAACAGCTCCTCGGCTGGGGATGAGGGCTGGAGCGAGACCTGTTGGTGTGCTTTCAAGAAAAGTTCCGGAGAATCCAGAATCCGCTGCCGTATAGATGGCGATGCATCGCGCCAGGCGGCGTAGAGTTCACCGGCTTGGCAGCTGCTGAAGCGGTACTTCGAAAACGCATCGGCCATCCGCTGACAGTCTTTGGGATTGGTGCGCGCCACCGGCGCCAGATACTTCATTGCGACATGAGCCGCGATCTCGCCGGCGCGGACGCGTTGCTGTACCGCTTCGGGAAGTTGTTCCACCAGAGCCAATCGCCGCGAGACCCAGCTCACACTGCGATCAAAGCGCCGCGCCAGATCCTCGAGTCTGTAGCCGAAACGTTGCTCCAGCTCGGAAAGCAGCCAGCCTTGTTCCAGTGCCGTCTCCTGTTCGGAAAAACGCATCGAGCGATCCAGAACCAAGGCATCGGCTTCGCTCATTTCCCAAACGACGGCTTCCACCGTGTCGCGGGCCAGTTGCTCCAGTGCAGCCACGCGCTTGTAGCCGTCGATAACGAGATAGCGGTCCGGCTTCTCCGAGATGGCGACAACGACAATCGGAGTCTGCTGTCCCGATGCGGCCAAGGATGCCAGCAAGCGCCGCTGCCGTTCCGGATTCCGAACGCGCAGATGTTCATAACGGCGGTCGAGTTGGTGAAACTCCAACTTCATTCGGCTTTCCCTCTACGGCAACCCACTCTCGTATAGGTCGCATCTGGGATTGCGCGGACCCGGAGGGAAGTGTGTCGGTAAGCCTTGAATCCTCAATCACATAAGCCCTGAACTGGGATTGCGCGGTGCGCAGTAGAAGTGTTCCCAAAATCCCAATGAAGTCAGCGCCTTCGGTCCCGAACTGGGTTTGCGCGATGTCCCAGGGAAGTCGGCTTAAGGGAATGGGCAGACGCAGTGGTTCCGGCGGTCGATCTTGCCGGCTGCGATCTTGAATCCGCCGCGCGATGAAGTAGTCCGGATTCCGCTCTCGCCATGCCTTTTGCTTCTTCTTGCGGCGGGCGACCTGGCATTCCGGTCTTCCGCAAGCCCGTTGACGGGATCCGATTCGTGGGTCCGGACGGAACCAGCGGCGGCAAATACAGCAGGGTCTCTTTCGTGCGTCGGCCATGGTGACTCATCATCACCACGTCATTAAATAAGGACGGAGTCAGTTCAATTTTTGGGGTGGGTCACTTTTGGAAAGCAAAGGTGGGTTACTTCTGGTGAGCGCCGAAGTCGCGCTGACCATGATCTCGTCGTTGTGAATCCTAACGGATTTCAGGGTGATGAGCGTGATGTTTCTATTCTTTATATCGAGCATAGATTTTTTAGCAAGCGTGAATTGTCAAAGCTTTGTCTTTCAGGCGTCATTTTTCTGCTTTGAATGCGCGGAGGCGGTAGGTCGCCGTCGGAGCAGCAGGGTTGGCCGGCGGTCTTTCCGAACCCAGCCGACTATCTACATGCTTCAGTACTGCATGGACTCGAGAAGATCGCTCGTCAGCGGGTTCACCTTCCGGGCGTAATTGCTCCAGAAGCGAGGCCAATCCAGTTGTTCTCTCCAACTCCTGTCCGTGTCGTGGGGAATCGTCGATCCCACTAGCGTAGGTGCCAGCACTGTGGTGCCTTGCCAAGCACTTTCGATCGATTCTGAAACGATCTCAAAACCGTTATTGTCTATTGGAGATTTACGAATAGACTGCGAAAACGGATGGCGGCAAGAATGGATTCGAGTTCCACACCTTTACAGGACGACTATCGAAACAATTTTTTGAATGACACGGTTTGCGTTACAGATGTTCCGATGGTGCCTCCTGTCCAGACAACCGAACGACGATCCGGCCTCAGGGAAGTAATTGAAGAAGTCGTTCGAACCGCACAGGCCATCCAGCGAGAGGAAGAGAGTGTTCACGAGATGATTCACGATCACACCGTGGATCTCGTTCGCGCAATACGTGCCAACGCGAAGCTCAAGGAGATGAAGGCCTACTTGTCGGGACTGAAGTTTCAACTGCTGCGGCAATCTCAGTAACAACAAGCAAAGCGTTCATTGGGGATTCCGTCCGAGCAACTGCTGAACTTCACTGACGATTACCCACACTTGACACCGGGAAGTTCAAATGTAAGCTGTCCGCTGGCTGTTGTCGAATGTGATATGTACTTTCTTCCCTGACCCACTGACCCGACGACCCAATATTGAATCGCCAGAGAGCTCGAACATCCGGTCAATGGTCAGTTGGTGGTTTCAGACAAGTACATTTCACGGCTTAGAACAGCCATCGGACAGCTCTCAACCGTTCCCGGTGTCAAGTGTGTCCGGTCGTCAGACTTCGGATCGAGCAGGGCATGGGGATCCCAACCGAATCGCCGCGGCCCCGCTATTCCACTTTTATCGCGGAACTGCGCAAGAAACGTGACCACCGCTGGCGCGCCCTGGAGTATCCAATCACGTGGAAACGGTACGAGAAATCGGGAACCGCGGCCCTGGGGCCGCGGTTCGCTGAGTACGGCAGATGTTCGTGGGAGGCGCTTCGTTCTTACTTGATCTTCGGCGGCTGTTTGTTGCTCATCTTCGCCTTGTGGACGATCGTCATGTTCTTGCCCTTGTGCTTGAGCCTATGGGTGACCGTCGTATAGCTCCAGTCGCTGCCGACGTCGACCACGGTGAACTGTGCCACGTCAGTCTGGCTGGTTGTGACACTGGTATTCATCGTGCCTGGTGTCGCTACGAAGCCCTCTGGCACATCGGCCTGAATCTGAGACTGCCAGTCCCCATCCACTGATTCATAGATGACCGGCAGCAATTCGGTGCTGTCTGTGAACTCGAATTACGCCGGCTCGGAGATCACCAGCAGAGTTCCTTCCACTTCCGTGCTCGACATGGGATGGATCTTGCCATTGCCGTCCACGCTCACCTTGAGGTTCTTTTCGGGCTTGAGGAGTCCAGGTTTCACGATGCCGGTCTTCGTGCCGGGGTAGACCGTCGCCTTGACTCCACCCAGAGCGCAATTGCCGACGGCCGCGCTGAACGGATTATAGGGATCCACCGGACGGTTGTAGTCGTAGCTGGCGCCGCCATTGAGACAGACGTCGGCCCGCCCGATGATCAGGTAGCGCCCGCTGAGACCATATGTAGCTTGATTGGTTGCTGTGGCCGCCGGCACCATGATCTGGTAGAGGTAAGAATCCCCGCCGCCGTATTGGATCTTAGTCCTGCACTCCTTCCCGTGGTCGTCGTCCTTGGGTGCAGAGCAGTTGAGGTGGCTAAGCTTCTTTACTCCCAAAAGCTGCACGATGGTCGGAGATACCTGGTTAGCCGTGGAGGCGCCATTCCAGATCTGTTGGTAGGTCAGCGGCTCGACATCATCATCGTCATCGTTGCGGCCATCCCTCGCATAGAACTGGGCCTTGTCGAATACTTTCAAATCCTCCGTGAGGGGAAACTTCTGTGAGGTTGGGTTCTTCCCCGAACCGACCACGTGCAAGGCGGAGATGATCTGGATCGTGGCCGACTCAATGACTACCTGCACGCCGGCAGGTGGCGCACCCCTGGGGATGCTCCAGGCGGAAGTACCCAGAGCGGCGGGGCTGCCCATCAGGAAGTTGCTGTTACCACCGTAGACCGCGGTGATGGTGTGATTACCAACGGTCAGCGTGGAGGTCGTCAAGCTGGCCGTCATCTGCCCAGAGGCCACCGTCACGGTCACGGGATTTCCGAGCGGTACGGTTCCATCATAGAACGCTACCGTTCCGCTGGGCGGCTCTACTGGGAGGACACACGACGGGCAAGTCACCGTTGCCGTGAAAGTTACCGGCGCGCCAAACAGGGACGGGTCGACTGAGGTTGTGAGGCTCGTGACCGTGCTGGCCTGGGTGATGGTGAAATTTGCCGTGTTGTAGGTGATGTTGTAGTTGCCCAGCACGCCCGCCGGGGACAGCGTCGCGCTGATGGTGTAGGGACTGCCCGCGACCGTTTCGCCCGCCGTCCGGCTGTACGTTGCCGTCACGGCGTCGGCCGCTACGAAGTTGGTCAGCGTTCCCGTGAATGCCGGGTCCGCGTCCCCGTAGGTCTTGCTGGCGGTGTTTGGCGTTACGGATGCATCCCGCTTGTTGATCGTGAAGTTGGCCGCGTTGTAGGTGATGTTGTAGTTGCCCAGCACGCCCGCCGGGGACAGCGTCGCGCTGATGTTGTAGGGACTTGCCCGCAACGGTCTCGCCCGCCGTACGGCTGTACGTTGCCGTCACGCCATCGCCGGCCAGGAATCCGCTCAGGGATCCGGTGAATGCCGGGTCCGCATCCCCATACGTCTTGTTGGCCGCATTCGGCGTCACGGATGCAGGCTTCGGATCGATCGCAAATACCTGGTCGCCATTCGGCGCCGCGTTGTAGCGGTTATCGCCGGCTTGACTCGCCGTGATCGTGCAGCTGCCGGCTCCCGTGATGTGCACGGTCGTTCCCGCAACCATACACTTGCCGGCTGCCGAGAAACTCACCGTCAATCCGGATGAAGCCGTCGCGCCTACACTGAAGTCCGCATCACCGTGAGTCTTGCCCGACAGCGCGGCAAACGTGATCGCCTGTTCTGCCTTGACGACCGCGAGGGCAACCGTCAGCGTCGGATATTTGAAGTTGTCGGTGTCCGGCTTCGAGTAACCGTCGTTGACCGGTACGGTGTTACCGGTGAGAGAACCCGCATCATTGCCGTAGACGTAGGCCGTGTAGTGGCCCGGAAGGAATGCGCTGGTCAACGTCACCGGAATGCCGGCGGACCACGTGTTCATCCCGCTCACCGGACCAGCCGTCTGCGAGGCGTTTCCGCTCCACGACAAAATCGGGCTCGAGGGGTTGTCATTGGATGCGATCCACACTTTGAACTGCGGCGGCAGAGGAACACCGGCGTCCATGCCGGGGCTGGTCAATGCATCCTTTCCGGCCAGTGTTGCCGGGGCCAGCGTCACTGCTGCTGTGCCGCTTCCCAAGTAAGGAATGGAGGCATTGATCGTGAGCTTGCCCCCGATACCGTTCGAGTTCGGATTGCTTCCACCACTGCAGTTCGTGCCGGCGCAAACGTCGAAGAAATACTTCTCGATCGTCAGATTCGCGCCCGTGTTCGTGATACTGTAATTGCCCAGAACTTCGGCTGGGCTCAGCGCCGCGCTAATCGCGTAGGTACCGGCTGTCTCGCCAGGGACGCGGCTGTAAGTCGCGCTTACGCCGTCCGCCGCCAGGAATCCGCTCAACGTTCCGGTCAAGTCCGGATCCGGACTACCCAGCGTCTTTGTTTTTGCATCGATAGTCACTGATGCGGCCTTCGGCCCGATGATGAAGCTGGCCGTGTTGTACGTAATGTTGTAATTGCTCAACACACCGCCTGGACCTAACGCCGCGCCGATCGTATATGTACCGACGGTTTCGCCCGCCGTGCGGCCGTAAGCCGCCGTCACGCCGTCCGCCGCCAAGAACCCGCTGAGCGTTCCGGTCAATAGAGGATCGCTACTGCCGTAAGTCTTCCCCGACGCATTCGGGGTCACGGATGCCGGCTTGGTGTTGATCGTGAAGTTGGCCGTGTTGTAGGTGATGGCGTAGTTGCCCAGCACGCCCGCCGGTGACAGCGTCGCGCCGATCGTGTAAGGACTGCCCGCGACGGTTTCGCCCGCTGTACGGCTGTAAGCCGCCGTCGCGCCATCGGCCGCTACGAAGTTGGTCAGGGTTCCGGTGAATGCCGGGTCGGCATCACCGTAGGTCTTGCTGGCCGTATTCGGCGTCACCGACGCATCCCGCTTGTTGATGGTGAAGCTCGCCGTGTTGTAGGTGATGTTGTAGTTGCCCAGCACGCTCGCTGGTGAGAGCGTCGCGCTGATGGTGTAGGGACTGCCCGCGACCGTCTCGCCCGCCGTCCGGCTGTACGTTGCTGTCACGCCGTCGGCCGCTAGGAAGTTGGTCAGCGTTCCCGTGAAAGCCGGGTCCGCATCGCCGTAGGTCTTGCTGGCCGTGTTTGGCGTTACCGATGCATCCCGCTTGTTGATCGTGAAGTTGGCCGTGTTGTAGGTGATGGCGTAGTTGCCCAGCACGCCCGCCGGTGACAGCGTCGCGCTGATGGTGTAGGGACTGCCCGCAACGGTCTCGTCGGCCGTGCGGCTATACGTTGCCGTCACGCCATCCGCAGCCACGAACCCGTTCAGTGTTCCAGTGAACGCCGGGTCGGCATCGCCGTAAGTCTTACTCGCCGCTGCGGGTGTTACCGAGGCCGGCTTCGGATTGATCGTGAATGACTGGTCCACACTGGGCGCTGCGTTGTAGTCGTCGTTGCCGGCCTGGCTGGCCGTGATCGTGCAACTGCCCGCGCCGGTGATGTGCACCGTCGCTCCGGAAACCGTACAAGCGCCTAACGCGGCGAAACTCACGGTTAAGCCCGATGTCGACGTCGCGCTCACCGTGAAGTCCGCGTCGCCATAGGTCTTAGTCGACAGGGCGCCAAACGTGATCGTCTGATTGGCCTTGGCCACGGTGAAGCCTGCGGTCAGCGCCGGATA
>MNKP01000067.1 GCA_001920875.1 Acidobacteria bacterium 13_1_20CM_2_55_15
GAAATTGACCTCGATATTTAGGGAAACGTCCACGGGCACGCCATTGCGCATGCCGGGCCGGAAGCGCCACTGCTTGAGGGCCTGAATGGCGTTCTCATCGAGGCCAAAGCCGAGACTGCGCACAATGCGCATGATATCGACAGTGCCGTCCTTGCGAACGATTGCTTCGAGGACAACAGTGCCTTGATAGCGGGCTTTGCGGGCTTCTTCGGAATATTGCGGCTCAACGCGCTGCAGGACGGTCGGCGGAGTCACACCCCCGCCAACGCGGAACACACCGCCGCCTACGCCGCCGCCTTCGCCAGGTCCAACGCCAGGTCCTTTGCCTTCCCCAACGCCTCGGCCCTGGCCGCTCCCAATACCTCCGCCAACACCCGGTCCCGCAGAAGGCGGTCCAGGGACGCCGTTCGGATCTCCCAGGTTCAGCAAATTAATTCGCGGCATTTGCGCCAGCTGTGGAGCGACCACAGTGGGTTCGACGATCAATGTGGGATCGGGATTCTTTGGCGGTTCCGGATCCGGAGGAACAAACTGCTTTTCGGCGGGCCGCGGCAATCTACCCTGCGAAGGTGGCGTCAAAGTTTTTTTGCCACCGCCGCCGCCGCCGCCGGATTTATCGTTGTCGGAGACGGGCAGAACCAGATTGATCGGTCGGTAAACCATGACGGCCGTTTCGGTCAGCTTCGGAGTTTTGGGGAATGACGTGGCCCATGGAACCAGGGCTAGCGACACTACCAGCACGTGAACGAAAACGGAGAGAAGTTTGGGCAAACCATCATCAGGCTTTGACCAAATCTCTTCGACCGCGACCGGGGCCACACTGCTTTCGATCTTGCGCGGGTGCAGGTAATCGTGAATGGCCTCACGCAGATCGCCGAACAGCGACATCACCGGCGAGGGCATTTCCACCAGCTTATCCAATGCGCTCGGATCCCGTTCCGCTGTGATTTCGACCTGCGGACGAGGATGTTTACGTTCCCGCCGCAGTTCTCGTATTTGGGTGAGCAGCGAATCCAGCCAAGATGCGGAGTCGGAAATGGTAGTTCCGGTTTTCAGGATACCGAACGCCGGCTCGTGAGTTGGGTTGGGTTTCATGGTCTCGTTTGACTAAACCTCAGTGGAAAATGCGTATCGAGAATACCATACGTGCGGCGCTCTGGCCAGTCCCGCCGAGTACGTTGATATAATCCCCGTAACTGACTTCCGCTCTGGATGATGTTGAATCCGCGGGATGGTTCCGGGGAGTCGACGTTATCCGTAGCGGGACTTATTAACTGCCGCTCTGGATAAATGTTGACTCCAGGGGACGGCTCCGTGGAGTCAACATTGTCCTTAGCGGGACTTAAAGAGCATGCCATTCAGATTCCAAAGACGTTTACCGTATATCGTTTTGGCCGCCGCGACTCTGGCGCTCGACCGTTGGACCAAGGCGCTGATCCAGAAGCGTTTCGATCTTAACGAGTCGATCTCAGTCATAGACGGATTCTTCAACATAACGTATGTGCGAAATACCGGCGTGGCGTTCGGAATTTTTGATCCGCTGAGCTTGCCGGCCAAGTCGGTGCTGCTATCCGTCTTCACTGCTTTTGCCGCCGTCGTCGTCATTACCTACAGTGTTCGAAGTTCTCTCCGAAACCGCCTCTTACAATTTGCCCTCGCTCTGGTCCTTGGCGGAGCTTTAGGCAATCTATATGACCGCCTGGCCTATGGATATGTCGTGGATTTTCTTGAATTCTACGTCCGGACATATCACTGGCCTTCTTTCAACGTGGCCGATTCCGCTATTTCGATCGGGGTCATCCTGTTGGCTTTAGAGATTCTGCGAAATGAAGCTCCAAGCCGGACCTCCTGATCGAGGCCTCCGTCTCGATATCTTTCTCGCGCGGCGCCTGGAAACCCTGACACGGTCCCAAATCCAGTTCTTGAACCGCTCAGGCGCAATTCGCATCGACGGACGCCAAGATAAGGCTGGCTACCGCCTCCGAGGCGGGGAAACCATCGAACTGGATTTCCGGCCACTCGAACGGTTGCCAGTCTCACCCCAGCAAATACCGCTCCAAATCTACTTCGAGGATCAAGATCTTGCTGTCATCGAGAAGCCTGCCGGAGTCGTTGTTCACCCCGGGTCGGGCGTTGGTGATGGAACAATTGCCAATGCACTACTTTTTCACTTTAAGAATCTGTCGGATGTGGGCGGAGAAGGCCGGCCCGGGATCGTGCACCGGCTCGACAAGAAAACCTCGGGTCTTTTGATCGTCGCAAAAAATAATATTGCGCATGCGCGGCTCAGCGCCGCATTCCAGAACCGCGAAATTCAAAAAACTTATTTGGCGCTCGTCCACGGCAAACCGGCGCGTGATACGGCAGCCATCGATTTGGCGGTCGGCCGGCATCCGACCCTTCGTACGAAGATGGCAGCGGGCCGGCCCCGGGGGCGTGCGGCGCATACCGAGTACAAAGTCTTGGAGCATTATCGCGGTTTTGCCCTGCTGGAGCTGAAGATCAAGACAGGCCGTACACATCAGATTCGAGTCCATCTAAGTGCCATCGGACATCCGGTTGTTGGCGATGATGTTTATGGGGAGCGCGCGTACAAGGAATTCGTGCAGAAATTCGGCCCCCTCGATCGGTATTTCTTACACGCTGCCCATCTGCGCTTTCATCATCCGAGCACTAAACAACCAATGGAATTTCACTCCCGCCTGCCTCCCCAATTGCAGAAATTGCTAGAGAGCATAAAATCATAAGATTGGCAGGCAGACGGGCGATCGCGGCGTATTCGCCGAGGAAAGTCCGAACTCCACAGGGCAGCGTGCCTCGTAGTGCGAGGGCCCGTAAGGGACGGAAAGTGCCACAGAAAACATACCGCCGCGATCAACGGTAAGGGTGAAAAGGTGCGGTAAGAGCGCACCAGCGGTCCGGTAACGGATCGGCTTGGCAAACCCCACGTGGAGCAAGGCCAAATAGGGAAACGCGGCGCCCCGAAGGGCCAGCCCGATAGGGCGAAGCCTTGATGGAAGTGCGCCAGCGGCGGCCCGTCGTAGTTTCCGGGTAGGCTGCTCGAGCTTGTGGGAAACCTCAGGCCTAGACGAATGATCGCCACTCAGTCATCCTTGGCTGAGTACAGAATTCGGCTTACAGTCTGCCTGCCTTTTTTCTGTAACGGCGTTCATAGAGCAGTGAATGAATCAAGAACGCTCCAAATGAGATTGGAAATTCCCATTTTGAGAAGCCCGCTCGGGATTTATCGTTCGTTCACAGCTTCATAAGACCGCGTCTCAGTTGTAAAACAACTCAGGTGCTATAATCTCGTCGGAGATTGCGCGATGGCGGTGTACGTTGTTACCGGGGGGGGAGGGTTCATTGGGTCTCATATTGTTGAAGAACTGCTTCGCCGTAACCAAACCGTCAGGGTGATCGATAACTTCTCAACGGGCAAGCGGGAAAACGTCGAACCGTTCGAGGGTACTGCCGAGATCATTGAGGCCGATATCGCTGAGGGGCAGAACCTCCCTCGATTTCTCAAGGGAGCGGACTACGTCATCCATCAGGCAGCAATACCATCTGTTCCAAAATCCATCCTCGATCCGGTCAAATCGCATCATGCAAACGTGAATGGTACGCTGCAGGTACTGAACGCAAGCCGCGAGGCTAATGTGAAGCGCGTTGTTTACGCCTCATCATCCTCGGTCTATGGCGATAGTCCGACCTTGCCCAAGCACGAAGGCATGATGCCGAATCCATTATCGCCATACGGCGCGCAGAAACTTTTCGCGGAAATTTATTGCCAGGTGTTCAGTCGCGCGTACGGCTTGGAGACTGTGTCGCTTCGTTATTTCAATGTCTTCGGTCCGCGACAGGATTCCACGTCGCAATATAGCGGCGTGCTGGCCCTCTTCATTCCCGCCGTGCTTCAAAGTAAGCGCCCGACAATCTACGGCGATGGCCTCCAATCGCGCGACTTCACATACGTCCAAAACGTCGTGGAAGCGAATCTTGTCGCGTGCACGGTACCCGGTGTAGCCGGGCAAGTCTTCAATGTGGCGTGCGGCGATCGGATCACCGTGAATTCGATGCTCCAGCAGATCAATAAAATCACGGGTAAAGATATCGCGCCGATTTATGCGGATCCGCGTCCGGGCGACATCAAGCACTCGCAAGCGGATATTACGCGCGCGAAGGAACATCTCGGGTATCAGCCGAAGATCAGTTTCGAGGAAGGTCTTCGTAATACCATCGA
The DNA here is from genome assembly GCA_001920875.1 of Acidobacteria bacterium 13_1_20CM_2_55_15. Lineage (GTDB taxonomy): Bacteria > Acidobacteriota > Terriglobia > 20CM-2-55-15 > 20CM-2-55-15 > 20CM-2-55-15. Next base: position 4,241 of record MNKP01000067.1, read on the forward strand.
GTGGTACCGGAGGAATCTTTAAGCGGACGTAGCGGGGTGAAGGTCATAAATTGGAATTGCGGAAGGTTACCCTCTCCCAGAGCGAGAGGGTGCTGCTCATCTTTTCCGCGCAATAACGGTTCGAGGAATGCCTTGAAGATCGGTTCTAACCGGCAATTTTTCCCAACGTGCATCGAACAATCCCAAAACCCGCTCATCCATGCCGATGCCGATTTCCATGACCAGGTAACTACCCGGAGATAGAAGTCGCTCAGCCTCGGCGACCAAACGCCGATACATCTCCAGTTCATCATCCGGCGAAAATAGTGCGAGGTGCGGCTCGTATTCCCGGACTTCGCGTTGCAGCCAATGCATATCACCGCGTCTCACATACGGCGGGTTGCTGACAATGAATTCGAATTCACTCTCCACTGCATCCATCACATCCATGCATACAAGAGCCACGGATGCTCCCAGCCAAGATGCGTTCGTGCGCGCGACTTGGAGCGCTCGTTCGGAAATATCGCTCCCGAAAACTTCGGCTTCGGAAATTTCCAGCGCCAGCGTCACTGCAATACATCCTGATCCGGTGCCCACATCCAAAATCCGCGGATGAGAGTTCTGGTCGGCTGCGTTCTGGATTTCAAGAACGGCTTCGACGATGTACTCGGTTTCGGGCCGGGGAATCAAAACATCGGGTGTGACTCGAAAGTAGCGCCCATAGAACTCCTGCCGGCCGACGATGTATTGAAGTGGGACGCCACTAATTCTGTCAGATAGAGCGTTTTCGAGCGCTTGAATTTCCTCATCCCGCAGCACGCGTTCATCGTGCGCGTAGAGATATTCCCGTTCGACGGAGAGGCAGTGAGCCACTAGTAGTTCGGCAGCGAGCCGGCTATCGGAAACATGGTGTAGTCCAAGCCGCTCCGCCGCCGATCGAAGCGCTTCGCGAATCGTCACGCCGCGGCGGGATCTTCGGGAGGATTTTTCAGGCGCTCTGCCTGATAGTGTGCGGTGAGGGCATCGATGATTTCGGGTACGTCGCCGTCCATGATGGACTCCAGCCGGTGGAGCGTCAGCGCGATACGATGATCGGTCACGCGGTTCTGGGGATAGTTATACGTGCGGATTTTCTCACTGCGTTCGCCCGTGCCGACCATCGATCGGCGTTCATCGGCGACGGCTTTTTGCTGCTTCTCCATTTCGATCTCGTACAAGCGCGAGCGGAGAACCCGGAGCGCCTTGGCCTTGTTTTTGATTTGTGATTTTTCATCCTGGCATGACACCACGAGTCCCGTTGGAATATGGGTAATACGAACCGCAGAATACGTCGTGTTCACCGATTGGCCTCCCGGTCCGGACGAACAGAACGTGTCGATGCGAAGGTCCTTTTCGTTGATCGCGACTTCCACTTCCTGCGCTTCGGGCAAAACCGCAACAGTAATGGTCGAGGTATGAATTCGACCGCTCGCTTCCGTAGCAGGCACTCGCTGCACGCGATGAACGCCGCTTTCGAACTTGAGCTTGCTGTAGGCGCCGCGGCCTTCGATCAGCGCGATAACTTCCTTGAAACCACCAATGCCTGTCGGATTGGAAGAAAGAATTTCGACGCGCCAGCGTTGGGATTCGGCGTATCGTGAATACATTCTAAACACATCCGCCACGAACAGAGCGGCTTCGTCTCCACCCGTGCCCGCGCGAATTTCCAGAATGACATTTCGTTCGTCGTTGGGGTCTTTCGGCACGAGCAGAAGCTTGAGATCCGCCTCGCATCGCGAAAGCCGGTCTTCCAGAGCGGCCAGTTCCTCGTGAGCCATCGACTTCAAATCCGGATCGCTTTCCTCGCGAACCATGGCTTCGGTCTCGCCTATTCCGCGTTCCAGATCGCTATACTCCCGAAACTTGGTGACGATTTCGCTAAGCTCGCTGTGCGCCCGCGCGGTTTTTTGATATTTCTTCGTGTCGGAGACGATTTCCGGGCTAGCCAGTTGTCGATTAAGTTCTTCGTAACGAGCTTCGGTCGTGCGAAGTCTCTCGATGAGGACGTCCGGGAGAGCCACTATTACACCGTCAATGCTTCTTCGAGGGCGCGAATGGCGATTTCGAGCTGCGTCTCGTCAGGCTCCTTTGTTGTGATCTTTTGAAGCAGCAGACCCGGATACGTGACTAAGCGAAGCAGACTCTTCGGATGCTTTGCGGAGTAGCGGATGATCTCGTATGAGATTCCCGCGATGAGGGGAAGCAGGGCGATGCGCGACAGGAACTTCGCGGCAAACGAGTCGAAATGCACCAGGGAAAAGACCAGGATACTCACGATCATCACCACCAGCAGAAAACTGGTCCCGCAACGCGGATGGAGCGTCGAAAATTTCTTTGCGTTCGCGACTTTTAAATCTTCGCGAGCTTCGAAATTGTAGACGGTCTTATGTTCTGCGCCGTGGTATTCAAAAACGCGATTCATGTCTTTCATCCATGACACCATGTACAGGAACCCGACGAAAACCAGGACACGGAACATTCCGTCGATGCCGTTGAACAGAATCGAACTTTGGAACCCGATCTTGGTCTGGAGTACACGCGTGATGAACAGGGGCAGGGCTACGAACAGCAGGATATTGATGCCAAGCGCCAAGACGAGATTACCAGCGATTAGCCACGAGGAAACTTGGGCCGGATCTTTTTTGGCGTCCTTCGCCTCGACCTGTTTCTTTAGATCTTCTGCTCGAAGAGCTTCTTCGGCTGAAAAGCGAAGAGCTCGGATGCCGAGCACGAGTGCCTGTCCAAGGACCCCAACCCCTCGAACAATCGGCAACTTGAAAAATTTGAATTTTTCGCCAAGGCTAAGCAGGGCATCCTTCAGGATCCGGATGGTGCCGTCGGGCCGGCGGACAGCGACCGAGTAGCCTTTCGGAGAACGCATCATCACGCCCTCGATGACGGCCTGGCCTCCGACCAAAATTTCGTCGTCACTGGAGCTGAGCCCCCATGACATTGCGGTGAACAGCAGATGTTTTGTATATTTCGCGATCAATTCGATATGCCTCAAGAAGTCCTTTTGTATTTTCTCTGGAATCGTTCCACGCGGCCGGCCGTATCGACAAGCTTTTGTTTGCCGGTGAAGAAAGGATGACACTTCGAACAGATTTCCAGGTGGATCTCCGCCTTCGTTGAGCGCGTCTTAAACGTTTCGCCGCAGGCGCAGCGGACGATCGCCTCAACATAGTTCGGATGAATATTTGCTTTCATCAAGCCTCCAAAGAAACACTTATTATACCTTGGACGCCGATAATTTGGCCAAAGATGCAAGCGGCAACTCCCCTCCTCAACTCAGGAGGGGAGTGCGCGTCATCGGTCCATTCCCGCCGCTACAGTTCGAGTTTGCTTTCGCGTAGACCATTGACTATAGTACTTCCGATCATCAAAGCCGCGTCTAAGGACAGCGTGTGTTCTCCCACATCCCTCCGATGTGCTCTCGATACCTCGCCGCCAGGTCCCGGTCCACGCGGTTGCAATGGATCAGAAAATTAGTTACCGTACCAAGCTTGCAATTAGTCCCAGGAGGAAACAACTACAATGGTTAACGAACCCGGAAAATTGGCCGGGGCACAGCGCGCCCGCGAAAAGGAGAAGGGCGCCGGTCAATTTGCAGTTCCGCAACGAGAGGAGGAAGAGAACTACGAAAAGCTTCTAGACCAGTATGGTGCCCGAAAATTCGCCGAAGGCGAAGTGATGAAGGGTATGGTTCTGAAGATAACGGATACCGATGTGATCGTCGACATTGGGTATAAATCCGAAGGAGTCATTCCGGTAACTCAATTCATCGATCCCAATGGCCGGCTCACTATAAAAGTCGGCGATATCATCGATGTGCTCCTCGAAGATACCGAAGATATGGAAGGGCACATCGTGCTCTCGAAGGAAAAAGCTGAAAAGGTGAAGGTGTGGGAAGAAGTCGAAAGGGCGTACAACGAAAACAGCGTCCTTCGGGGCCGCGTGGTGGAGCGCATCAAGGGAGGATTATCCGTCGACATCGGCGTTCGCGCCTTCCTTCCGGGTTCGCAGATTGATGTCCGGCCCGTCAAGAATCTCGACGCCTTCAGGGGCAAAGAGATTGAGTGCCGCGTGATTAAACTGAACCGCAAGCGCGGCAATATTGTTCTCTCACGAAAATTGGTGCTGGAGAACGAGCAAGCACGGAAAAAAGCCTTCACATTGGAAGTTCTCAGGGAGGATGCCGAAGTTCGCGGCATCGTGAAAAACATTACGGATTACGGCGTATTCGTCGATCTGGGCGGCATCGATGGGTTGCTGCATGTCACAGATCTGTCCTGGGGCCGCGTCAACCATCCGTCTGAAATGTTCAATGTCGGTGATGAAATCACCGTCAAGATCCTGAAGTACGATCGCGAAAAGGAACGGGTATCCTTGGGCTACAAGCAACTCACGCCGGATCCCTGGACGCTTGTGCGCCAGGTTTATCCCGTCGGCGCCCGAGTTACTGGAAAAGTTGTAAATCTGACCGACTATGGCGCTTTCGTGGAATTGGAGCCGGGCGTGGAAGGACTGATTCACGTTTCGGAAATGTCGTGGAGCAAGCGTGTCAAGCATCCTTCCAAGGTGCTTCAGATCGGACAAGATGTCGAAGCCATCATCCTGGACGTCGACCTCCAGAATCGCCGGATTTCTCTGGGACTCAAACAAACCGAGCCCGATCCATGGAGCACCTTGGCTGAGCGTTACGCGATCGGATCTGTGATCAGCGGCCGAGTTCGGAATCTCACCGACTTTGGCGCTTTCATTGAAGTCGAAGAGGGAATCGATGGGCTTGTCCACGTTTCCGACATTTCTCCGCGGCGAATCAAGCATCCTTCTGAGGTATTGAAAAAGGGAGAACGCGTCGAAGCCGTGATCCTGAATATCGATAGCGACAACCATCGGCTGTCGCTTGGCATAAAGCAGTTGCAGCCGGATGTGTGGGAACAATTCTTCTCGAATCATGGTGTCGGCGACCTGGTTCGCGGCCGCGTCGTTCGCCACGCTCCGTTTGGGATTTTCGTCGAGTTGGATGAGGGCCTGGAAGGCCTGTGTCACGTATCGGAACTCGAGGAAGCCGACCGTCAAAATGTGGAACATCGATTCAGACTGGGCGACGAAGCCGAGTTCAAGATCATCAAGATGAGCCCGAATGAACGTAAAATCGGGCTGAGTCACAAAGCGGTTGCCGAAGAGGTGGAGCGGCGGGAATACAATTCCTATCGCGATGGTGCCGACGGCAGCGCGACTCTGGCAGATTTGTTCCACGCAAAAGATAACAGCTAAAACCCGTTCAAAATGCGAAATCGCGTGTCCATATGGCTCCTCCTTGGTGGAGGCGCTTTCGTGCTTTTGGCAATCGCTTTAGTCGCGGTCATGCTGACGTTCAGCGCGGACGATGCGACGGATCTCACGTTTTCCGACAGGATTCAGGTCGTCGATGTGGATGGCGAGTTGGTGGAGTCACGTCCGATCCTGGATCAATTGAAACGGTATGAAGACTCCAATTCGGTGAAAGCGATTCTGCTGAATATCGATTCACCCGGAGGGGGCGTCGCCGTCTCGCAGGAGATCTATACCGAGATCAGGCGGCTTCGGGACAAAAAAGACAAAATCGTTGTCGCTTATCTCTCTTCGACGGGTGCGTCGGGCGCTTATTATGTCGCCTGCGCGGCCAACAAAATTGTTGCTAATCCCGGAACTATTGTCGGCAGTATTGGAGTAATTGCAGAATGGGTCAACTACGCCGATTTGATGGAATGGGCGAAGCTGAAAGATGTTGTCTTCAAGACCGGTGAATTCAAGGATACGGGTTCGCCGTCACGAGCCCTGACGGAAAACGAGAGAAAGTATTTTCAAGGTTTGATCGATGATATGTACGTACAATTTCTCGAAGCTGTCGCTTCCGGCAGGAAGTTGGATTTACAGGAAGTGCGTTCTCTTGCGGATGGCCGTGTGTTCACCGGAAGGGATGCGAAGGGGCGGAAATTAATCGACGAGATCGGCAATCTCCAGGACGCCGTGGATCTCACGGCCAAGCTCGCTGGGATTTCCGGTAAGCCTCGTCTCATTCGCCTGAGCCGCCGGCGCGTAACCTTGTTGGATGTGTTGACAACGGACCTTTCGCGATTTGTGCCGTTTAACGGACAAAGCATGAAGTCGCAGATCAAATTTCAATATATTTGGAAATAGCGGGGGAACCGGACGATGCCCCAATCAGAGAGGCCGCCGCACAGACCGCAAGCGCGCGCGGAGCGTCAGCGCGACAGTAGGAAACCTCGAGTGATGCGGGCAGCCTCAACAGAAGGCGGTGTACCACCAGCGGGCCGGCCGGTGGGCCCGACGCTTAATAGAAGTGGAGAGAATCAATCATGACCAAAGCAGACCTGGTGGAAGAAGTTTCCCGGGTTACCGAGCTCACTCGAAAGGATTCAGAGGTCATTGTCGACACTTTGTTCGAAAGCGTGATCAAGGCATTAAAGAACGGCGACAAACTTGAAGTACGCGGCTTCGGCAGTTTTCGCGTACGGCAGCGCAACGCGCGCGTCGGGCGCAACCCCAAAACGGGGGAAAAAGTCGAGGTACCTGCAAAGCGCGTTCCTTATTTCAAACCAAGCAAGGAATTGAAGGATCTCATCAACGATGGTACGGCCGCGCCCCCGCTGTCTCCGCCGCCGTCGTCCGGCCTCGCAGGCCCGACTACTCCATAGTATGGATTTCATCTGGAGTCCCTGGCGCTACGATTATCTGGCGTCCACGGACAAGAAACCCCCTTCGTGTGTCTTCTGTATCGGAGACGATCGAAGCCGCGACGCGGAAAAGCTCGTCGTCTTTCGCGGCATTCACAATTTCATCATCCTGAACCTGTTTCCATACACGTCGGGTCATACGATGGTTGCGCCATATCAACATCTCGAGACGATTACGGAGGCCAAACCGGAGCAGTTATCCGAGATGATGGAACTTGCCCAACATATCATCCGGGCACTTCAAAAACTCTATAGCCCGAACGGCTTCAACATCGGGATGAACCTCGGTCAGGCCGCGGGCGCCGGCATTCGCGAGCACTTCCACCTGCACGTGGTGCCCCGATGGATCGGCGATTCCAATTTCGTGAATGTCACGGGTGAGACGCGCGTTCTGCCCGAGGAATTACATAGGACATATGAACGGATGAAGGCGGCTTTGTAGAGCAAAATGGCGGAATGCATTCATATCTGACGAATCAAGCGCGCTCTAATTCTTTGACCATCAGGTACGCATCGTTGCCGTTCGCATAATACTTCGGAAGCGTGCGTACCACTGTGAAACCGTGCTTATTATAGAACCGGACGGCGTTCCGATTCTTGATATCCACCTGCAGGTCGTACACTTCGACGCCGTAGTCGCGAAGAGTCTCTTCGGCGCGCTTCATTAACAGTGTTCCGTATCCACTACGCCGGTGATCTTCGCGAACGTCCAGAGTAATGAGCGTCGCCGTTCGCCGATTCCGGTGCACTTCCATGATCAGAAATGCGATGATCTCGCCCGCTTGCTCGGCAACAAGCGTCTCGGCGCCGTCACGATTCATGAAGTAGGCCAGTTCGTTGGCATTGTAAGCAACGCCGCCGGGAAAACTTGCTTCGTCGATTTCAAGCAACGTTTCAAAATCTTCGCGGACCGCGTGCCGGATTAGCGCTTTCGTCATTGAACGAACAGGGTTATTGTCATTATGATAACAGCCATGCCGCGTTGTCTCCACATCTTCGACTCCGGCTTCCAGTGTATTGGCGAATCGTTGGACCCGACCGATTTTTGCGAAGCCCACCAAAAAGTTGTGGCGTTCGAGTCCGACCGTTTGGTGGATTCCATCTGGCGAAAGACGCTTCTCCGATTCGTCGCCCTGGTTCTGCTGCTGATGTTTTTGGTCCCGCTGTTTTACACGTTGAGAGATTTATACTTTGGTCCGCCGGTGAAAGCGCAAGAGGTCTGGTGAAGGGCATTGATATCGGCAATCGTCCTCGCTGCTGGTAAGTCCGAAAGGATGGGCCGGCCCAAGGCGCTGTTGCCCATTCAAGGCCGTACTTTTCTCGAGAACATTCTCGATGCCATCTCCCGCACGTCGATCGAAGACACGATTGTCGTGCTGGGCCATCATCGCGACCAGATTGAGCGAAGCGTGTCGTTGCCTTCTGTCGTTTTCAATCCGGACTACGAACGAGGAATGATTACGTCATTTCAGGCGGGCATTCGAAAGCTGTCCTGGGAGACGGCGGGCGCATTCCTGTTTCTTGTCGATCATCCATTGGTCGAGTCCACCACGATCGAGTCGATGATCATGAATCTGGCCCCGAATCGTATTGTTCTTCCCACCTTCGACAGGCGGCGCGGACATCCCGTTTTATTTTCGTCGGAAGTATTGGAAGAAATTCTTGCTTTGGGGCCGTCCGAAGGAGCTAATATCGTCGTCCACAAGAATCCGGGCCGGATTATTGAAGTGCCGGTAAACGCGCCCGGAATACTCGTGGACATCGATACTCCTGAGCAGTTTGAGCGATTGCGCAAGGACTATCCATGACATCCCTTTCTGGTTTGGTGATCCTCATGACGGCAACAGCGATGCTCGGCTTTCAACATGGTGACCGGCCGGCTCCGAATTCCGGCGGAACTCGATCTCCGGTGCTGGCGATGAACGGCATGGTCGCCACAAGTCAACCGTTGGCTTCAGCAGCAGCTCTGCGCGTTTTGGAAGACGGTGGAAATGCGGTAGACGCGGCCATCACAGCAGCCGCCGTTCTGAATGTGGTCGAGCCCGTCATGACGGGCATCGGTGGCGATATGTTCGCTCTCATTTATATGCAGCAGGACAAAAAGCCCGTCGGTTTGAATGGAAGCGGTTGGGCTGGATCCAAGGCCACTGTTGATTTTTTCCGAAGCCGGAGTCTCAATGACATACCTGGAACCGGGATGTATTCGGTATCTGTACCGGGAGCTGTTGCGGGCTGGTCCAAGCTGCATCAAAAATATGGAAAGCTTCCGATCAGCCGGCTTCTCGCGCCGGGCATCGAATATGCCGAAAAGGGTTTCCCTGTATCCGAGATTATCGCGGGCCAGTGGCAAGGCACCGAAGAAAAACTGCGCCAGACTCCGGATGCCGCACGCGTCTTGCTGATCAATGGCCGAGCCCCGCGCCATGGCGAAATCTTCAAAATGCCCGAGCTCGCGCGAAGTCTGAGAGCAATTGCCGAACAGGGTCGCGATGCATTCTACAAGGGGGAAATTGCGCGAAAGATCGTTGAGTTCTCGAATAAGAACGGTGGAATGCTGACGCTTTCGGATTTTGCAGAATTCGATGCCCAATGGGTCGAGCCTGTCTCGACAAATTATCGAGGCTACGATGTGTACGAGCTCGGCCCGCAGACTCAGGGTATGACCGTTCTACAGATGCTCAACATCCTGGAAGGCTATGATCTGAAGAGCCTGGGTCACAACTCGCCTGAATATGTTCACCTGATGGTCGAGGCCAAAAAGCTCGCATATACGGACCGTGATGCCTACATCGCGGACCCCGACAAAGCGCGTGTGCCGGTTTCACGGCTAATCTCGAAAGAGTACGCGGCCGAACGGCGAAAACTCATCGATAGGGATCGAGCCATGCCCTCGGCTCGACCCGGTCTTCCGGAGAACGGCGATACGGTCTATCTGACGGTCGTCGACAAAGACCGCAATGCAGTTTCTTTTATCAACAGTTTGTTTGGTTACTTCGGTTCCGGTCTTGTGGCGGGCGATACCGGCATTGTCCTTCAGAATCGCGGCGCCCTCTTCCGTCTCGAAGCCAGGCATCCCAACGTGATCGCTCCGCGCAAGCGGCCGTTCCACACGCTGATTCCTGCTCTGGTGTTGAAGGATGGAAAGCCGTTCTTCTCGTTCGGTGTGATGGGTGGTGATATGCAGCCGCAGGGTCACGTGCAGGCGCTCGTCAATATGATCGATTTCGGGATGGACGTTCAACAGGCCGGCGAATCACCGCGATTCCGGCACGCGGGCGGATCGGTGCTGTTGGAATCCGCCTTCGACGGCTCCGTCCGATCGGCCCTCGGAGGCAAGGGGCATCACATTGCGAGCGCCATTGATGCGTGGGGCGGCTATCAAGGCATCGTGATCGATCCTCGGAGCGGTGTTCTGATGGGAGGGTCGGACCCGCGCAAGGATGGCCTCGCTATCGGTTGGTAGAATTCGCTAATATTGAACGTTCATTCTCATCGCTTCATAACTAGGGAGGATCTGACTTCATGGCATCTGGTGCGAAACTTAGCAAGACTGCGCGGTCCAGCCTCGGCAAGGACAAGGACGCTAGTCAAACCGGAAAGCCTTGTCCCCAATGTACAACACCGATGGTCGCCACACGCGTGATCAAGTCCGCGGGCCAGCCAGGCGGCATGTATTGGGTGTGCCCAAAAGACGACTTTCGAATGAAGACCTAAATGGCGACGGGCCCCCATATCAAACGGCTTGTCCTTCTGAGTTGGATTCTCGTAGCGGTCTTCTACTTCTATCTTTCTTACGATTACATCCGGGTCTCAATGAATGACCGGAAATTTGCCGATTACGTTCAGTTTGTGGCGCAGATTGCCGGAACCGAAAATCGGCCGGCCAAGGAAGTCCGCGC
>MNKP01000013.1 GCA_001920875.1 Acidobacteria bacterium 13_1_20CM_2_55_15
CGTTCTACCAGTACATGTTCCGGGAATTCGACCTCACGTAGTAAACTCATTGCCCTCTTCCCAAAGGGAGAGGGCGCGAATGGCTAAGAGTAAAATTTCGATCGTCAAGTACCTCAATGCAGTCCCACTCGCATGGGGCATTTTGGAAGGTCCACAGCGAGAGGTATTCGATTCCGTTTTAAGCACTCCGGCAGAGTGTGCCGATCAGTTGGCACAGGGCGGCTTCGATATTGGCCTCATTCCGTCAATTGAATTCCAGCGTATCAAAGGCTGCCGCATTGTCCCTGGACCGGCTGTGGCTGCAACCCATCGCGTGCGCAGCGTCATTCTGGTGAGCGTCGTTCCACTATGGAAAGTGAAGACTGTTGCATGCGACAGCGGGTCAAGAACCTCGGTTGCTCTCGCCAGGATTATTTTCAATGAGTTCTATCACACGCGTCCGGACTTCAGACCTGCTGAACCGAATATCACCAATATGCTGGCGCAAAGCGACGCGGCATTACTTATTGGCGATAATGCATTGAAGTTCATGGAAACCCACGAGCGTCCGAACATCGAACTTCAAAAGCCGCTGGTGCGCCTGGGTTCGGAACCCGTTCAGGTCTTCGACCTCGCCGAGCGATGGCGTTTCCTGACCGGGTTGCCTTTTGTTTTCGCATTCTGGGCTGTCCGGGAGGGTTTTCAAGACGGCAACGTCGTTGATGTTCTCAAGCAATCCCGCGACTTTGGGTTAGCCAATATTCCGACAATCGCTGCAAAGTATAGCGAACAGCTGCAGATCAAAAAAGAATTCGTTCAGGAATATCTCGAACGCAACGTGCATTACTACATGGACCCAACGTGCCTTGAAGCGCTGGGGTTGTTCTACAAGAAAGCCGCGCATGTGGGCGCGCTGACGTCCGTGCGTGACCTGCAATTCATATGAGAAGTGTTGGGTCGATTTTGGAATCCGCTGCTGAGGGCGGCCGGATTAGTTCGGAAGAGGCCGTCCTTCTTTTCGAAGAGGCAGATTTGTTCGATCTGGCGTCGTGTGCGGACAGTATTCGCCAGCGTCGTCATCCTGATAACGTCATCAGTTACATAATCGATCGCAACATCAATTACACAAATATATGTAAGGAGTTCTGTACATTTTGCGCCTTTTACCGCGTCAAGGGCGATCCGGAAGCCTATGTTTTGCCGGACCACGTGATCCATAAGAAGATTGAAGAGACCATTGCGCTCGGAGGCACCGGAATCCTGATGCAAGGAGGAGTTCATCCGGATTTGAAAATCGATTACTACGAGCGGCTGCTTGCCGGCATCAAACAGAGGTTTCAGATTCACTGCCATTGTTTTTCACCGCCGGAAATCTTGAATATTGCGCGTGTTTCAAGACTCTCGGTCGCGGAAGTTTTCGTCCGCCTAAAGACGTCCGGTCTGGATTCGATGCCGGGCGGCGGCGGTGAAATCCTCGATGACGAAATCCGCCAATCCATCAGCCCCTTGAAATGCAGAACTGAGGAATGGCTGATGGTTCATCGCGAAGCACACCATTTGGGACTGCGGACCACGGCCACGATGATGATCGGTGTCGGCGAGACGATCCATCACCGCATTCGCCATCTTCAGCGCCTGCGTGAATTACAAGACGAAACAAGCGGCTTTACTGCATTCATTCCGTGGACATTCCAACCGGAAAACACCGAGCTTGCCGCGCGCGGCGTCCCTGAAGTGACCGCTGCCGAATATTTGCGCTTGTTAGCGCTGAGTCGCATTTACCTCGATAACATTGAAAATGTGCAGGTGTCGTGGCTGACCGTCGGTCTGAAAGTCGGGCAGGTCGGTCTGCGATTCGGCGTAAACGATGTGGGAAGCATCATGATCGAGGAAAATGTGATCAGTGCGGCGGGTGCGCGCAATCGCGCAAGTGACGCCGAACTGCGCCGGATCATCCAGGATGCGGGCTTCTTTCCTCGCCAGCGCACGACGTTATACGAGCGTTACGTGAATTAGCGCGGCCCTTTTTGAACGAATGTGCTCAGTGCGAACACTCCGAAGAGCATCGTATTGTAAGAAGTGTGAATGATGAACGAAGGGATCAAAGAGTTGGAGCGCAAGCGCACAAACGATAGGATGTAACCGACAATAAAAATCAGAATGACGCCTCCCCAGCTTCCCCAGAGTTGCGGAAGGTGGAGTAATGCAAACAATATTGCCGTTACCGAGACCGCCATTCCAGATCCCCCGATATCGAACAGCACCTTAAAGAGAAAGCCCCTGAATATGATCTCCTCGAAAAGCGGGGCGGCCCCGATTCCGAAAATTGCAAAAACATATACCGCAGTTGCCGACGAAAGCAGCCGTTCGATCGGGGGTGGTTCTCCAGCCGGGAAGAATGAGGAAACGAGCAATACACTAATGGCGAGGGTAGCACCTAAAGAAATGAGAAAGCCTGTACTGAATTGATGGTTTCTAAACCAATGAATCGTTTCCACAAAGGATTGCCGATGCACAACCTTGATCAGGAAAGCAATAAAGCCGACCAGCACCGAATTCATCAATCCTTGAAGTATGACTTGATCCACGGCTGTGAGATCGGCAACTCGCAGCTCGGGACTGAAAATATGCCAGACGCGCAGTACGGTGATGGGTAGCAATAACACCGTAAGCAAAAAGAACACGGCAAAAACGATGAGATCCGCAATGCGCCAGGGACTCTGCGGAGCCGGTTCGTCCGTTCGGAATTCGGAATCGGGCAATGGAAAGCTCATTGGTTTGAGCTTCTTTTGAGCCGCGAACCGCGAGGCCGATCGTCCGAAGCCTCAAGAGAAGCTTTGAGCGCGGCGGCAAGCAAAGGAACCATGATTTCGTGGTGCCCTGTGAGAGCAATCGCCTGGCCGGAATTTTGCGTGGGTCTTTTCAATACGTTTTGAGTGGGGCGGTAATGCTGGATAAAGTCGAGATTCGCGGTCGTGAATTCTTCCAGGCGGTTTCCAAGATTGCGCACGACCGACACGGCTTTCAGAAAGACTTCCGGCAAGATCACGGCTGACCCGATATTCAAGAAAACGCCTCCACCATCGAGCTCTCCAGCCATGCTACAGAAAAGACGAAAATCGTGATAGCTCACCTTACCGAGATTTTGCCCGGAGGCCTGGGGATGAGCATGGATAATATCGGTTCCCAATGCAACGTGAACAGTCACAGGAATTTTTCTGGAATACGCGCCGGCCAAAACACTCATCGACTGATAGGGGAACTCGATTTTACGGTCCGTGCTTCTTGAAATAAAGTGTCCCAATCCTTCGCCCATGCCGATGTCGCCGGCAGCAGCAATGTCGACCGCATCATTCATGTATTCGGCGGTTTCACGCGCCATGCCGAAACGGCCGCCGCGAATCTGCTCTTCGACCTCTTCTGAAGTCGCTCCGGCCAAAGCGACTTCGAAGTCATGAATGGCGGCTGAACCGTTCATCGCAATGCCGGTAATCAACCCCGCGTGCATCAGATCATTGATTACTGGGCCAAGGCCGACTTTGATGACATGTCCCCCCAGTCCCCAAATGATCGGTTTGTTCGACGAACGCGCGTATAAGATCGCGCGAATGAGGGCACGAAGGTCATTCCCCGCGAGAATATGCGGAAGTTTGGATATAAACCCGAGCACGTTTTCCGATCCATCCATCGGTTTGCCCAATATCCCGGTATGCACTTTGCTTTTGCGCTCACGAAGCGGATATGTGGAGACGCCACTCAAGTTCAGAGGTTTGGTCGAATATTCCGAATCCACAGTTAATCCGTGGGATAAATTTCAGGGAAGAGCTCGCGATCAACGAGCTCACAAAGGATATGACCGAGTAAGGCGTGCGTTTCCTGGATGCGAGGTGTTTCGCGGCTTGGAACGCGAAACAAAACTTCGACGCGGTCGTTCAATTTTCCACCGGTCTCTCCGGTAAAGCCGACAGTGAACAAGCCCTTTGCTCGTGCAACATCAATTCCTTCGACGACGTTCGGTGAGTCTCCACTGGTCGAAATAGCGACGGCAGTATCCCCGGGCAGCCCTAAAGCTTCGATCTGCCGGGCAAAAACCTTGGCAAATCCATAATCATTCCCAATGGCTGTCAACACAGAGGTATCCGTCGAGAGCGATATTGCCGGCAACGGTAACCGGTTCGGCCCGAACCGGCCTACCAACTCCGCAGCGAGATGTTGCGCGTCGGCGGCGCTGCCACCGTTTCCGAAGAAAAGAACCTTGTGACCGGTCCGAAGCCCATGGGCAATGGTTTCGGCGGTTCGCGCTATGGTTTCTTTGTTTTCTCTGAAGAATGCGCTCTTCACTCGGAAACTTTCGCCGACGAAGTGTTCGATCAGTTGTGCGGCGTCTTTCATTACGTTCAATGCAATGTCAATTGTCGGGAGCTCGGCTTCAAGAGGACCTGTGCCAGGGCCTGACCTGTGTATGACTTCTTGGAATGCGCGATCTGCTCCGGAGTCCCCGCCACCATAAGGCGGCCGCCCTGCGCTCCTCCCTCAGGTCCGAGATCGATGACCCAGTCCGCTGTCTTAACGACGTCGAGATGATGCTCGATAATGATCACCGTGTTTCCAAGGTCTGTCAACCGGCAGAGAACGTCCAGAAGCTTTTTAACATCATCGAAATGCAGACCAGTGGTGGGTTCGTCGAGAATATAAAGAGTTTTTCCCGTGGCGCGCCGGCTCAATTCTTTTGCCAATTTAATCCGCTGAGCTTCACCGCCGGACAATGTGGTTGCAGATTGGCCAAGACCGATGTAACCCAATCCAACGTCGACCAGTGTTTGTAATTTGGAATGGATTTGGGGAATGTTACCCAGCACCCGCAGTGCATCTGCAACTGTGGAATTGAGCAGATCGGCAATCGACATGCCTTTGTACTGGATGGACAGCGTCTCGCTGTTATAACGCTTGCCATGGCAGACTTCACATGCCACGTAGACGTTCGGGAGAAAGCTCATTTCGATTTTGCGAAGGCCGTCTCCTTGACATGCCTCGCAGCGGCCGCCTTTAACATTGAAGCTAAAACGCCCAGCTTTGTATCCCCGGGCACGGGATTCAGGCAACATGGCGTAGAGCTCGCGAATTGGTGTGAAGACGCCGGTATACGTTGCAGCGTTGGACCGCGGAGTGCGCCCAATTGGAGACTGATCGATTTCGATGACCTTGTCGATGTATTCCAAACCTTCAATAGCTTTGTGGAGGCCAGGTTCGTCCAGAGCGCGATGGATATTTCTCGCCAGCGCCTTGTATAGGATTTCGTTCACGAGGGTGGATTTACCTGAACCGGAAACACCGGTCACGACCGTCATCAGTCCAATCGGGAAAGAAACGTCAATGTGCTGCAGATTGTGTTCGGCGGCGCCACGAACCACAATCGCCTTTCCATTGGATTGCCGGCGTGTGTGGGGTATCGGAATTTCGCTCCGGCCGGACAAATATAGGCCCGTCAAACTGCCGGAATCCTGCGCGATGACCTCCGGAGAGCCGCTGGCTACGACGTGTCCACCTTCCGTTCCAGCCCCGGGTCCGAGATCGATGACATAATCGGCGCGTCGAATCGTCTCTTCATCGTGCTCGACGACGATAACCGTATTTCCGAGATCCCGCAACTCTTCCAGAGTCGACAATAGCCGGGTGTTATCCTTGTGGTGAAGTCCGATCGATGGCTCGTCCAGAACGTAGAGCACGCCCCGAAGTCTGGAGCCGATCTGCGTTGCCAACCGAATCCGTTGACTCTCCCCCCCGGACAGCGTATTGGCTGCGCGATCGAGGCTGAGATAGTTCAAGCCGACGGCATCCAGAAATTGCAGTCGATCGCGGATTTCGCGAACGATGCGTCTCGCAATCTGCTCCTCCCGGCCACCGAGTTTCAGATCCGAGAAGAACCGCAGAGTCTCAGTCACCGGCCAAGAAACGATTTCCGCAATCGATCGATTCGCCACCTTGACGGCTAGACTCTCCGGCCGCAGGCGAGCGCCGCGGCAGGCCGCGCAAGGTTTGGTGACCATAAAGTCCGAGAAGTCCTCGGAAACGAGTCCTTCCTGTTCATAATAACGATTGAGAACATCGACAATACCTTCCACACGTCTGCCGCGTTCCTTGATTCCGTAAAAGACCGCATTCTGAACTTTCGGAGGCAACTGTTCAAAAGGAAGCGACAAATCTGCGCCCAATTGTTGCGCAATCTTCGAAACCTGCACTTCAAATTCGTCGTCGAGCCAGCCGATGGCCATGCCAAGACCGCCGTTCAAAACGGGTCGAGTCGGATCGGTGATGATACGGGCGGGATCGAAATCAAATTTCATCCCCAGGCCATTGCAGACCTCGCAGGCACCATAAATGCTGTTGAAGGAAAAAGTGCGCGGTTCAATGGCCGGGATACTCAGTCCGCAGTCGGGGCATGCCATCTTTTCCGAGTACAGGCGCTCCTCACCGTCCACAACGGCGACGAGGACGATGCCCTTTGCCAGTTTGATGGCCTGCTCGATCGAAGCCTCGAGTCGTTTGTTGATATCCTTCTTGATCATCAATCGGTCGACAACGATCTCAATGGAGTGATTCTTTTTCTTATCGAGGTCGATAGGTTCGTCGAGATTATGCAGCACACCGTCAATGCGGCCGCGGACATAGCCGGTCTTGGCCAATGCCTGAAGCTGTTTCTTGAACTCGCCTTTGCGGCCGCGAACGATCGGAGCAAGGATCATCACACGTGTGCCTTCAGACAGGGCCTTTAGATGGCGCACGATTTGATCGGGAGTCTGTTTGGCGATTGGCTTGCCACATTGATAACAATGCGGGATTCCGATCGAGGAGAATAAAAGGCGGAGGTAATCGTAGATTTCCGTAACCGTTCCGACGGTTGATCGCGGGCTGCGGGCGGCCGTCTTCTGTTCGATGGAAATCGCGGGCGATAGACCTTCGATGGAATCGACATCTGGCGGTTCAAGCCGATCGAGAAATTGCCGTGCGTACGCTGAAAGCGACTCCACATACCGCCGTTGCCCCTCGGCATAGATCGTGTCGAAGGCGAGGCTGGACTTACCCGAACCGCTGAGACCGGTGATTACAGTCAATCGATTACGCGGAATTTCGACGTTGATGTTTTTCAGGTTGTGTTGTCGAGCACCACGGACGGTTATATTTTTAATGCTACTGTGCATACAGCAGGGATCTGAGAATGATAAAAACTTTACATTCTAGCGCATCTTCTGGTGCCCATCACAGTCCCATTAATTCCCAGTGTCGCGCCAAATCTTCGTAGAGCTGCTCCAACATCACTTTCAAATCCGCGTATCGTCGGTGCGTGGACTCCCAGTCGGTTCCCGTTGTAGGGTTCTGAAACGATAGCTCTAATTGGGCAATCTCGCCCTCCACGTCGGCGATTTTCCTCTCCACGTCCGCAACCGCCTTTTCGAGTTGCTCGAGTTTATTCTTTGATAACTTTTGCCCCTCCCTCTGGGAGAGGCCGCCGGCGCGAAGCGGTGACGGGTGAGGGTCCCGGGACTGCTGGCCGGATGCTTCCAGCCACTTCTCAAATGAGGTCAGCTGATCAAAAACGTGTGCCTTTCCGTCCTCGATATACAGCAGGTGAGTCGCAATTTTTTCCACGAGGTATCGATCATGAGTAATGAACAAAATCGTTCCCGGATAGCCCTTCAATGCCGCTTCCAATGCTTCCCTGGATCCAATATCGAGGTGATTCGTTGGCTCGTCGAGCGCAAGGAGCTGCGGATTGGCATAAATAATTCTGGCGAGCATGAGCCGCGACTTCTCCCCTCCGCTTAACTTCGCAACGCTTTTGAAGACATCTTCACCGCTGAAGAGAAACTGCGCGAGGAATGACCGTAGTTCTCCATCCGTGGCGCTAGAGTCCAATTCGCGAATTTCGTCCAACACGACGGCGTCGAGGTGCAGATCCTGTAATTGCTGATCGTAATACCCGATATCCAGGGACTGGTTCCACTCCAGCTCGCCTTCGATGGGCGAACGGGCGCCAATCAAGGTTCTGAGCAACGTCGTCTTTCCCGAACCGTTGGGGCCAAGAATGGCCCATCTTTCCCCGCGCTGCACTTCAAATTGAATCGAATGAACAAGGGGACTCCCTTGGTAGCCGATGCTGAGACCCCGGGCGGCGAGAACATATCGGGCGCTGCGCTCCACTGGCAGGAATCGAAACTTTATTTTCTCCGCCCTTGATTTTGGTTTTTCCAGTGGCTTGACGCGGGCGAGGAGTTTTCTTCGAGATTGGGCCTGTTTTGTTTTTTGGCCCGCGATATTCCGACGAATGTAGTCTTGCTGCTTTTCGATCCACTCGCTTTGGAGTTCCCACTGTTTTTGTTGCCGCCCGAGGCGCTCCGCTCGTTCTTTCAGGTAATAGGAATAGTTGCCGCGGTAGTCCTGAATCGTTGTGCCGGCAATTTCCAAAATCCGTCCGGCAACTCGATCCAGAAAGAAGCGGTCGTGCGAGACGATGACGAGCGTTTTATCGGTCTCTCTCAAGAATTTTTCGAGCCATTCAATCGACTTGATATCGAGATGATTCGTCGGTTCGTCCAGCAGAAGTAACTCGGTATGCGACAGAAGAAGCTTTGCCAACGCGAGACGATTCTTCTCGCCGCCGGATAAACTGCGGCTAGCCTGGTCGAATGCTTTTCGGGAGAAACCCACGCCGAGCAGCGCGGCTTCCGTGCGTGCGCGGTAACTATAACCGCCTTTCAATTCAAACTCATGCTGCAGCTCTGAGTACCGATCCAGAACATCCCGCGCCGGCGCCTCCGCGATGACTTGTTCCAATGCACGCATGTTTGTCTCGATGCGTTGGAGATGTTGGGACGCTCGCAGTCCCTCTTCAAGGACCGAAGTATCGCCTTGAAAATCGGGAATTTGGTCCAATGTCCCAATCTCTAACTGAGACTTGCGAGAAATCGCGCCCGTATCCGGTTCGTAAGTGCCGGCGATCAATTTGAGAAGAGTCGTTTTTCCGGATCCGTTTGCGCCAATGAGACCGATTTTTTCCGACGGATTGATTTGGAAGGCGATGTCTCGAAGAATCTCCTGCGATCCAAACGACTTCGAGATGCCACTGAATTGTACGAGCACGTGCCTTGTGGGGGTACCGGCCAAATCCGTTCAACGAGGCCGCCGCGCGAAGCGCAAGCGCGCAGCCTCAGAAGAAGGCGGAATACCAACTACAGCTTGGCCGGTGGGCCCGACGCTGAAAAAATGAATTACGCGGCCTTCTTCGTAGCTGAAATCTTACTAGGATCTTTCAGGATTTCGATCGCTCTATTGAGCTGCCGATCCTCTTCCTTGTTGGGCTGATCCTTTGTGGGAGGCTGTGCATCTTGATCGTCGGGCTCCACGGTTTCCTCCAGTGTCTGCCGGATTTCAACCGTCGGTTTGATTCCGGAGTCCTGGGGATCCACATCCTGGATTTCCTTGCCGGCCGGAGTGAAATACTTTGCAACCGAGATCAGCAATGCAGACCCATCGTCTAACGGGATCAACTTTTGGACCGATCCTGATCCAAATGTTTTCACCCCTACGATCTGGCCACGATGATTGTCTTCAATGGCCCCAGCCACGATCTCCGCTGCTCCCGCAGTCGCCTGATTCACGAGTACTGCGACCGGAGCCTTGGTGAGCAACTCTTTCGCATTCGCGCTAAAGGTCTCCTTGGGAAACTTCTGTCCCTGCAGATAAGTAATCGTGCCGGAGTCTAAAAACAGATTCGCCAACTGAACGGCTTCTTTGTCATCTCCGCCCGCTGTATATCGCAGGTCGAGAACGACATTCGTGGCGCCCTTCTTCAGCAGTGCATCCAATTGTCTCCGAACCTCAGCGGTTTTGCCCGGAGCCACATATGGAATCTTCACGTAGGCAATATTGTTCTCCAGGATCTTGGCATCAATCGAGGGCGGCTGAGTGATTTCACGCGGTACGTTGATCGTATCGGGTTCCGAACGGCGGCTCTTGATGATGGAAAGAGACGCGGGTTTGCCGACGGGGTTCGAAAGTATTCCATGCACCTGGACAAGATTCATTTCGCGCGTCGTTACGCCGTCAATGGATTCAATGATATCCCCGGGGTTCAGACCGGCTTTGGCAGCCGGGCCTCCGGGAATGGTAGATATAACCACCGGATATCCGAGACGAGGAGGTTTCGCCAAAATCACCCCGATGCCCGGAGTCTTAAAAGGATCGTAGTTCTTATAGAAGGCGACATCCTTGGCGGACAGGTATCCTCCGTACGGATCCACATTCTCGACCAGTCCACGGATCGCGCCGTCAACGGCATTTTTAACGGACGGGTCGTCGACATAGTCGTTTTGGATCCTGCTTAAAACCTCCATGAAAATCGACAGCTGCTGATACGATCCATTCTGCGCGCTGACACGGCCGAGCATGCCGCCAATAATCGCGTAAACGACGAGGACCGACGAGATCAGCAAAATCGCGTACTTACTCTTCGAATTCAAAATGGGGACCTCCAAGCGTCTATGTAGTACGGTCTGCTGACCGTTAGCCCGCGTTTAATTATAGCCCGGGAGGTCTTGGCTGTATCATGAAATTATGCGGATTATGGCCCTCGACGTCGGCGAAAAAACCATCGGCGTTGCGATTAGCGACGCCCTGCTTTTGACCGCCCAAGCGCGGCCCACGATCCGGCGAAAAGGTTCTTCCTCGGATATCGAAGTTCTTCGCCGTCTGGCAGAGGAAAACGAAGTGCATCAAATTCTAGTCGGTCAGCCTCTGCATATGAATGGGAAAGAGAGCCGCCAAAGTCAGAGGATCGGCCTGTTCGCCGCCGCGCTTAAGAACAAATTGGACATTCCGGTTCTTTTCTGGGATGAGCGGCTTACGAGCTTCGCCGCCGAGCAGCATTTGGGAGAAATGGGCCTGAACTGGCGCCAGCGCCGCGAGCACATCGACAAAATCGCAGCCATGATCATTCTTCAAGATTATCTGGATAATCGTCCGGGCAGAAGCACATGAGCAAACTTCTCGCCTTTCTTCTCGTATTGATTCTGTTGGTTGGCGGACTCGGATTGTACGTGCGCCGAGAGCTGCAGGTTTTTGGGACCCCGGCTGAGGGTTTAATTATCGAGATCCCCCGCGGTCTCGGCGCCCGCGACATTGTTGGACTTCTGAAAGAAAAAAATGTCATCCGAAATTCAAACGTAGCCTTCGCTTACATCTTGTTTAGCGGCACTCGAAATAAACTTCAGGCGGGCGAGTATTCTTTTGACCGGCCTCAGACCATTCCTGAGGTGGTCCATAAGATCGCGAACGGTTTGGTCTACCTTCATAAGTTTGCTGTGCCCGAAGGTCTGACGGTCGGAGCAACCGCCCAAAAATGGCAGGAGCAAGGTTTCGGTTTCGCGGAAGATTTTAAGAAAGCGGCCAACAACGCTGTTGATTTGGTGCGGCAATTCGACGGAAATGCAGTTTCGGTTGAAGGTTATTTGTTTCCGGAAACATATTCGTTTCCAGCACATACGATGCCTCGCCATGCAATCGAAACCATGATTGCACGGTTTCAGCAAATGGTTGCCAAGCTGGGGCAGGTTGTGTCTGAGGACAAATGGCCGCTGAATCTTCACGATACGGTGATTCTAGCTTCGCTTATCGAAACCGAGGCGGCTCAGCCGGACGAGCGATCGATCGTTGCTTCAGTGTACTTGAATCGATTGACGCGGCACGTCCTGCTTCAATGTGACCCGACTGTGATATATGCCCTCGCACAGGCGGACCAATACACCGGCAGGCTCACCCTTGCGGATCTGAAATTCAAATCACCCTACAATACCTACGTGAACTCCGGGCTGCCGCCGAGCGCTATCGCGAATCCGGGCTACCCATCCTTGCTTGCGGCGATTCAGCCCGCCGACACGAATTATCTATATTTCGTCCGAACCATCGAAGCCCGTCATACTTTTTCGGAGACCTTAGCAGCACACAATCGTGCTGTCGCGGCTTATCGGAAATTGAAAAAGGCTTCCTGAGCATCGAACATTACCCTCTCCCTCTGGGAGAGGGCGCGAAGCGCGAGCCCGATAGGGCGAAGCCTCAGTAAAAAGGTGAGGGTCTCAAGAGTCGAATAGACTTGCGATCTCCACCCCTCATTGGAAAGCAGGGTTCTGAAGATATTGTTTCAGCGACGGCTGATTCTGATCACGCCGCGATAAGATTGGAGGGTCTCGCAAGGGCCAGTCTATTGCGATGTCCTTATCGTTCCACGCGACACCACCCTCTGCTTCCGGACGGTAATACTCGGTCTGCTTGTACTGGATTTCACAGACATCCGAGAGCGTTAGAAATCCATGGGCGAAGCCGATCGGAACCAGCAGTTGCGTTTTGTTCTCGGCAGTGAGCTCAATACCAAACCATTGTCCAAACGTCGGCGAATTGACGCGAAGATCGACTGCAACGTCGAAGACGCGGCCGACCGTGCAGCGGACCAGTTTGACGATTGGGGCTCGCATGTCCTGATAATGAAGTCCGCGGAGTACGGAATACGTTGAACGCGAGTGAGAATCCTGGACGAATTCGTACGGCAGACCGGCTTCTGCGAAATCCCGCTTGTGCCAGGACTCCATAAAGAACCCGCGCTCATCCCGGGAAAAATCGATTTCAACGACCAGGAGTCCGTCGAGAGACGTTTTGTTCATGCGCATTTTCATATCGTGCTGCGTTGTTTCATACTTTGATGGTGCGCACTTTTCTGTCTCTTGGTTCCAATATCGGGGATCGCCAGATGTACTTGCAATCCGGCGTCGTTGGCCTTGCCAATCACGGCATTTATACTATCCGTTGTGCTTCGCTGTATTCGACTGAGCCTCGGGATGTGCTCAATCAACCGAGGTTCCTTAATACTGCCATAGAAGCAGAAACTGTTCTAACTCCCGACGAATTACTGTCGGCCTGCCTCGAGGTCGAGAAAGAAAATCAACGTATTCGCCATGGCGCGAAAGGGCCGCGTACCTTGGATATCGACATCATCTTTTATGGAGACGAAGTCCTAGGGGGTGCCGGTCTCATCATACCCCACCCACGTTTTGCACTCCGCCGATTCGTTCTCGTCCCTCTTGCTGAGATTGCGCCTCAATTTATCGACCCCCTCAGCGGGAACACCATAGTCAGACTCTTAGAAGCCTGCCCGGACAGGGGAGGTGTGCGCCTAGCCGGAAGGCTACAACAATTTTCTTAACCGTCCTTCCAGCTTCTTTGCATCTTTCGCGGATCGCGCCACCGCAAAAATAGTATTTTCGCCGGCGATGCTTCCCACCCATTCCGGCCAGCCAGCTTCATCCAACGCTTGCGACACCGTTGAGGCGTGACCGGGTCCTGTCTTCACGACAAGGATATTCTGGGCCACGTCCACGTCTACCATGAATTCGCGGATAATCCGTGCTAATGATCCTTCAGAATGCTGAACGGCCGGTTCGGCATCGACGACGGTATAGACGCCCCCCGCTTTAGCTATACGCAGTTCCTGAATGTCGCGCGACAGCGTCGATTGAGACACGCTGATATCGCGGGCTTTTAAACCGCGCATGAGGTCTTCTTGACTGGTAATTTCCCTCGAGCGAACCAATTCCAGGATCGCGTTGTGCCGATGGCGTCTCATGGAGTGCGAAAATTATAACAACCTCATAGTAAAAATGATTGACCCTGCCCGGCAGCGCATGCATACTTATGCACTTATATGAATAACTATTCAGCAGCAACCGCAGTGGCGGTTCATTCGGACTTTCTATCGCTTTCGCAACTGCGCCGGCAGGAGTTTCAAGGGCTCCTGGTTTTATCTGCTGATTTTCGTTCGAGAAACGTGTTCGGGCCAGTCCTTCAAGGCAAGTCGGTCGCTCTGATTTTTGAAAAACCATCGCTTCGAACGAGGGTAACGTTTGAGGTTGGGATTCGGCAGCTCGGCGGGTGGCCGATCGTGTTGGGAACCGCGGAAAGCCGGCTGGGTGAGCGGGAACCAATACAGGATCTGGCCAGAAATCTTTCATGCTGGGTGGATGGTATTGTTGCGCGTGTGTTCAATCACCACGATCTGGAGGATCTGGCACTATTCGCGTCGGTTCCGGTCGTTAACGGGCTCAGCGATGCGGAACATCCCTGCCAAGCGGTTGCTGATCTACTGACCCTTACGGACGTCTGGCCGAGCTGGTCCGGAAAAGAGTTCGTCTACGTCGGCGATTGGAACAATGTATCGCGGTCACTATGGCACGCCTGCTTGCTAGCGGGTCTGCGTTTCAGAGCGATCTGTCCTGAGAAATATGGTCCGGGTCCGCTGGAGCCTGTGGAGTGGTCGACGAAACCATCCGACGTGAAGGGCGCCGACGCGATATATACGGATGTATGGGCCAGCATGGGCCAGGAGGACGAACTCGAAAGCCGCCTCGAAATTTTCCGGCCTTATCAGGTCAACGAGAAGCTGATCGCCAAGACAGGAAAACACACATTTTTTATGCATTGCCTGCCCGCTCATCGCGGTCAGGAAGTCACGGATTCAGTCATCGAATCGGATTATTCGCTCGTCTTTCAACAAGCAGCAAACCGGTTAGCGGTAGAAAAGGCGATTCTAGTAACGGTACTAGTCCCGGGCACACAAGCCGAAAGCGCGACTGTTAAGAGAAAAGACGGGAGGCAATTATGAAGGAACGAGTGAAGAAAGTCGTACTGGCGTATTCCGGCGGACTTGATACCTCTATCATCATTCCGTGGCTCAAGGAGAACTACGGTTGCGAAATTATCGCTATGGCCGGCAACATCGGTCAGGACGATGAATTGCAAGGTCTTGAAGAAAAAGCGATCCGTTCCGGTGCTTCCAAATGCTATGTCGAAGATCTCCGTCATGAGTTCGTAACCGAATACCTCTGGCCGCTCGTTAAATCCGGCGCCATGTACGAAGGAAAGTATTTGCTCGGAACCTCCATCGCGCGGCCTCTTCTGGCGAAGCGCCAGGTTGAGGTAGCGCTGGAGGAAGGTGCTGATGCCGTTGCCCACGGATGTACCGGCAAGGGCAACGATCAGGTGAGGTTTGAGCTCACATACAAGGCATTTGCGCCTCATCTCAAAATTATTGCGCCATGGCGCGAGTGGAATATCCGGTCCAGGCACGAAGCGATTGCCTACGCTAAAGAACGCAATATTCCTATTGCCGCTACAGCGGACAAGATTTACAGCCGCGATAGCAATATCTGGCATATGAGTCACGAAGGCGGGATCCTGGAGGACCCATCACAGGCCCCGCCGGAAGATTTGTTCATGCTGACTCTCGATCCGCGCTCGTGTCCAGAAGGGGAGAGCGAAATCACCATTGATTTTCAGCAGGGCGTCCCCGTCGGGCTGAATGGATACACGATCCGTTCCGTGCAGCTCCTGGAAGATTTGAACGAAATTGCGGGCACGAACGGCATCGGCCGCGCAGATTGCATTGAGAACCGCGTCGTTGGAATGAAATCGCGCGGTGTTTATGAAACCCCGGGCGGAACGCTTATCACGACGGCGCATCGCGAGCTGGAATCGCTGGTGCTGGATCGGCAAACCCGCTACCACAAAGACATCCTGAGCGTCACCTATGCGCAGCTGGTGTATGAGGGCCACTGGTTTACCCCCCTCAGAGAAGCATTCGATGCGTTCTTCACAAAGACCCAGGAAGTCGTGACCGGCTCTGTGACGATGAGCCTTTACAAAGGCACGATGGCCGTGAAGAGCCGCAAGTCGCCGTTCAGCCTATACCGGCAGGACATCGCCTCTTTCGATACGGGCAGCTACAATCACCACGACGCCGAGGGCTTCATCAATCTTCTCGGTTTGCCCGCCGCTGTCCGCTCGCGCCTGATGGTGAATCAGTATGAAACTTTGGCAAGGTCGGTTTGAGGAGGAGAGCGACCCGGTTTTCGAAAAGATGAACCGGTCGCTCGGAATCGACGCGGTTCTTCTCGAAGTCGACATCCGGGTCAGCCGTGCGCATGCGCGATCGCTGCTGGGTTGTGGCGTGCTCACCCAGGAGGAATGGACCGCCATCGACCAGGGTCTCGAACAGATTCTTTCCGAATACTCTCCCGAGCAGGTCAAGTCCAGCCCTTACGAAGACATTCATACGTTCGTTGAAGCGACGCTCGCCTCCAAGATTGGTCCGGTTGCCGGTAAGTTGCACACTGGCCGCAGCCGGAACGACCAAGTGGCAACAGATTTCCGATTATTCGTTCGCAAAGCAATCGGGCTCATCCTGGCGGATCTCGAGGCATTGCAACTCGCTTTGATCGAGAGTGGGGCACGTTACTCCGACATCATCATCCCGGCATATACACATCTGCGGCGTGCGCAGCCTGTCCGCTGGAGCCACTACTGCCTGGCCTACGTCGAAATGTTCCGGCGCGACGGGGAACGGTTTGAACAATCGCTCAGCCGGGTCGATATTCTCCCCCTCGGTTCGGGAGCCGTAGCCGGTTCCAATTTCGGCGTCGATCGTGAATCGGTGGCCAAGGAACTGGGCTTCAGCAAAATCTCAGCCAACAGTCTCGACGCCACATGTGATCGGGATTTCGTTCTCGAGTTTCTATCGAATGCCGCTATCGTTTTGACACACGCCAGCCGCTTGGCCGAAGACTGGATCATTTATTCAACAGAAGAGTTCGGCTTCCTGGAACTCTCGGAGAAAGTGACAACCGGCAGCAGCCTCATGCCGCAGAAAAAAAATCCTGATGGTTTCGAACTGATTCGCGCGAAAGCTGCTATGACGACGGGTTTGCTGGCAGGTTTCCTTGGTGTCATGAAAGGACTTCCAACCGGCTACAACAAAGATCTGCAGGAAGACAAAGAAGCACTGCTCAAGGCATTCGAAAACGTGCGACTTTCTTTGAGCGTGCTGCGCCTGTCGGTTCGTACGGTTACCTTGAGAACCGATCGCACCGAGAAGGCTGCGCGCGATACTTTTATGGGAGCCACCGACCTTGCAGATTTTCTGGTGATGAAGGGCGTGCCGTTCCGCAGCTCCCATGAGATCGTCGCGCGCGCGGTGCGCGCGGCGCTTCAGCAAAGGAAGCAGCTTGACGAAATCGATCTCACCACGTTTTCACCGTTATTCTCGGAACTGCCGGCGGACTATCTTGCGCCCGAGAACATCGTAAACCGCAAGAGCCAATCTCCTGCCCTTCGCTAAATGCCGCCGCGCGATCCGCTAGCCGGTGAGCGAGAGGCTGCGCTCTTTGCTCTTGGTGTCGTCACGATTCTAAATTTCCTCAACTACATCGACCGGTTCATTCTGGCCGCGGTTCTGCCGCGAGTGAAGAGCGAACTGGTCTTGACGGATTTTCAACTTGGCCTCCTGGCCAATGTTTTCCTCGTAACCTACTTCGTGACGTCCCCACTCTTCGGAGCTTTGGGCGACCGTCTGTCGCGTCCTCGGTTAATGTCCGCCGGCGTAACCGCATGGAGTATGGCGACGGCGGCTGCGGGCTTCACTGCCGATTTCGTTCAGCTGTTGATCGCGCGCGCCTGGGTCGGCATTGGTGAAGCGGCCTACGCAACGATTTCGCCCGCGCTGCTGTCGGACTATTTTCCGCGCTCGCAGCGCGGCCGAGCCTTTGCCGTTTTTTACGTCGCTATTCCCGTGGGATCAGCCGCGGGATTTTTGCTCGGCGGGACGCTCGAGCGCGCCTTCGGCTGGCGGGCTGCATTTTACGCCGTAGGCTTGCCCGGAATCGTATTAGCCTTGCTAGCGCTTCGTGTGCCTGATCCGGTGCGCGGCGCCACCGAAGAACCCTCTTCCCTTGGGAGAGGGCGGCGCGACAGCCAGCGGGCTGACGCGCCGGGTGAGGGATTCAGTACCCGGACCTTATCAGACCTATTCCGTAACAAGGCATACGTCGGCACTGTCCTCGGCTACGCCGCTTATACCTTCGCTCTCGGCGGGCTGGCGTTTTTCATGCCGACCTATTTCGAACGTGTTCGTGGCCTGGAGCTTGCGCGCGCTGATTTCATCGTAGGAGGTGTTACTGTCCTCGCCGGTCTCAGCGGCACATTTCTTGGGGGCTACCTAGGTGATTGGATGGCAGCGCGAGTCCAATCCGGCCAATTGTGGCTGTCGGGACTGTCGAGCATTGCCGCCGTTATTCCGGCATGGCTGGCGCTCACCGTCGCATCTTCGCCGACCTATATCGTGTGGTTTTTTTTGGCGGAGTTCCTTCTTTTCCTCAGCACCGGACCCGTTAATGTGATGATTGTGAGCGTTGTACCACCAGCCGCGCGCGCGCGGTCGATGGCGGTGAGCATTTTCACGATTCACTTATTCGGCGATGCAATCTCTCCGCCAATCATTGGATGGCTGGCCGACACTCACGGCCTTGCCCGTGCCGTTTTGATCGTACCCGTTGCTATCGCGATTTCAGGTTTCGTCTGGACGGCGACAGCGCGAATTCCTAATTGAGATCGAGCACCATTGCGATTTCGTCGCAATTGCCGTACTTGGGGCAGGCGATGCAATCCTTCCACACTTTCATAGGCAGGTGGGTGTGCTGAACGGTCCTGAAACCCATTTTCTGAAAGAACGCCGGCGCAAGAGTAAGCGCGAAAACATGGGCGAGATTCCCGGAACGGGCTTTTTCGATCAGCGCTTCGACGATGGCACTGCCGGTTCCACGGACAGGTTTGTTGGGCGATGTCGCCAGACCAAAGATCTCCGCTGTACTGCTCGAGTATTGTTCAAGACCACCGCATCCTACGATCTGGCCATCGAGATCGGCGACGACATAGTTCGATAGAGATTCTGCCAGCCCGCTATGCGAGCGCGGGAGCATGATGCCCTGTGCCGCATAATGCGCAATCATGCTAACGATGGTGTCGATATCTGCGTGTGTCGCAGGCCGAATATTCACGCCGCACCTTCGAAGATCGTCCGGCCCACACGCACCAGACCAACTCCTCCCTCCATGGCAGCTTTCACGGCTTTCAATTTTGGAATCATGCCGCCGCTGACGAAACTCGCTGCCAACAGCTCATTCGGATTATTCGAGCGTTCGATAACCGCACCTGCCGCATCCTTGACGCCCTCGACGTCGGTTAAGAATAGCAATTCGCTGCATTCGAGCGCTACTGCCACGGCAGCAGCGGTCTCATCTCCATTGACGTTGAGCAGCGAATTCTCCCCCATGGCCAATGTTGGAATGACGGGCATCTTACCCCGATCGAGAATAGCGTTTAAGGAGGTCGCGTCGGCGCGGACGTTCGCTCCAACGAAGCCCCATGGCCCAGATTTTTTTTGTGCGCGAACCACGCCGAATATGCCCACAGCTGGCAATCCCTGCTGATGCAGCGCCTGGATGAGCGCGGTGTGCACCTCGCCTAATAGTGCTGCACAAACCGCAGCCAACGTACTTTCGTCGGTAACGCGCAGGCCTTCGATAAAAGTGGAGGGAACGTTCGTCCGCTCGAGCATACGCGTGATCTGCATACCACCGCCGTGTACGATCGCAGTGCGGCCGCGGGCGAGGCTGCGAATTTCATTCACCGCTTTGGCGGGATTCTCCAGTAGTGCCCCGCCTATTTTAACGACTTTTGTCACGAGACCAGTCCTGCCGTCGGCTCATACCCGAACATCAAATTTAAATTTTGGACCGCTTGTCCTGCGGCGCCTTTCACCAGGTTATCAAGAACAGAAACGATAACCGTGTTATCCCCTCTAGCGACAGTTCCGATGACGCAGAGATTGGTCTTGGTCACGCTGTGGACATTTGGTAGTTGGCCAGGGGACAACACCTGAACGAACGGAGTCTTGGCATAAGTTTCAGCCAGGATCGAGTGTGCCGAAATGCGATCCTGCGTCCGAAGTGTTATCGTATTTAAGATACCGCGTGATATTGGGACCAAATGCGCAGTGAACACGAACCGGTCGAAGGTTGCCCCAGGGAGCTGTGCCACCATTTCAGGTGTGTGGCGATGCTGTAGCACGCTGTAGGCGCTGATGTTTTCATTCACCTCGCAAAAATGCGTTTCAGGCTTCGGCTGCCTTCCCGCTCCAGAGACTCCTGATTTTCCGTCCACGACGACCGTGCACCCCGGGTCGATCGCATCGGCTTTGTATAGCGGTATAAGCGGCAACACGGCGGCCGTTGCATAGCAGCCTGGATTCGCCACGATCCGGGCACTCGCGATTGCTTCCGCGCGAAATTCCGGCAACCCATACACCGCTTCGCCCAGGAGAGCCGGGGCGGTATGTTCGAATCCATACCAATCCTGGTATAACTGTGGGTCCTTCAGACGAAAGGCCCCGCTCATATCAACCACACTGTAGCCGGCGTCAAGTAATTGCGGCACCAACTGCATCGAAAGCTCGTGTTCCGTTGCCAGAACGACGGCATCGGCCGAAAAGCCCCGCAATCGTTCGAAGCTGAACGCCTCGGCGCCTGATTTTTCATTGGCTTTCGAGGCGAACTTGCCCGCGATCTGGATTTTCGGATGCGAGGCCAAGAGCCGTTCCAGTTCCTGACCCGCATAACCGGTCACGCCGACGATGGCGACACCGTGTGCATAAATATTCATACGCTTGCATATTTAACCACAAAGACTCGGACCAAGGGAATCATAAAATGACAAACCACGCTGCGAAAGCCCAGCCTTGTACGAGAGCCGAAAAAATTGCGGCCGCGTAGGGGTCGGACGTGCTTTTATAAACAACGCCCGCGGCGAACCAGAGGCCGATCCAGAAGAGTGTGATGAGAGGTGCGATTAACACCAAAAACACGTTTTCACGATTCAGGATCAAGACGCCCGCGAGCAGGAACGCCAACAGCAGTCCGCGCGTCAGCAGGGCAACACCGATGCACTTCCAGCGCGGCTCGAGATGCCGGATCATCCATTCGTCGGAGGCAAAGAACGGGAGGCCTGCAGCAAAAATCACCGGGAAGCGCCACCACCGGTTGCCGGAAAGCGACATGTTCAATACGTGGGAGCTCACGAGAAGGCCCAGAACGACAATAACGTATGCTGCCGCAGCGGCTGCCCTGAATACCGCACGGCGATTGAAACTGTAGGGGCGGTCTATGACCGCCTCACGGCGCGCACAGAGTACCGCTACAGTTAAAAAAAGGCCTGTCAGGAAAATAAATCCGATTAGATAAACCGTGCCGAACAGGCGAAGCCAGCCAAGGGGATTGCCGAGTTTTAAAATGATCAGGCTGGTCCCGCATGCCGCGATATAGCGGATTAACACGGCGCGCGGGGAAGATCCACCCTCTCCCTCTGGGAGAGGGTAGGGTAAGGGTCTCAAGGTTTGATTAGACTTCTCTTGAGGCTTCGCCCTATCGGGCTCGCGCTTCGCGCCACCCTCACCCGGCGCGCCAGCCCGCTGGCTGTCGCGCCGCCCTCTCCCAGAGGGAGAGGGACCTACTGTCAACAATTCGATTCCCAACACAAGCGCCGCAACAAACATCACAACTAGCCAAGCCATCCTCGCCAGTGTTCTCGTCTTTCGAGCATTCCCCCCAAGCCACTCGACGATGCGCCCGACGTAGACCGGGTTCAAAATCGCTGCGGAGTGAGCCGCCCAAGGCAACGTCCAGGTCTCAACGTGCGTTCCCCCGATATCCGCCGCGATTGGAACGAAGCTTCGAATGCGGGGGAGATCGATAGCTCCGGTGGCAATCAAGACGCGATCTGCCCGGATTTCATCAATCGCCACCGGCGGTGGCGACAAAAGCACGATCGTCGAAAAGTGGTGGTTTGCGGACAAATCGAGAAGGAGGCCGGCTCCCAGAGAATGTCCTAAAACGACCGTCGTTTCCCCGAGTGCCGCCGCTACGTTTCGAATCGCCTGCTCGGCAACCGCAGTCTGAAATTTCGCTCTCGACGCCCCATGACCTGGAAGGTCGATCGCGTATACCTCGAAACCCCCATCGGCGAGCCCGGCGGAAATGAAGGACATCACCTCGCGGCTGACATCCAGTCCGTGGACGGCTAGAACCTTGCCTTTGGGAACGTCGGGGGGCAAGTAATGGGTGTACGGCGTTGGCGGATCGATCAAAAAGGTTCCCAAGTCGTGTTTCGGAGCAAGCGCTGAATCTTCGATTGAAGCCAGCAGGAAGCAGGCCGCGGCTGCAAGTGGGAGCCAAAGACGGCGCACAGCGCGATGCTATCATGGTTGGATGGTAGGGTCGCTCGAGGAGGTTGCAGACCGCGTTCATCAGCTGAAAACTGCTGGAAGAAAGATCGTCTTCACGAACGGATGCTTTGACATCTTGCATTCCGGACATATCGGTCTCCTTCAAAAGGCGCGCGAATTGGGCGACGTGTTAGTCGTCGGTATCAACAGTGACGCCTCCGTCGCGCGTATAAAAGGTCCGAAGCGGCCAATCGTCTCGGAGAACGAACGTGCCGAGCTGATTGACGGTTTGGAAATGGTCGATTTTGTCTGCTCGTTCGATGAGGACAATCCTCTACAAGCGATTCTGAAGATTCTCCCCGACGTGCTTGTTAAAGGTGCCGACTGGACCGACAACATCGTTGGCCAAAGTGAAGTGGAGCGTTGGAATGGAAAGGTCGTAGCGCTTCCACTCATACCAGGTTGTTCCACCACGGCCATTGTGGAGCGAGTCTTGGCCCGATATGGAAATACTGGAAAAACGCATTCATAAGATTCTTGTGCGGATCTCCGGTATCGCCGATTTCCGGCGCATTGCCTCGGAGGCACTGCGTGGCGAGACCGACATCATCGTGTCGGGTCTGGCTGGCAGTGCGCGCGCCCTGTTTATTGCGGGCCTCTGGCAATTCTTGCGGCGGCCGCTGATTGTCGTCACTCCGCAGGATCGCGGCGTTCAAGCGCTCGCAACCGACCTCGCCTATTTTCATGGCGAACTGAATGCGAACGGTGCAGAGCGAGTAAGCCCCTTCCCGGCTTGGGAGACCGATCCATATGCCGGCCTGACGCCGCACGCCGATATTCAGCAGGCGCGCGCGACAACGCTGTGGCGGCTTCGCAACAAACGTGTCGATATCGTCGTCGGTTCCATCCGGTCGTTGGCCAGCCGCCTTGTAGTGCCGTCGCAATTCGATACCTACGGACTCCATATCGCAACAGGGGATGATCTTTCTCAGGATCTGTTGACCGAGCACTTAAAAAACGCCGGCTACCTCCGCCAGGAACCAGTCGGTGCGCCAGGCGAATTCTCGATTCGCGGAGGAATCGTCGATGTCTTCTCGCCGTTGATGCGTAATCCGGTGCGTATTGAATTCTTTGGCGACCGCGTGGATTCGATTCGCGAATTTGATCTCGATGACCAGC
>MNKP01000083.1 GCA_001920875.1 Acidobacteria bacterium 13_1_20CM_2_55_15
CGCTTTGCGGTGGATTCTTCAGGGTTGTATAAACCGCCTCGACGAACATGTCCGTAGTCCACGGGCCGGTCGTTTGTCCGAAGCGGACATCAAAGTCGGCGGTGAGTCTGGCGGTTTTGACTTGATCGAGAGTGGCGCCGTTTTTAATCATGGCCTGAACACGGTCACGGATAATGACCAGCATGTCGCGATATTCGGCAATCTCCCATTCATTGGTCACGCGTCCGTGTCCCGGGATGATCCATGTCCCGCCGTCCTCATCGTGCTGATAGAGTGTTCGGTCGAGGATGAAGTTCAGAGCGCGAATTTCCCCCTGCAGGCTGCCGCCGTTTCTCACATCGATGAAGGGATATTGCGTTGTCGTGAAGATATCGCCGGCAACAATGACATCGGAGCGCCGGAAATGGACGATGCTATCGCCATCCGTACTGGCGTTGGGCATGGGGAAGATCTCTACCGCTTCGTCATTGTGATACTTCCTCCGTCGATCTTCCAGATACGTGTCGCTCGGCGGCGTATCCAACGGCGGCTTTTGTTCTTGCATTCGCGTTTGAACGTTCTGATGTCCGATGACCGTCGCGCCCTGGCCTGCATCCGCGAACTGGTTGGAGAAAAACGAGCCCGTTAAACTCGGGTCGGCGCCGGCGGCCTGGAGTTTTTTATTGCCGCCGACATGGTCGGCATGAAAGCTCGTGTTGACGATGAACTGAATCGGCTTGGAACTGAGTTTTCCAATCTCGGGAACAATCTGGTCGGACAACTTCCCTGCGCCCGTATCGACCACCAAGGCGCCTTGTGGTCCAACCTGGACAGCGATGTTGGCGCCATCTCCTGCCAGCATGTAGACATTCCCTGCAACATGAAACACATGGATTTTCCCGTCGTTCGGAATAGGATCGGGCGCGCGGCTGGACTGCTGCGGTCCGGACGGAACCATTTTGGCTTTTGCCGCGGCTTCGGCTGCGGCGGTGTCTTTAGCGGCAGCAAGAAACTCGGGGTACAGCGTCTCACGGCCGCCAAAAGACCCCAGCAGCGGAACCTTGTTTTTTTCCGCGTACTCGCGAACGAAAGGGTTCTGCCCGAACAAGTGACTCGGAACATAGTCGTTCTTTCTGCCAACGATTTGTTCGCTGTCGTCGCAGGCGTATAGCCAGGCGTCCGGCGCTATGGGCTGGCGGAAGAGCACCGAAGTCTTGCTCATTGGTTCGCTCAAGTAAACCGGATCGTTCACCACAGCGAGAATCGTGACAGTATCGCCGTGCCGAATGAGGTGTTCTGTGACCGTAGCGGCGTCGCTTTGCGGCGCGCCATTCGCGCGGAGCCAGCCGCGTTTGATGTGCGTTGTGGTCACGGTCAAGATGTTGCCTTCGAACGTTCCTGTCGAGAAACCGGCAAACGTGTGCGGCGCATAGGCCGGCGGGTGAGGACGTCCATCCATATAAATCGTCCGGTCGACCTGAGCAATCTGGCCCCAGTACCGGATGGCGACCAGTCTTTGCGTGAATGGATCTCGCTCCTCCCAGATCCGGTGATTTCCCGGCGACATCCAGGTATAGGGAGGAACGTAGCCCATGCATTGATGCTGCTTCACGGTCAGACGCGAGGCCGACCAGGACAGCGCATAGAGACGGGCCGCGTCATTTAAGGGAATCCCGCCCCAATCGGCAATAGCCCCGGCCGCTGTAAAGAGCGTTGCATCCTGGTGATTGAGCCATCGATAGGATCCGGAAAAGTCCGTACCGCTAACCATCGGGCCAAGAGGATTTCCGATTCCAGAAGCCGGCGCGGGAGCCTGTCCAAAAAAGATCGCGGAGCATACAAAGAAGACGGCGATTGCAAAACCGAACGTGATCGTTCTCATAAGAGCTCCTCTTTATCTTAGCGTCGGGCCTTCGTTTCGGCTGCGCGCTGGCGCGCTTGCGCTTCGCGCGGCCAAGCCGTAGTTGGTACACCGCCTTTTAATTCGTCGCGCTTCGCGCTCCCAACGGCGGCCTCTTTGACGGCATTTGGCCGGTCCCCCCACGTCTATCGAACCGCGCATGGCGCCGGATTCCAGCCGGAGGCGTCCGCTTGTTTCTTGAAGTGGGCGGCCGTGATCATCGGCTCAGTGAGATATGTGGGGTCTTCGAGTGTGGACGTGAGCACAAGGTAGGTGTCACCATTGGATTCTTTAACGAGATCGTAATATTCCGTCAGCTTCGCTTTGGAGCTGTAGGGCACGCCGTTGCGCCGCAAGTAGCCGGGCCGGAGGTTCATCGTCGTCACTTTCAGCGAGCCCGCCTGCGATCCACCGCGGTCTCCCGCAATCGCGCGACCCAGACCTCGTTGGGCGAACTCCCATTCCGCTTTGGATACGCCTTGCAAGTCCGCGCCTCCAGCCGGCGCAGCACCGAAATGAAAGATGCGGATTTGTTTTCCCGCATCCGTCTCGATCTTCAGCGTCTGGTCATCCTGCCAGGTGATGTGGAATCGTCCGGGAATGCGCATGATGCCTGGCGCACCGTACGCTTTGCATTGTTCTCCAGCCGCTTCATCCTTTGCCGGGTCCCAGGAGTCCGCGACTTTACGTCCCTCGGGATTCAGTGGTACTCCTGCGTAGTCTCCTTTATTGGGAAACATGCGCCAGCGCCAGTCTTCGCTGACGATCGATATCCAATAACCGGTCATGTCAAACGGAGCCGCTGCTCTCGCAGCCGGAGGCGGTCCTCCACCACGGCCCTGCGTATGACCGTTGAGGCTCCCCAGCAGAACTACGAACAGCACGAGCGACGAACAAAAACGCATAACACTTCGATTCACTTTGTGGAATGCACGCCAAAGTGAGTGATAATAGTCGTCGCATTCATCTGAGGTCAAACGTTTCTAGCGTTTGGCGTACTGAATGACCCTACTGCCGTGCGGTTTGCAGGCAGAGAGCAAAAGAGTGTCCACACAAATGAGAACGTCTTGTTTTCTCGTCTTGACCGCTGGCCTCATCTTAGTTGGGACACCGGGATTCGCTCATCACGGGACGGGCGTCTCCTATGACGCATCAAAGCCGGTTACGCTAAAAGGGACCGTGACCGAATTCCGTTACGCCAATCCGCACCCGCAACTCTACTTCGATGTGACCGATGAGAAGGGCAATGTGGCGCACTGGAGCGGTGAGTTCTATCCCAACCCGGCGCAGTTGATACAGGGCGGCTGGGGCAGGAAGCGTTCAGAAGCCGCGCTGCCCTTCGGCACCAAGGTCACCATCACCTTGGCTCCTTCCCGAGCAGGCACCCCTGTCGGCGCGATTCTCAAGCTTCTCAATGAAAAGGGCGAGGTGCTGATGGGCGTCGCGGGCGGCGGGCCCGGCGAGGCCCCTCGCGGCGGCGCGGAAAGCGGCGGGCCGGCGGTGCGGCCGTGAAGAGGAATTGGATTTGTGCAGGCATCCTTGTGTGTGGCGGCCTTGCACTGTCGGCTGCGTTTCTAGCACAGGGCGGACAGCGCGGGATTCCTGCGGCTGATCCGCAGAACGCCAACAAGCCTTACGACCGGCACGATCTCTCCGGCATCTGGACTCGAAACGGAACTCCAGGCGGATACGGCGGCGGCGGTACGTGCCGTGATTGCGGAGATCGCGGGTTTGGTAACGATGTTCCGCCCTTCACTCCTCTCGGCCAAAAAATGTTCGATGCGAACAAGCCCTCCTACGGACGGAATTTGGGAAGTCCCGATGCGGCCGCTCATCCGGAGGAACACATCGGCCGTCGAAGGGCTGTCCCGCCCTCGAATGGGACCGATCCTTATCAGTATTGCAATCCGATGGGTCCGAGCCGCGCTCTGATCTATCCCGATCCTCTGGAGTTCATCGTTCTGCCCGACAGGATTTACCAGCATTTCGAATGGGGCTATGGCCTTCGCACCATCTGGATCGATGGACGCAAACCTCTCATGGATCCCGATCTACCGAGATGGTGGGGATACTCGGCGGCTCGTTGGGATGGCGATACGTTCGTTGTGACAACCACCGGTGTCGATGAGAGAACCTGGGTCGATCACTTCGGTTATCCGCACAGCGTGGATATGGTCCTGGAAGAGCGTTACCGCCGGACCGCATATGATGTTCTCGAGCTGAACATGACGATCACGGATCCAAAAGTCTACACAGCTCCGTGGAAGAGCCAGACCAAGAAATTCAGGAGAATCGAAAAAGGAACCATCAAGACCGTCGATGGTTGGGCAGGCCTTTTGGAGGACATCTGCGCACCGGCCGACGAAGTCGATCAATTCAATAAACGAGTCCGCGATCCTGCGGGCGGTGTGATTCGCTAATCCGGGGCTGTAGGGGCGGTCTATGACCGCCCGCAATCTTCAACCGAGATATCGTGGGCGGTCATAGACCGCCCCTACAGGCACGAGCTACAGCACTCACAAATCACACGGAGTCTAAAATGAAGCGCACATGGAGCCGAATCCTTGTCACTGTCTTGATTGCCGTCACCCCGGCAACCGCACAGCCGCCGCCGCAGACGTTCGAGGAAGCTCAGGCGCTGGCGCAAAGGATCGCGCAGCAAACAGCCGAGAAGCCGCTCATGGCCGAGGAAGTCTTCAAGAATGTGCAAATTCTGAAGGGAATTCCCGTGAATCAATTCATGGACACGATGGGATTCTTTGCGGCTTCACTCGGTCTGAATTGCGTGTATTGCCACGTTTCGCAGAGTCTGGAAAATTGGGACCGCTTTGCCGACGACGTTCCGCGCAAGCGCATGGCTCGATCCATGATGTTGATGGTGAACGAGCTCAATAAGACGAAATTTGGCGGCCGCCGCGCTGTGACGTGCTACTCCTGTCACCGCGGCGCCGAACTACCTCGTGTGATTCCCAGTCTCGCCGATCAGTATGGTGTTCCACCGGAGGATCCCAATCTCGTTGAAATTGTTCCCGACGCCCCGAAGGGCCCCACAGCCGATCAGATTTTGGACAAGTACATTCAGGCCGCCGGTGGTGCTCAAAGACTCGCTCGTTTGACGAGCCTCATCGGCAAAGGCACGTATGAGGGCTACGACACCTATCATGCAAAGGTGCCATTCGAAATTTACGCGAAGGCTCCGAGACAGTTGACTACGATCGCGCATACGCAAAACGGAGATAGCACCCTGGCTTTCGACGGCCGCGAAGGTTGGATTGCTTCGGTAGACAAACCCGTACGGCTGCTGCCGCTGTTGCCCGGAGCGGAATTGGATGCTGCCCGAATCGATGCGGATCTCTGGTTTCCGGGTGGAATCAAGCAAGCGCTGACGGACTGGAGCACGGGTTTTCCGATGACGACGGTCGAAGACAAAGAGGTCACGATCATCCAGGGAACGGCTGCAGGCCGCTCCCGTATCAAATTGTTCTTCGATAATGAAAGCGGACTTCTCGTCAGACAGCTGCGCTACAGCGACACCCCGGTCGGCACGGTTCCCATTCAGATTGACTATTCCAATTATCGTGAGGTCGCCGGAGTGCAACTGCCTTTCCGCTCGGTTGTGACCTGGACCAACGGCCAAACCATCGTGGAACTCACCGACGTGCAGGCGAACGTGACCATCGAGGCCGCCAGGTTCGGCAAACCCGCGCCCGCTGTCGT
Organism: Acidobacteria bacterium 13_1_20CM_2_55_15; assembly: GCA_001920875.1. Classification (GTDB taxonomy): domain Bacteria; phylum Acidobacteriota; class Terriglobia; order 20CM-2-55-15; family 20CM-2-55-15; genus 20CM-2-55-15. Next base: position 5,597 of record MNKP01000083.1, read on the forward strand.
GACGCCGGTCAAAGCCGGTGCGCGGTAGTGATTTTCGAAGTTCTATGATTGTTGAGAATAGGAGGGGCACATGGCGAACGTGCATTTTGTAGGCAGCGTGGCGCTGGATTCGCCCGAGGAGGTTTTTGCGGCAATCGGGCAGCACTGCGGACCGTATCTCAAGCGCGTTCCGGATGGGGAGCCGGGAGGGAGGCGTCTGTGGATCAGCTTCCAGATCCCCGTATTGCGGGCCAATCCTTCACTCACGCCAGTCGGCCAGACGATCGTCCCTTTGAAGCTGGCGGATGGCTCCAAGCCCGAGGATATCCATTTTGGAGAACTGGGCTATGCGCGCGAGGCGCGACCTTCATACGAGGACTTTCTCACGTCTCGCTCGGCTGGACAGCTTCCTGCCGGTGTCCGTTTTCAAGTTTCCCTGCCCACACCCTGGGCTGTGGTCATGCCCTTCGTCCAGCAGCCGGACGCGCGCCAGGTCTATCCGGCCTATGAGCGAGCGATGCTGCGCGAGGTCGAGCGCATTCTGAAGGCCATCCCCCACCAGGATCTTGCGATTCAGTGGGACGTCTGCCTGGAGATGCTGGCCTGGGACGGCCGCTGGCCGACCAGCCCGCCTTTTCCTGGAATGGAGCAGGTCTTCGCCGCCAACTTCCAGAGACTCGCCGCCGCGGTGCCCAGTGGCGTGGAGCTGGGCTTTCATCTGTGCTACGGTGATCTCGACGCCAGGCACTTCGTGCAGCCGGTCGATGCCACGAAGTTGGTCGAGATGGCCAACCTGATCGCACGAAATGTTCAGCGCCCAATCCAATGGGTGCACATGCCGGTCCCCATTGACCGAACCGATGACGCCTATTTTGCGCCACTGAAGGATCTTCAGCTCCAGCCCGGCACGGAGTTGTACCTTGGCCTGGTCCACGCGCAAGACGGAATCGAGGGTACGAAAAAACGGATCGCCGCCGCCAAGAAGTACGTGCCGAAGTTCGGCATCGGTTCGGAATGCGGCATCTCGCGCGGCCGGAACGCAGACTTGGCCATGGACTTCATCAAGACGTACGCAGCCGCAGCCGCGACTGCCTAGGCTATAAGCAAGGACAATTCACGCGACTATTCCAGTGAAAACACCATCAGGGTGCCTCCAAGGTTCGTGTAGTCGCCCAGCGAGTGAGTAAGACCCACGGCGCCGAGCCCTTCGGTTCCTTGCGTCAACCCTTCCGCGAGTCCAATCGCGGCCCAGCCTCCGACACCGCTGAGGAGAGCGACGTATTGTTTGCCATTATGCGTGTACGTGATGGGGTTGCTGATGATGCCCGAAGGCGTGTGGAACTGATAGAGGACCTTCCCTGTCGCTTGATCGGCTACCTTGAACCAGCCATCGAGCGTGCCGTAGAAAATCACACCGCCATCGGTGGTCAGTGGGCCGCTGTAGACCTGGAATGGTTCATTGATCGTCCACTTGGTTTGCCCCGTCACCGAGTCAAACGCGATCAGCCTTCCGCGCACATCGCCATTGTCTGCGGGAAACATCGACACGGTGGCTCCCACATAAGGAAAGCCGCTCTTATATTTGACGGTGAAGGGTTGGTAGTCCATGCAGATGTGGTTCGTGCCGGCATAGAAAAGTCTGGTCTTGGCGTCATATGAGACAGGCTGCATATTCTTGGCGCCCTGAGCGGCCGGGCAAATGTTCTTCGTGTTGGTATCGGCCTGCGTCATCTTGCTCGCGGTCACCAAAGGCCGGCCTGTCTGCAGGTCGATTCGCTCGGCCCAGTTCACTGTCGGATCGAATTTGTTCGCGGCGAGAAGCTTGCCGCTGCGCCGGTCGAGCACGTAGGCGAAGCCGTTGCGATCAAAATGGGTGAGGGTCGGAACGGTATTGCCTCCGATTTGAGCCTCTGTAAGCACACTCTCGTTAATGCCGTCATAATCCCAGCCATCATGAGGTGTCATCTGATAGGCCCATGCAGCTACTCCCGTATCCGGATTGCGTGCAAAGATGGTCATCGACCATTTGTTGTCGCCCGGCCGCTGCGTGGGATTCCACGTCCCCGGGTTTCCGGACCCGTAGTAAAAGAGGTTTAGCTGAGGATCATAGGTGTACCAGCCCCACGTCGTACCGCCGCCGAGTTTCCACTCTTCGTTTTCCCAGGTCTTGAGGCTGGAATTGGCCCCGACGGGTTTTTGTGTTGCACCGTCAGTCGTCTTCGCCGGATCAACCAAGATCTCCGCGTCCGGACCGACACTGTAGGCGCGCCATACGAGCTTACCCGTGTCCAGGTTATAAGCGCTGACGTGCCCGCGAACACCATACTCTCCTCCCGAGATACCGACGAGCACTTTGTCGCGGATGATCAACGGAGCCCCTGTCATCGTTTGCCCCAATTTCGGATCACCATTTTGGGCCGTCCAGATGACTTTGCCCGTTTTGGCGTCAAGCGCGTAGACCTTCGCATCCAACGACGTCATCAGAATCTTGCCGTTCGCATAAGCGATACCGCGGTTCACCAAATCGCAACAGGCTACGGACGGTGCGAGCTTATCCTGCTCGGGCATGAATTTCCATACGATGCGCCAATAGTTGTCGAGATCGATGGCATAAACGTAATTCGGGAACGCGCTTTGAAAATACATCATCTTGCCAACAACCAAAGGTTGCCCTTCATGGCCCCGGAGGGCGCCTGTGGACATCGTCCAGGCAACCTTCAGCTTCCAAGCGTTCCGGGTATTGATCTGGTTCAGACTGCTGTGGCGGGTGCCGGAATAATTTCCGAGCGGCATTACCCACTGATTTGCATCCTGCGCCATCTTTACCAGATCATCGCTTCCCTGCGCGAAAATGGAAGTCGAGCCAATCGCAAGATAGCTGCTGATTGCGATTGCCAAGCCACAATGCTTTTTCATCCAGGTCATTTCCGGCCCTCCTCAGTCGTACTCGGACGGTGGCCTCCCGGTAGGTACCAACTCGAGGCTGCGTCCTTTCACGTATCTGTAAATTTGTCGAACGTCCTCTTCGCTCAAAAAGCCGGCCCAACTCGGCATGCCCTTTTCTTCTCTGCCGGCCATGGCCACCGAGAGGAAATCCTGCGGAGTTGTTCCCGCTTCGGTGAAGCGGCGCAGATCGGGCGCCAGTTCACTCGTTGTTGCGTCTGTCCCGTGGCATCGGTAGCAATATGAGTTGTAGATCTGATAACCGCGGAAAATATCTTTTGCTACCTTCTTGTCACTGCCCTCCACAAAAACCTGGAAGTCCAGTGCCACTGTTTTTCCACTATTAAGTGTGTACTTGTACTGCTTAACCTCAGCTTGTATTGGTGGCGTTGGAGCCGGTTGCGCGTCCTTCAACGAAAGAATCCACGCAACGATTTGCGCAAGCTGTTCGTCTTTCAAATCCGGATGCGGTGTCATCGACACATTGCCCCAGTTGCCAGAGCCCCCTTGTCGAATGCTGCGAGCCAGCTTCGCAACCGCATCGGCCTGGGCCGCATATCGTCTGGCGATGTCGCTGTACGAGGGCCCCACGACTTTGCGGTCAGGAGCGTGACAAGAGCGGCAATCACCGTCGGCCAGCAATTTTTCGGTATTCGCCGCCTCGGACTTTCCCTCAGCGGGCGCTTGCCTCGCTTTGGCGGGCCAGGATACAACGTCGATGGTTTGAATGGTGAGGATCGCCACCACGAAGATAACAGGTCTGATTAAGGCGTCACGTAATCTGCTCATGCGCTCCTCACTGCGGCGTGTACAACCTCACTCCATGCTGAGCCAGAATGGATGTGAGTTCCGACTGGTGTTTGGCGATCACATCGTCAAGACGTCTTTTTAACGATTCATTCCCCTGCCGAACCCCCATAGACATAGGGAACGTATATTGCTCCGGCGGACCTAAAGTGCGCGCATTCGGAACGGGAACGACTTCCAGTCCGGGATGCCGCCGCAAAAAAGCGCCGATCGCCGGTTGCCACGTGATTAAGACATCGATTTGCCCACTATCCAGCGCGTTGAGCATCACCTCGGGCGACTCCGTGCTATTACTCCCTACGTCAAAAGCGATCGTAGCTGGAATCAGGCCGCGTATCTTCAAACCATCTTCGACAGGCGTATCGTTTTCAAAACCGATCTTGATCCGCTTGAGGATCTGCGAATCCAGGCTCCGGATGTCGTAGTTTCTGCTCTTGTTAAAAACAAAAACATAAGACGAGACGTAGTAAGGTTGCGTGGTAAGCTCTTCCCGGCTTCCATAGGGGATATTCATCACCGCATCGCATTTATTCGCGTCGAGCGTACGCGCCAGGAATTCCGGAAACCCGCCGCGGGAGCGGGTACTTTCCCACGTATATTCCAACGGTTCACCCAGCGCTTTCGCAACAGCTTCGGCAATTTTGTTTTCAAAACCCTGACCGGCTCGATTTGAATAGGGCACGTAATCCGGATCGGCACAGATGCGCAAAGCCGCTCCTTGCGCCGGAATAGGTGCGGCAGACCATAGACATGCGAGAAACGCGATCAGAAAAACCAATGGGCTTTTGCTCATCGCAACCTCCGCGATCGTTCTGGAAAGCAGTAGCCTGCTCTACTGCGCTAAAAGGCGCACTTCAGCGCCGATCGCATCATGCGCGGATCCTTCACGAGGTTCGTCACCTTTGTCTATTTGACTGAAGTTTGCAAGTATCTGCTGCAATAGTCAAAGAATTTGTGCCGCGCGATGAGATGCTCGTAGACGGTTTTCCCGGCGCCGGCCCCCTATCGGATCGGCGCAAAGAAAGTCGTGGCCGTGACGACGACACATCGGTCTGGCACGGAGCGATATCGGAACGGCCTGAAGACAAACGTCTCCAAAACGAAGTGAATTGCCGGAGGCCTGGAGCGAATCGTTGCCGGCTCCAACTGATTTCGGGATGGCTTAGAGCGACATCGCTTTGGGTCAAAGCGATGTCGTTTTGACTTAAAACGATATCGAAAAATCGGGTATCGCGCCTGTTAATTGATTCTAAAGGTAATTGCTTGCGGTCATTTCGATATCGCTTTGAGTTGAAGCGATATCGCTTGGACTTAGAGTGATATCGAAATGAGCCGAAGCCACGCGTGGCCGGCTGGATGCCGATTCCGCCCAGCGGGAAGCGATGAGGGATTGAAACCAATCGACACGCCGGAGCCTCGAACTGAATTGGGTCCATGCGAAAACTGATTCCGTCTGACGCAATGAGGTATCGCTCCGGCTTGAATCGATCTTGATCGGTATTGTTCGACAGCCCGTTGAGCGTGGCACGGAATCGAGACGGAACACCGAGGATCAGGATGGATATATCTCTCTACACCGATAAGAGCTGCGCGGTGGCGATCCCTTACGGCATCGGAGGATGTGAGCACGCCGACTGGAACACCCACAAGCCGTGGTATTCTGCGAACCGCTCCAAGAACATCGTAGCCTTCGCGGCGCGGCAGGTTCAAATCCACCAAAATTAGATCCGGCCTGCCAGCATGCTCGGCGGATATGGCGCGCATCGCCTGTTCCCCGTCCTCGTACTGGATCAACTGGTAGACGATGTTGCGGCTCTGCAATGCCTTTTCAAGCAGGAACACGTCTGCAGGATTGTCTTCCACAAGCACGATTCGGATTGGCGAGTTCATGAAACCTTTTGATCGCTCGTGGCGGAATATGTTGCGTTCGGTAATGTAAAAAAGAACGTAGCTCCGCGTCCAGCCTCGGACTCAACCCAGATTCTGCCGCCGCATCGTTCTACCACACGCTGGCAAATGGCTAGAAGTTGCGCGTATGCGGTGATCATGCGCAGAGGCTCCTGGAGATCGTGGCTTGCAACGAACGCAAACTGTTCGAGATCCTTATTCGAGCGCAGTAGATTCTGGTTCACGTCGCTCAATCGTGCGGTGCGCTCTTCAACGCGCTGCTCGAGATCGCGATTGAGGGCGTCGATTTCGTACATTTGCTCCTGCAGCGTTTTCTCGGCTTGATCGCGGCTGGCGGCGTAATTCCGGACCATCCGCGCCGCCCAGAACAGCAGAGAGAGCGTAAGCACGATTGCCGAGAAGAAAATGACTTGCGCGGCGATGCCGATCCTGACCTCAGCGCGCGTTCGTTCGTCGAGGAGTCTTTGTTCCACGTTACCTCAAGCGCTGCTTGCTCTCCTTGGGTGTCTTTGAGGTCGAGTGTTCGCCTCAACTCGCCGAGCTTTGCATCCACGAGGCCCTTGAGACGTTCGCTATTTCGATGCTGGACCATCGCCCGTAAGAAGGTATCCGCGCTGCCCCGTCTCTGCATTTAACATCAAAACGATGATGTCGCGCGCCGCGGCGCGAGCCTCAAATGTGTGTGACCAGGGCGACATCTTCCCTGTAGAGATGGCCAAACCAAAAGGCAACGATCGTCAAGATGACAGGGATCAGCGCAAGCCAGAAGAAAGGAAGCCGCGTGCGTTCGTGTAATTGGAGCACTTCCATATTGTACCGAAATGGTCTTCCGATTAAGACCGCCGGTTGGTGCGGTGGCGCCTGCGATTCCACCAGTCATCCTTTCGGACATATGCGACCTCCAGCGATCGGCAAGTAGGGAATCCAAACGATCGACTTCTTCGACCACCGGCCGCATATCGTCCGAGCGCACGCCGCCGCTCTTCAGACGCATTTCAAGGTACTGAATCGACAGTCGAATGCTATTCAGCGGAACCTTGATAAGACGGGCTCGACGGGAACGTGGGGTGAGCGGAATCGAAGTTGTACGGAAACGGACTGCCGGCCGGAAATGGGTTGTCCAGGTTGGTAGGTCCGGCCGGCGTAATGACCGTGAGCCGGAATGGCGCCACCGACGATGTGTTCTCGTGCAGGTCCATTCGGATGAAGTCGTGCGCGATTCCACCTCCCAAACGGACAGCCGTTTTGCCGTCGCCGGCCGGATCCCAAGCGATTCCGATTCGCGGTTCCAAATTTCCCCATTGGTTCTCCATGCCGGATTTGCCGTGGAACCCCGGATCACCGGGGTAGCTGAAGCCCGGCGGCGCGGTGGGAATAACCTTGCTCTGCACTCCTTTGTAGAACTTCTCGAGACTGAAGTTGTAGACGTCTCCATTCTTGAACTCCATCGGCATGAATGGAGCCCAGCGGACACCATAATTGAGTGTGAGCGTACGCGCCGCTTTCCAT
>MNKP01000050.1 GCA_001920875.1 Acidobacteria bacterium 13_1_20CM_2_55_15
GTCGAACGACATTCGCTCAAATCGGTCCAGACCATCGAGGAGGGAATCCACCGATTGCTCCTCGAACAGAATTCCGGTAACACCCGGGTCCACAATTTCGGCGGCTCCGCCGCGGCCGTAGGCAATGACGCATTTTTCGCATGCCTGTGCCTCCGCCAGAACCATGCCGAAGTCTTCCTCTCCTGCGAAAACGAACGCTTTGCACTGCTGCATCGCCTGCAAGACAATCCCTTCGGGCTGGGTCCCCAGAAGACGGACATTTGGTAGGGCACGGTGGGCGAGCCTTCGCCGTTCGGGCCCGTCCCCAATAACAAGCAGTCGACGCCCGCTTTTGTTGAAAGCGTCGATGACCAGGTCGACGCGCTTATATGGGACCAGTTGCGAGACCAGCAGAAAGAAATCGCCGTCACGTTCAACCGCACGGTCCATCGCAAATTTATCAGTGTCGACAGGCGGATAAATGACGATGCTTTCCCTGCCGTAACACTGTCGAATCCTGTTTTGGACGTTCCGCGAATTGGCGACAAAATGTGTCACCCGCTGGGCGGCGTCATAGTCCCACCTGCACAGGCCGCGTCGAACGCTGGATAAGATTCGTCGCTCCACTGGCCCTGCAGCCTCGTAATACGTTTCGTAACCCGTCCAGATATAGCGCATGGGGGAGTGGCAGTAGCAGATATGCATCGCGCCGGCGTCGCAACGAACGCCTTTCACTGTGGCCGCATCCGAACTGATGATGAGGTCGTAACCGGCGACATCCAGCTGCTTTGTGGCCAACGGAAATAAAGGAAGGTAATAGCGGTACCATGATGTCGCGTTTGGAAGGGCCTGAAGAAACGAACTCTGAATCCTATGTTGAGCGAGACAGGCTGGAATCCTGGACCTGTCGCAAACGAGAGTGAACAGGTCAGCGGAAGGAAATAATTCAGCCACAGTTTCGAGGACTCGTTCGCCACCTCGAAGCGTCACAAGCCAGTGATGGATGAGCGCCGTTTTCATGCGAGCAGCCCAATTACTTCCATATGGCAAGTTCCCCGTGTTGAGACCCAGTTTTACTCGAAATCCCTGCACTACATAATTCGTGAATCAGATTGCGCACGGTGGATCTAAACGTTTCCAGAGAGAATCGGCTGTCGAGGCCGGCACAGGCGCCCCCAACCAGGCGCTCGCGAACGGCCCGGTCGTCCGCGAACGATTCGAGGTTGCGACAGAAATCATCCTCATCTTCCGGAGACGCAAGGAGGCCATTGAACTCATGGATCACTATTTCGGGGATGCCGCCGGTCCTGAACGCGATGACAGGGATGCGCCGGTCCAACGCTTCCAGGATGGTCAAACCGAGCGCTTCACTTAAAGACGGATGTAAAAGCACATCCATTAAAGAATAGTAGGGCCCTGGATCCGGTTGATATCCAGCCCACAGGATTTTCTCGCGAAGGCCATAGCGCATCGCACTCTCTTGGAGACTTTGCGCATAGCGGAGATCCTCGGCACACCCTGGCGCGGGAGCGCCGACGACAATGAGCCGAATCTTTGCCTGGAGTTCCTTCCGCAGCTTGCTTATTGCGTTCAGCGCAACCTCGTAGTTTTTTGATTCCGTAATGCGACCAACCATTCCGATAGTGATTTGATCGGCGGTCGTATCAGGCAGGTCTGTTATGGCGACACAACCGATGTCAACCCGTGGTGGTACCGGGTTGTAAAGAACTTTTGTTTTTGAAGCAAGCCTTCGATCTGCTTTCAGCAGAGATTCCGCAGCGGCCTCTGAGCAGGCCAGAATCGTTGCTACACGCCTCGCTAGACACTTAACGACAAAGACTTCAGACTTGCGGGCCAGAATAAGATGCAGATGAAAAAGGGATGGGCTGCGTGTAAGCCAGGCCGCCAAAACACCCGCCAACAGACATCGAGGACCATTGATATAAATAACAGCGATTCTCTCTTTCCGAATCAGGGCTGCCAACTTGAGAGCACAATGCAGGCTCCGCAAAACGAAAAGGAACATTTCCGGATACGACTTTTTGCCGGGCCGATAGGTACCCAGAGGAAACGTGCAGGTTGCTATGCCCTGCTCATGCAGGGCCATGGAGAAAGAGCCATCATCCGGGAATGCCACAATGGGATCGAACTCGTCTGTGAGGGAGCTGAGTACCACTTCCAACACACGCTGCGCGCCGCCAGACCAACTCTGTTGTTCAAGAATCAGGATCCGTTTTTTCATGCCTCGACCCGCGCAGATGGAGCCGTTGTCGAGTCGGCGTATTCCGGACGCTGTGACATATTCAAGGCGAGGGCCATCAGTGCGGTAACGATGATTATGTTGCGCCAGTAGGTGTAGGCGTCAGCAGCCAGCAGTTGCACTAATTCGCCGCACCAGATAGAAAACAGAACTGCGGCCCAAAAGGATTGCGCTCCAGTGCCGGCACGTGCCAGCCTCAAAAACGTTCTGAGAATAGACTGCGAAAAGAGAATGAACCCTCCGAGTCCTGCAACGCCGGTTTCGAGCAGAAGGCTCAGGTAACCGTTGTCTGTGATGATCTCGCCATGAAAAAGCCGTGTAACCGGTAGAGTTTTATAGCCAATCCCGAATATCAGGTAATGTGGGTGTTCCCGCATGATGGACAGAACACGAATCCATGTGTCATAGCGCCCGCTAGTGGCTACGTTGGGATCTGAAAAGATATTGATCAGCCGGCCGACGCGCGCGGTCAAGAAGTAGTTCCAAAGCTCCGTCGAAGATGCCCATAACAGGATGAGTGGAAGCGCCAGGGCCGCAGCAACAGCCAGGCCTCGACGTACCTTAACGAGGCGCGTCACAACCATGGAAGCCAGCAGGGCGGCCACCAGGCTTGCCCACGTGCTCCGCGAAAACGCAACGAGTACGGCCAGGCCAAGAACGGAAATGAAGAAAACCAATACTGTTCGCGAAACACCGACATAACGTTCAGCTCGCGCGAGGAAGGCGGTCGAAGCCGTAATGAGAAAGAATCCGCAAAAATTCGCGAAGTTAGAGGATTCATAGAACACACCCTGCGCGCGGCGCAGTACCGTATTCTCCAGCCAGATATATTGGGCTGCAGGAACATGCGCGACAGGAATTGGCCATACAAAATCAATGATTCCGTATGCTGCAGAGACGACCGCTCCTATCAGAAGCATCTGAAACACCCGCAACTCCGATCCGCTTCTTTCAGGACGCGCGCATCCACGAATCAAGTAATAAGTGAGTGCCGCTTGACTCACTAATACCCAGCGCCAGAGGCCTTCCATCGCCGACGCCGACCCGGAAAGCCAAAACGCAAAAGGAATTGAGAGCACTGTGCCACCGAGAAAGAGAGCCAAACCGATCGCTATAGGATCCCACGAGAATCGGATGTCCGGAAAGCGCAGCAGGACAATCGCGAACGCTATGGGGAGAAGAAAAATGGAAAGGTAGATGGGCCTCTCGCCCGTTTGAGAGAAGTAGAACGGCGGCAAAACCTCGAGGACCAAAAGAAACACGACCACAAAAATCAGCGGCTCGCGCAACGACATAACTGCAAATATGGTGTAGGCCAGCAATATCAACGCCCCGGCGGCCAGAGTGATCGGATAGCCGGAAAGGGGCGCAATCAAACCCACACCAGCGCAAAGAGACAACACCGTCACTCGGGCCCAGTCTCGCCCGTTTTGGGAAACGACGGGATGATTCATAGGCCCCCGTCCAGGAGCAGGCGCCACTCACGGCGACGTGGAAATCCCAGCATGAACAGCGTGCCCGTCAGTACGAAGACGATCCATACCGCGAACCATTCGTCTCCGTGAGGTAACGACGAAGTAAGATATACGATCAGTAAGAGCAGCCCCGTGGCTCCCCAAAACACCTTGAGCAGCGCAAGACCTGCGATTCGCGCATGGTCGCCCTCAACCAGAAAATAAAGATAGCCTGCGGTGATGACGAACTCGCGTGTCACATCTGCAAACGCGCAACCTGCGGCGCCGTACCGGGCCGAGAGATAAAAACATAGAGTCGCACCGGCGCCGATTCCCACGCCAAGGATGCCCATGCAAACGAAGCGCCGCCGGGCGGCTGCGAAAACGTAGAAGAGAACTGTGTTCAAGAAGACCAGAGGCAGCGCGGGAAGGAGGATCCTGAGCGTCCTAACAGCGGGCTCAGAGTCACTTCCAATCAGTATTGGAAGGAGGCGCGGAGCCGCTAACCATAGGACGAGCGCCGCGAGCGCAGTGACGAGCAAGCCGTTTTTTAAAAGGCTCAGCACGTAGGTGCTGCCAAGAATGGAATGATTGTGCAAAAGGCGGGAAAGCTTGGGAAACAGCACGGCCATCAATAAGGAAGCAACAAGGAACGTTCCGACGGCAAACCAGGCCGCAGCCTGAAATTGTCCAAGTACCCGGCTGGAGCCGTAAACACCCAATATCAGAATGTCGATTCGAATATTGAGGGACTCCAGAATCGTAGTAGTTCCAATTGGGAGACAGCCAGCCAGGACTGCGTACGACAGTTGATTGTCCCAACTCCGCAAATGTCCTGGCGAGAACTTGTCTCGCAGAATTCGCCAGCCGATAACGGTCTCGACCAGCTGGCCGGCGACCAGAGCCGCGACGAGAAGCGGCAGTCTGGTGTGTAATGCGAGCGCTGCTCCTACCCACACGACTACAACCAGCGAATTGAGCGACTGCTGAAGCGCAACGTACTCCATGCACTCGAAGGCCTTGAAGACGGCCATCGAAGCTTGCGAGAACGTTTGCAGGAGCACTCTGGCAATTAGTACATAGAACAATATGCGCCTGCCGTCATCTGCGATACCCCATTTACCGAAGACCAGACCGAACGCAACTACGAAGCCGACGAGGAGCAACTTCAGCCAGTGGACACTCCAGAAGATGGCTTGTAGACGACGTTTGTCTGTTGAGAGTTCCCGGACGACGAAGAGGTGCAGACCGAGATCAGGTACGACCAAGAGAACGCTTGCGAGGGCCAGCGCATATCCATACTCCCCGAGCGCAGCCGAACCGAAGCGGCGCGCGATGACCACAGCCATAAGGAAAGTCGCGAACCGTACTATGGCTTCGCCAGCGAAGATCGACGCGCTGTTGATCAATATTCGTCGCGGAAACACACCAGCAAGCACGGCCATGCTTCGTTTCAACTCCGCCGCAGCGTTACAACTTCGTCTTCTTCGTCAACAAAGGGATTTTCGCGAGTCAATTCAAGGCGGTTTTGAATCACGAGGTAGTAGATTGCTGCAGATATCAGCGCACCCAGCAGGAATCCCAGCGCGGTGTTGAGCGGGATGCTGGGCCGGACGGGGCGTTCCGGGATAAGGGCCGGAGCGATCTGCTTCATGTCTTGAGACTTCGAACTGACCGTTACGGATGCGGTCTGGTATTCGTGACTCGCGTTCTTGACAGCGTCTGAGGCCAACGCGTAATCCTGTGCCGCATTCGCGACTCTGCTGCGAACTGTCGCAAGATTGGTGATCAGGCGTGTGATTTCCTTGTTCATCCGATCCAACCGGTCGGTCGCCGCCTGAACGCCGGCGCTCTCGGCGGCGCTGCTGACGGTGGCGTTGACGAAATCGCGCTGGATTTCCTCCCGGTTCTTGTTGGGCGACTCTTCGATCACTGAGAGCGGTGGTCCCTGCGGATTCAGCTTTTCGGCTGCCATTTCGAGAAAGCGATCCGTCGTGATGCTCTTCTTCAGCAGGATGGTTTGAGGTTCGCCGGCCAACGCCTCCCTGAGCGATGTCGCCTTGCTGTGATCCTGAGCTAGATCCAAACGCAGTTGCCCCAGCTTCCCGGAGAGTTTGCCTCTTTCCGCAAGAAGCGTTGTCAGCTCTCCTTCCAGATCTTCGATCCGAGCCTCCTCCTGAACTTTGACCTGCTGAGCTGCTGCGCGATTCAGATTGTCGACAGCTGCGTCCAGCTGCCTTTTCAAAAAATCCTGCGTGTCCTTAGTGTCTTTGTTGTTCATCCGGTCATTGAATTCGATAGCACCTTGCGCGAAAGCATTGGCCAGATCCGCCGCCAATCGTGGGTCAGGGAACTCGACGTTAACTTCCAACAGTCGCGTGGACTTCGGGATTCGAACATCCAGATAGTCGCGCCGTCGAAATTTGTCGACATTCAGGTTGTACGGAGGACCGTCCAGGAGAAACTTTTTCAGAGATTCGCTGATGAGCGCGTCGTTATCGACGAATGGAGTGAAAGTAGGCAACGTGACCAGTTGCAGAGCCGCCGTGTCTTTTGAAGCGGCGCCAATCTTGGACTCTGATACCAGGACGTAAGTTGTGGCCCGGTAAATTTTGGGCAGGAAAAGACTGACAATGAGCGCAACCAATGCGCATCCACATGCCGCTTCGAGAATGTGGAGCCGGTGACCGCGCAACTTCTTTAATCGCCTGGTGAATTGCTGATTCAGTTCGTCATCCATCATCGTGGTTCCAATAGTGCGCCCTCAATAAGCGTTATCCTGGAAGAGAGTGCGCAGCAGCGTTAGAAAAAGAATTTTGATGTCAAGTTTCATGCCCCAATTTCGAATGTAATAAAGATCGTGCTCGACGCGTTCTGCGATGGCCGTATCACCCCGCCAGCCGTTCACCTGAGCCCACCCGGTAATGCCGCTCTTCACATAATGGCGCGCCATGTATTCCGGGATCTCCTGCCTGAACCTTTCGAGAAAGAACGGCCGTTCTGGCCGGGGTCCGACGATGCTCATATCGCCTTTGAGCACGTTGAGAAACTGCGGAAGCTCATCCAAATTGCTTCGGCGTAACCATCGGCCCAGAGGTGTGACGTGCGGATCGTTTGGAATCGTCCAATGCGAATCCGGATTGAGCGATGAGCTTTGATACATGGTACGAAACTTGAGCATTTTGAACTTCCGGCCGTTCAGACCCACGCGTTCCTGCGAAAAAAACAGAGGCCCCGGCGATGTCAACTTGATCAGAAGCGCAATGAGCAGACAGATGGGCGAAAGAAAAACCAGAACGGCCGATGAGACAAGCAGGTCGAAGACGCGCTTTAAGACGACGTAGGCCAGATACTCGGCCGGGTAAAGCCGCACATTGACGAGGGGGACACCATCCAGGTCATAGATTTGTGTATCGGTCCGGATCAACGGAAAAAGGTCGGGGACGATTCGAACGCTGACTCCCTGGTTCTCACACTCGGCCACTAGTTGAGCTGCGAGACCGTTGACATGGGCAGGCAAGCCAATAATGACATCATCGACATGTGACGATCGAATGTGCTCCCTGAAGTCCGCGACCAAATCGCCGACGTCATCCTTCGCCCCGGCGACATAGACGAAGTGTTTCAGTATCCGATAGCCGTAGTGAGAGCGCTTTTCGATTTTGCCGACTAAACGGTTTCCCAGCTCTGGAGAAGTAACAAGAACGATCTGCTTGACATTATGGCCGCGGCTGCGCAACCGGCGAATCGCGAGCCGCAAGATTGACCTTGCAATTGCGAGAACCAGAAAGCTCAACGCCGAAAAGCGTACGAAAAAGAAACGGCCTCCAGTCAGTGATGGCAACAGTCGAGCGGCGCCCTCGAAAATTATCCAACTCGCCGGGGCTACTTTTAAAAGGATGATGACATCGGCAAAAGGCGAATCCAACCGCCTGGAATGATACATCCCGAAGTAGCCGCAAAGAGCAACCCAAACGGCGAGAACCAACGCGAGAGTCAAAGTGTGCTCACGCGTGAAGAGAACTCCACGGCCGAAGGGGTTTCCAATCGAACGGAATTCCCACCACTCAACGGCGATGTAGCAGGACGTGGTCAGTGCCAGGTCGAAGCATGCGAGGTACATGTTCGTCAGATATGCACGTGTCCGAAACATACCGCTATTTCGATTCCTCTCCGGGCATCACTCTAGCAATCAAACCAACGTCCCGGCAGCGCGCTCGGCCGCCTTTGTATACGTCAATACTCGCGTTCGCCGGCAGCGCAACCACTTCGGGTATTCCCAGGCGTAGCCGAATGCCGAGATCGCGTGAAATTTCAAACGGCTCAGTGCGTGAAGCGCCACGATCCTCAATTCTTCCCAGCGCGAGAACCCGCGCTGGAACACAACCATTGGCGGACGGTGTGGTCGACGCGCGGGAAACAGGCGTTGCCGCCGAATGCCGGCCCAGGCGGCCGGGTCTTCCACAAATTCCCGGTGTAAAAACAGGCTGTACTTGTTGCTCCGGAAATTCGCCAGAGCGGAGGGTCGTCCGTACCTTTCGATCCACAGAGCTAGGGCCGCAAACGAGACCGATGAGAACTGAGCCTTGATTTTCTCGGGAATGCAAGCCCCGAAAAGAAGCTCGGCCAGGCCGAACACGACCATGGTTGCCTCGGGCACCCAGCATAGTTTGTCGATGCGCGCTGTGAAGCGGCTCCAAAACAATGAGTCGGAAGACCGCCGATTCAGGAAATACGCAATCTCGAGAAATACCGATAAGCGACACCAGTTCCGGAGTACGTGGCGAAAGGCATGGAGGACCTGAAAAACTAGCGCGTCCTCATCATTCAGGCTCAGGTATTCAAAATCCTGCCAACGTCGACGTACTGCACGCGCAAACAAATCTTTCGTGAGAGCGATTTCGATTCTGTCCTCGGAACTTTCCCACAGGCTGAGGTGCAGTTCGATTGACCTTCCTAGTCCTTGTGAATAAAGACCCATGAAGTCAGCCGCGAACCTGATGTTAGGTTCCGGCCTGTAATACACGATAGGGTGTTCGCTCTCCGAGTTTTTTCGTTTGTACCCGGCGGCCCGAAGCGCCTTTTCGGTGCGCTTGGTTGCGTCAGGACAAATCAGGAAGTCGTAGTCATATTGTGTCCGGATCGCCGGGTGAGGACAGTAATCCGGGACCAGTGCGATGCCCTTCAACACAATGTGTTCTATGCCGGCGCCCGTGAAAATCTCACTGAGGACCTTTAACTCCTCAGCCATTGCGGCGGCTCGCATCCTGTTTTCTGATTCACAGCGGTCTAAACGTTGCCGCACACGAGAGGGGACCATGCCGAGGCCGTTCGTCGTTTCCAGCCGCTGCCTCAAATACAACGCGAGTCCGCTGAGGTCTAGCCAGTCAAGAGTTTTGTTCCAAGCCTGTTCGTCGAAGGAACGCCAGATATCGGGCTGGAGCCGTTTGGTCTTCGATGAACTCAACTCGTTCACGATTGCCTCAGCCAATGCGCGGTTCACGGCCGGTCCTCCGTCACGTGATGAGTATTCAAAACGCTGCGGAAGAAAACCGCAGCCACGGATGGATCTCCATAAATGAGACGGTATGAGGGCAAGCGGCTCAGTGCGGTGAAAACTGCTTCGCGCTCCTCGGTTGAACCTGCGTCGTCCTTAAAGGGAGCCGTCGCACGAACGCGTACTCTGGTGTCATGATTGGAGAGTGGAATCAATCGGGGCGTAGCGTCTTCTCTTTCGAGAAAAATGCACGCTGTCGGAATGACGCTCTCAGCGTTGCGCGAAATTGACGGTTCCTTGTCCAGGCACAAAAACGTTCTGTCTCTGTAGGAGAAGGTACGTGCTAATGCGGAAAGCTCCGGAAGCAACCTTATGGTTTCAGGACGAAACGAAGCGGGCCAAAAATCTCCCCACGCGCGCACTGCGCCAGAATCGAGTTCCAGGAAGACCGACTGATCCGCATGGAAGTCCAATCCGAGCTTTCTAGCCGAGTAGCTGGATGTTGTTTTGCCGCTGTTCGGAGGACCAAATACAAGCAGGCCTTTCTTTCCCTGCGCGACGCAGGCCGCCGACACCGGCTGGAGTCCGAGCATTGGGGCAGTCAAATAGAACATGCTTGCCAGGAACACGCTCGAGAATCCCGTTTCATCTCGAGCAAACGATTCAGGCAAAATGCCGACTGCCTCCCGCGCCATCAAGTCCATCGCGACAAAGCTTCGACGGCCGATATTGATGTAACGAACTGTCTCATCGCTGAAGGCGGTCAGCGGCGGCCAACAAACCTGCGGTTCTTCGCTCGGTTCGGATACAATCCGCCAAACGAACTGAGAAGGTCCATTTTTCGTCCGCTCAAATCGTATGAAGGCGCGCGTTGCGTGTTTCAGGATGAGATGACTGTCTGTTTCGACACGTATGGATTTGCCCATCGCCAACACGTCGATAGTCAAAGGCGTGGCTCGAAAACGTCGCAGCGGGTCGCATGCCGTAATTTCACCGCGGAAGGATTTGTTCGGAACGGAAAATGAAGCTGCCTGCGCGGCGTTCCAGCCGCCCTTAACCAGGCAAAGTAGCGCATCGGCGACCTGGTGCGGATCGCCGCCATAACGGAGTGTGCGGCAACCCCGAGTCAGAAGCGTCTCGATTGCTTGCCGTTGCCGCTCTGCCGTTGCGGGCGTCTCCCGATGAAGATCTTTCTGGAGCCGCTCGGCCGCTACTTCCAGCTCAATGTCATCGAGTAAAAACACTTGCGCCGATTCGCGCTCGAGAAAAAGTATCCAGCGTGGTTCGCAACACTGAACACGGGTGATACCGAAGACCTCGACGGGGTCAAAGCGAAAAACCCGTTCTCCTTTGGCGATTTCTGAGCATTCGATGTGTTCAAGTTCCGGGAAATGGATGACAGCGTCCGAGCAATGCTTCATTTCGGGGGACAATCCCCATGCCAGAACGCTCCCGCCGCGCGTGCTGATAAGCGTGCGGTCATCAGCCAGAAAATCGAAACCGCTCTGGGCCAATGCGAGAGACAGACTGGACTTGCCCGAACCTGAGCCGCCGGCGAGCAACAGTCCGCTTCCCTTCCAGGATACACACGCACAATGAAGGGGAGTCAATCCCGCAGAGGGACCCAAAACAGTCAGGAGCGCCGGAAACAGAACCATCTTCCAGAACTTCGTGTCGACCGCAGCTTCTGGAGTGAATCGTCCCACTGCAGAACGGTCGTGCGGATTCATCAAAACCGAGGTCGACTCATCAAAGCCGGCAAACACCATGTGGCCCAGCCCTCTGAAATAAGGTTTGGGCCGCGGCTCGTCGGCATGCCGCATTTCATCTACCCACAGTCGCAACCGGATGTCTTCTCGATCGGAAAACCCCGCAGCGGGTTGGCCAAACATCTGCTCTGTGATTTGAAGAATGGATTCGGAGTTGGTTTCGATTCTGAGATTTACTCCGGCGGCGAGGTACATGCCCCTGAGCGGTGTTCTTGCGTCCTTCTTCAGAAAGTCTCCCGAGGCCGTTTCCGCCACGCGCGATGCTCCTTCACTGAACCGGCTTTGACGTGCCGTAGATACCTGCAGACACAGGCAGGACGAAGCAATACCCCATGGAACTTACCATCCAAAAAAATTGCGTTTGTCAGGACCGTGTCGGTAATTTGTAAATTTTTTGGGATGCTGAAAGTGGATGAACCAGTTCGCCGCCGGGAAGCGGTGTGAGGCGCGGCTTTTGGGCAATACCGCCTCTCGCTCGCGCCTACACTCTAGCTCGCTTTGCGGCTTTGCATACTACAGCCGCTGATGGTTGCATGCGAAGGGACATTCGAAGCGGCAAGCGTGGCTACCGGAGTTACAGGAAGGATGATTTTAAACGTAGTTCCGCCCGGGCCGCTTGATTCGATTTTCACGTCTCCTTTATGGTCTTGCACAATCTTGAGGACCACGGCAAGGCCTAATCCCGTGCCTCCTACTTTGTCGTAAGTTACAAAGGGCTGGAAGATCTCGTCGCGAATCTCCTTCGGGATACCGGGACCATTATCCGCTATCGAGATTTCTACGTGGTCGTTGACGCGCAGAACTCTGATCTGGATTCTAGCAGAATCGGGCGGAGCCGCCTCGGCGGCGTTCTGAAGGATATTGCGGAACGCTCGGTCCAGTTTCTTGAAGTCGAACCAGCCTTCTGTGGATCCTTCGTGGCTGACCGTGATCTGGACATGCCTGAATTCCTGGTGTAGCCGAAATGTGCCAATCGTGTGCTCGAGGGTCTCGATAAGATCTCCATGAACGAGGTGCAGAGCCTCCTGGGCCTTCGAAAATTCCAGCACCGACGAGATCAACTCTGTCATCTTGTTCACCGACAGACGAATTTCCCGATACACATCCTTTCTCTGCCCTTCGTCGATGTCACCCTCACTGAGAATCTCAGCGTAAGCCAGCACTGTTGTCAAAGGATGACGCAGGTCGTGAGAGATCGAGCTCGCCATCCGGCCGATGGTCGCGAGGCGCTCGGCGTGCAGCAGGTTTTGTTGGCTGTCGTGAAGCGTCCTCCTCATTCTCTCAAAAACGCTTGTCACTTCCCCCAGTTCGTCGCGGCTATGCACGTTCAGCGGATAACCGAAATCTCCTTTCTCGAGCGCCTGGACACCGGACACCACCTTCGCGAGCGGCCTCGTGAAGGTGTCGGAAATAACAAATATGAGACAGCCTCCCGACACAACAGCTGCCAGTCCGACAACAAGCAATAACCGGTTCATGTTCCGAAGGAAGAGAGTTGACGCATCATGAGACTTCAACACGGTCAAAGTTACGGCTTGGGTCCCGCTTGGCGGCAGTTCGACCGTGGTCCCGATAAAGCTCTCTGCCCCCAAACGAACTTGCTGCATCCTTGGCGCTCGAACGCCGGCGAGCACATCATGCGTTGCCAGTTCATTTTGCTGGTCCTGGGGAAGTGTACTGGCGATGATTGTCGTCCCATACCGAAACGCCACGTGGCTCGAGGTAACACGCGCTGTTCCCGTTGCGAGGCGTTGGTCCACCTCGAAACCCGTGACCAGCACGCCAAGCAGAACCTGGTTCTGAGGTGAGCCGAAATATATTGGTTGAAGATAAACCTCATACAGATGACCTCTTCCAAACCACCAGTCGCGGGATTGCCCGCGGCCGAGGGTCCCGGACAATGATGTCTGGGCCGTTTCCCGGTTGAAGTCAGTCGCAGTGTGTAGCGCCATCACTTTACCGGCCGCGTTGGCGAGCAGAAAAAGATCAGCACCCGCCATTTCCGAAAGATCACTCGAAGCGTCCTGGATGGTCGGTCCGTGCTGCGTGGTTATTAGCGCTTTGATATTTGGCTGACTAGCAGCGATTTCAGCGGACTGGGCGAGCATCGTCTGACGTTGTAGCGCGAACTGTTGAAAAGTCAGCGTTGCATTCTCGACCTGTTCATCGATGTCCTGGCGAGCGTGCTTACCGGCATAACTTTGGACAATCAGTAGGCTGGTGGTGGTGAGGGCGGCGGTTGTAAAAATCAAGGAGAATAGAAATTTGGTGCGCAGGCGAAGCTTAACCATAGCCGGACAGTATCGGCCAATGTGAGTCGTTCTAGGGAACGAATTTGTAGCCGACTCCGTGGACGGTCTTGAAATGATTCGGTTGCAATGGATCTTTTTCTAATTTTTGCCTCAGATTCACAAGGTGATTGTCCACGGTTCGGGTCGAAGGATAACAGTTGTAGCCCCACACTTCGTTCAATAGCTCATCTCGCGAAATCACTCGTTCAGGATTTCGCACGAAATATCTGAGAAGTTTGAATTCATGCGGCGTCAATGAAACCTGAATACCGCCTTGAGTCAACTCCATCTTGTTGAAGTCCACCGATACATTCTCAAACGTGTACTCTTCGCCGGGGTTTACCGCCGCGTGGGCTCGACGTAATACGGTGCGTATGCGTGCAAGAAGTTCTTTGGGACTGAACGGTTTTGTCACATAGTCGTCGGCTCCGAGCTCGAGGAGCAGAACTTTATCGACTACATCAGCTAAGGCGCTCAGCACGATAATTGGAATTTCCGGCGCTTCATGCTTCATGGTGCGGCAAAGTTCACGGCCGTGGATCTTGGGGAGTTTGAGATCAAGGACCACAAGGGCTGGCGACACCTTGCGAAAAGCTTCGAGGCCCGACTCGCCATCCGCTGCGAAATGCAGAACATACCCTTCGTATTCGAACACGTGTTTGATGGGTTTGTACAACGACCGGTCGTCCTCAATAATCAGTAGCTTCTCCATAGAGACTCCGTGGTCGACAGGTGTTTGACGTCATTGCGTTGGGAAACGTCAGCCTAACATAACCTTTACAAACTCACTACAGTTGCCTGACGTTCGACCCTGCTTAATGTGATATGACCTTCCTAACCCGATAGGAGAACACGCATGCGAAAAGCAAGCCTGGCCCATCTGCTGGTCATTGACAAGCCCCGCAACGAGCGGTCGCAGGCACAGAACGAACCAGGCCGAAGTCGGTTAATTCCGCGCGCCGGATACGACCGTCTGGCCTTGATGGCAGGCCTTTCGCTCGTCCCCATTTCAATTGCAGCTTCCGAGTTTTTTCTATCGATCGCGGTCGTATTGCGGCTCGTGCGGCTCGCTCGCAGCCAGACGCGAATGGACTTTCCGCGGTGTTTCTGGTTTTGGCTGCTGTGGACCGGTTTGGAATTCGTCGTTTGGGTCCAATCGCCACGCCCGGCCCTGGGCTGGAGTGAAATTCGACACATCATTCTGGTGGGAAGTCTTTTTGCAGCTCTGCCGGCTCTGGGCAGGAAGAAAGATTGCCGGACAGTCTGGAAAGCAATCTTCATTACGTCGAGTCTGAGTTCCGTTTTCTTGATTGGAGAGTTCTTCTGGCGACTGGCGCATTACCGTCGTGAAATCAGCGCAGGCGGAGATGCCGGCTTCTATCTACGATCCGGAGGACTGCTGCACCACTGGATGGTGTATGGGACCGTCGAAATTCTCGTCGTCGCGGGACTTCTCAGCTTCTGGTCGGTTTACAGGGAAGAAAGGCGCCGCTGGTGGCCCTCGGCCTGCATCAACGGTCTGGCCGTCTTGTTGAGCCTGACGCGAATGGCCTGGATCACGTGCTTATTGCTGCTAGGAATTGACCTCCTCTGGCGGCGCTCGAAATGGATCCTGGCGCTTCCACTTCTACCTGTCGCCTTGTATGTTCTCGCACCAAGCGGCGTTCGTTTGCGACTCAACGATTCGAGCGATCCGGCTTACTACTCTAATTCCGAACGTTTGCAGATGTTACAGGTCGGCTGGCGGATGGTGAGGGATCATCCTATCGCCGGAGTGGGACCCGGCCGCGTCGAAAGCCTTTACACATCATACCTGGCGCCCGAAGACCCGGTGCCTGCTTATCACGGGCACCTGCATAACAATCTTGCGCAGATTGCTGCACAATTTGGAATTCCGGTTACATTAACGGCATTGTTGTTTCTCGCCGTTTTGTTCCGTGACCTTGTCAGGGCGCGAAAGATTGCGAGGACACGAGACGACCGGTTCCTTACGCAGACAGCGATCCTCGCGTTAACCGGTTTTGTGTTTGCCGGCCTTTTTGAATACACCTATGGCCATTCTCTTGCGCTGATTCTGCTTTGCTTTGCTGTTTTGCCAATTCTCGTCCCGGTGGCGCCTGAACACCAGAGGTCCAGTTAGACCTGGGAGATTGATCGTGCCGAAACTTCGCACCTGGATAGAAATTTTAATTCTGTCGGTGTTGGCCGCTGTCTTCGCCTGGCGGGGCTTTGTGCCGGCGTGGCGGTCTCTCAATACGGATTTCCCTAACTATTACGTGGCGGCGCGCCTTTATAGCCAGGGCGACTCGCTGGCGCGAATTTACGACTGGATCTGGTTTCAGAGGCAAAAAGATCACGCCGGCGTGGAAAGGCGGATCGTGTCATTCATGCCTCATCCGCTATACGCGGCTATGCCGATGGTCCCGCTCGCTTCCATGCCTCCGCTACAGGCCAAACACTACTGGCTGGTGATCAACCTCATACTTCTGGCGTTTTCCGGGTTCCTGCTGTTGAGGACGACCAGGATCGGGAAGATGCGGATCGCGATTTTGATGCTCCTGGCCGTAGAACCTCTGCGTACGCATTTTCTGTATGGGCAGCTTCATGTGGCTGTCCTCGCCTTGATCGTCGCTGCACTCTGGCTTTATTTGAACGAGTGGAAAATTGCGTCAGGCGCAGCGATCGCGCTCGCGGCGGCAATCAAGATCTATCCGCTCGCTTTCCTTTTCTATTTTCTTCGCAAGCGGCAATGGCGCGCGGTTACGGGACTCGTTTGCGGCTGTCTGCTGCTGGCCGGTCTTTCTATCCTGCTCTTCGGCTTTGAGGTGAATCGAGTTCTGGTCGAACAGGTCCTCCCTCGAATAGCGAGGGGAGAAGGCGTGGATCCCTATACGCTCAATTTGAATTCATTAACCGGTCTGTTCCATCGCCTGTTCGTCTTCGAACCCCAGCTGAATCCGAAACCGCTCATCAATATGCCGTCGGCGTATGCCGTGTTGCAGCCGCTGGTCGAGGGCCTGTTGTTCGTACCGCTTTTGTGGCTGCTGACCCCGGCACACGCCGAGACTGAAAAAGAAACGATCGAATACGCAACATATGTGGCGGCTGTGCTGGCGCTTTCCACAAATCCGAGGCCATATCATTACGTCATTCTGATCGCATGTTCCGTGCTCGTCACAGACCGATTGCTTCGAGTCAAGCGCAGGGGGCAGGCGATGCTCTTTCTCGGCCTGTACACTCTGGCATGCCTTCCGGTTCACCGCGCCGATGGCTCGGAAGGTTTCGTCGGAGCGGTGATGAGTTCCTCGCGGCTGATTTTCACGTTGGCTCTCTATCTCTTCCTTCTCGCGGTCTTATCGTCGGCGAGTCGTGAAACGTGGAAGCAGCGGCTGAGCTCGCGAGCTGCGTTCGTATTTGTAGCGATCTTTCTGACCGGACTTTCCGCCTCGGTTTTCTACAACCTGCGCCATGCAAAAACCGATTTCAGGTATGATGGGCGGATCACGTCCGAAGCTGCGTCGTTGATGATGACGGATCCCTCAGTTGCCACAGACCGCATTGCTTTTACCGCGCTCCAGAATCCCAGATATGCGGTCGGCACGCTTGCCGGAAAGCAAGCGTCTTCTTTGACGGCAACGGCGGATCTTTTCTATCCGACCGTCATTCCAGGATCGTCGCGGGCGATGGCCGAACTCGCCGGAACGACGTCCCGGATCGTGAGGATCGATTTGGACCAACACTCCGCGACAGACGTCGCGTTTGCGGTCGAAGTCGAGGATGCAGAGCGGCCGGCGGTCTCTCCTGATGGCCGATGGCTCGCGTTCATTCGTGAGGTTCACGGACGTGGCAGCTTATGGATCAAGAGCATTCAAAGGGACGATGCGGAGGAAGGAGCAAGTGATGAATTCCGTTTGGCCGGCCCGGAGTACGACGTTCTGGAGGCGGCATTCGACTCGAGGGGATCCGAAATCATTTTTGCCGGCCAACTTCACGGCGGTCCCGCGCTCTTCACGATTCAGCGTGAATCTTCAACGATCACGCAAAGCACGTCCGGGCCGGCGTCCCGGTTTCCGGCGGTTTCTCCGGACGGCGTCTGGCTGGCTTACTGCAGGCTGCTGAATGGGAGTTGGCAGATCTGGCTGAAGTCACGCCATAGCGCCGACGACCGCCAACTGACCGCCGGTAGCTGCAATGCGACGTCGCCCGCATGGACTCCGGATTCGAAAGAGATCATCTACGCAACCGACTGCGGGCGAGGCTGGGGCATTAACGCTCTTGCCCGTCTTCGTGCCGTACCATAGCCGCTGACAATTTTTTTACGATATCCATACCGGATTCTGACATCCCTCATGTAAGCGATTGTTATCCTCGGACGCGTGAAAGCTTCGAAGAAGGTAGTATTTTTCTTTCCGGCTTTTGCGAGCAGCGAAGCAACCGCTCCGCTCAGCCTGCTGGCGGTTGCAACGCCATTGCTTCGCGCCGGCTATCAAGTCAGCATCGTCGATTCCACGATCACCCCAAATTTCAAGCAGCGTGTCCTGGACGAGGTCAAGGACGCTCTGTGTCTTGGAGTCTCCCTCGTGACCGGCCCGATGATTCGGCAGACGGTGCAAATCTCGCGCGACGTTAAGGCGTGGAACAAAAACTTCCCGATCATCCTCGGCGGCTGGCATCCGTCGTTACTGCCGCGGCAGACGCTTGAGGCCGACTTCGTTGACATCGTCGTCCGGGGTCAGGGCGAAACCGCCATGCTGGAAGTCGTCCGCCATTTCGAGGACGGCGCATCCATGGACGACATATTGGGCATCGGCTTCAAACGGGATGGCAAGATTGTCTTCAATCCCGAAAGGCCGCTGACTCCGCTGGTGGACTTACCACCGAAGGCGTATCACCTCGCGGACTTCGACGCGTACGCACGCCTGTGCGGCCGTCGATGGGCAATGTACATATCGAGCCTTGCTTGCCCGTTCAACTGTTCTTACTGCACGAATGCTGGAGTCTATGGACGCCAATGGAATGGTCTTCCGCCCGAGCAGGTGGTCGAGGAAACATTTAACCTCTCGACTCGGTACGGCCTGGAAATGCTCTGGGTCGTAGATGACAACTTCCTCGTCGATATCGATCGAGCGCTGAAAATTGCCGAGGGATTGGTTCATGTGGGCGCGCGATTCCAGTGGAGCATCCAGGCCACGACGAATCTGACCGCACGCCTCACTGAGGACGAACTGCGTTTGCTTCGGCGAGCGGGCCTGCATCAGATCTGCCAGGGTGTGGATTCTGCTTCTCCGAAGATCCTGGAGCTGATGAACAAAACATTTCAGGACTTCGATTCCATCTACCAGTCGGCCGAGCGCTGCGTGAAGGCAGGCATCCGGCCATCGTTCAACATCATTTTTGCGTTTCCCGGAGAAGGAGAGTCGGAACGACGGCAAACCATTGCGTTCATCATGGACGTCTGCCGCCGCTTTCCGGGCGCTGAATTCTGGACAAATATTTTCACGCCGTATCCCGGTTCACCGATCATGCAGCAGGCACAGGAGAACGGGATTGAGGTCCCCCCGTCTCTGGAAGGGTGGGCCGACTATTTTCCGCGTTACACGGTACTGCCGTGGCTGAAAGGCCCCGCGCACCAGCGCCTCCAGACCATGCGCGACTATCTCCGCATTGCATTCGATCGAATGCCGATCGCGAAGTTCGACTCCAACACGGCAGCCCGGCTTATTCAAAGGGGTCTGAGCTATCCGGCGCGCTGGCGGCTCGACTACGATTTTTACGCGCTGCCGTTCGAACTGTCGATCAATCGCCGGCTCAAACGGTTCATTCCCGTCGCCAAGCCGAAAGTGGATGCCAAGCAACTCGAACCGGCTGTGGGAGCGAATTGTCCATGACCGGGAAGGTCATTCTCTTTCATCCACCCTATGATGGCCCGCCGCTCGGTCCTCCGTTGAGTTTGCTGAGCCTTGCTTCTCCTCTGGTCCATGCGGGCATGAGTGTATCCATCCTGGACGGGTCCATCGAACCTGATTTCAAGAGTGTTCTGGCACGGGAAATCCGCGATGCTGTTTGCCTGGGTATTTCGCTGCTGACGGGACGAATGATCCTGTGCGCGATAGATGTCGCGCAGTTCGTGAGGCAATTGAGACCTGAAGTCCCGATCATTTTCGGAGGGTGGCATCCCAGCCTTCTGCCCGAACAGACCCTGAAGGAGGACCGTGTCGATATTGTGGCGCGAGGGCAAGGGGAGAGGACCCTCTTCGAAACCGTCATTCAGCTGCAGGAAAAGAAGTCCCTCGAGAGCGTTCAAGGCATCTCGTTCAAGGCGGAGGGCCGATCGATACACAATCCGGACCGCCCGGTGGAAAACATCAATAACTTTCCGCCGCCGGCGTTTGAAATGGGAAACTTCGACGCCTACGAGCGGGTGACCGGCGTGCGGAAATTACCGTATGCCTCCAGTCTGGGGTGCCCTTACGCATGCCACTATTGTACGGATCAGGTCTTTTATAACCGTCGATTCAACGCATATACAGCCGCACGCGTCGTGGCTGAAGTGACGGACCTGGTCTCCCGCTACAGATTAACTGATGTCGCATTGCTTGACTCCAACTTCCCGGTCAATGTGAAACGAGCTGTCGAGATCGCCAGTGGTTTCATCCAATCGGGAATCAAGTTTCGCTGGACGTTCCAGGCATCAACGGATTTGTTGTGCCGCATGACGGACGACGAAGTTCGCATGTTGGCCGAATCGGGCGTGGCCCATATGGGTTTTGGAACGGAATCGGCGTCCGAAGAAGTACTCCAATTGATGAACAAAAAACATCAACGTATCGACGAAA
This sequence comes from Acidobacteria bacterium 13_1_20CM_2_55_15, assembly GCA_001920875.1. Classification (GTDB taxonomy): domain Bacteria; phylum Acidobacteriota; class Terriglobia; order 20CM-2-55-15; family 20CM-2-55-15; genus 20CM-2-55-15. Next base: position 20,087 of record MNKP01000050.1, read on the forward strand.
TGTTCGAGACTGCGCGAAAAGCGAATGTCGCGGGAATTCGAGTCACGTTCAACCTGATTTTGGGTTATCCCGGCGAGACTGAAAGGGACCGTCTGGATACATTCAGGACGATGACTCAGATCTCGCGGATGTATTCGAACGTCAGGTTCTCGCCGAACATTTTCACTCCCTATCCCGGAATCCCGATCTGGCCCCAGCTACGGGAGATGGGTGTGAAGGAACCGCAGTCGCTCGAAGAGTGGGCGGACGTCAGCCTTGGAAGCAATCATCTGCCGTGGCTGCAAGGCGAAGATCTTCGGCGTTTGTCGGAGATGCTCCAATACTTCATGCTCGACACCCGCCGTTCATTGTTAACAGGACAAGAGCTGAATCGCGGACTTCAAGAGGTCTGCTGAAGGATTTCAAATTGGGCAAAGTTGACGTTCTGCTGACCCATTCTTACCACCTCTACTACGATCGCAAACAGGTTCGTAAGATGCAGCCCTATCCGCCGCTCGGCACGCTGTATGCGGCGGCGCTTCTCCGCCAGAAGGGATTCTCCGTCGCCGTCTTCGACAGCATGCTGGAAAATCCGGAGCAAGGATTTCGCGAGGTCTTCCGTCGTACGCGGCCCCGAGTGGTTGCAATCTACGAAGATAATTTCAATTTCCTTTCGAAGATGTGCCTCAGCCGTATGCGGCAAGTCGCATTTGCCATGATCGACACCGCGCGCGCTGGAGGATCGAAGGTCGTGGTCAATGGTTCCGATGCGTCCGACCGCTATTGCGAATACCTCACGAAAGGCGCTGACTATGTCCTCCTCGGTGAGGCCGAATGGACGCTCCTTGACATCATCCAATCTCTGATTGGGGGCACCGGACGAAACCCGCAGGACATTTGCGGACTCGTATACGCCCACCCACGGAACGGTTCGCTTGTTCGAACAACTCCGAGAACTCTCATGCGCGATCTCGATCAGCTTCCTTTCCCCTCGAGAGATCTCGCTGATATCGATCGGTACCGCGAGACCTGGCGTAAAGCGCACGGCTTCTTTTCCATGAACCTCGTGGCCAGCCGTGGTTGTCCGTACCGATGCAACTGGTGCGCCAAGCCGATCTACGGCGATTCTTTCCATGCACGTGCGCCCGAAAGCGTCGCAGCAGAGATGCAGCAGCTTCGTGAGACCTATGGTGCGGATCATCTTTGGTTCGCAGACGATCTCTTTGGAATTCAGGACCGTTGGGTTCAGGATCTCGCGGAGCACGTCGAGCAGCGCAACGCGGCAGTCCCTTTCAAGATGCAGTCGCGTGTGGACCTGATGAAGGAGGAGACCGTCACGTCATTGCGCCGGGCCGGTTGCATCGAAGTCTGGATGGGTGTGGAATCCGGATCTCAATGGATTCTGGATGCCATGGAGAAAGGTACGCGCGTCAGCCAGATTCCCAGGGCGGTGGCCACTCTGAGAGAGAACGGAATCCGCGCGTGCTTCTTCGTTCAGTTCGGATATCCAGGTGAAACCTGGCGCGAAGTCCAGAAGACCGTTCAATTGGTCCGCGAAACCCAGCCTGACGATGTCGGTGTGTCCGTGTCTTACCCTCTGCCCGGAACGAAATTTTACGAACGTGTTCGTGAAGGGCTGGGGGAAAAAACCAACTGGGTGGACAGCGAAGATTTGTCGATGATGTTCCGGGGTGCCTACACCAGTGACTTTTATCGCGCGCTTCACGATGCGCTGCATGCGGAAGTCGAATCGTGGAGTTGGCGTGGACCGGCGAGATTCAGACTGCGTGAAGCGTCTGTTGTGGATGGCGCTTCGAGCAGGGCCCGGTTGGACGAACTGTGGGAGCAGGTCGAGCGTTTGGAAAAAACATGTCGAAACTCCGATCCGACGCGGCTTCCGGCGCTGGCCTGCAGTTAGCGGGTGGAATGCATGGATCTGCTTCTGACTCACGGCTATTTCCTGCACGAGGATGCGAAGGAGCTTCAAATCATGAAGCCCTACGTTCCTTTGGGCATTCTCTATCTCGCCTCTCATTTGCGCGCTCGAAATTTCGACGTCGAAGTCTTCGACACCACTTTTTCCTCGCGTACGGACTTACTGAATGTCCTCCACAATACCGAACCGGAAGTTCTTGGCGTTTATGCCAACCTCATGACCCGGCCGAGCGTTGTACGCATTCTTCAAGCAGCAAAGGACGCCGGCTGGAAAACGGTCGTCGGTGGTCCTGAATCCGGGGCCAATGTTGAAGAGTATCTCCTGGCGGGAGCCGATGTGGTCGTTATCGGTGAAGGAGAGATCACAATGGAAGAGTTGCTGCCGATTCTTCGGGGCCGCTCTCCTGGAGAACTGCAGCGTGTCCGAGGAATTGCTTTCATCGACGATGGCGGAAGAGTTCAGTGCACGGTGCCTCGACCGCTCATACCCGATATCGACCGGCAACCCTGGCCGAGCCGCGAGTCTGTGTCCATCGGCCGGTATCTGGAGACCTGGCGAACCCATCACGGTACCGGTTCTGTGTCGCTGATCACCGCGCGTGGCTGTCCATACGATTGCAGGTGGTGCAGCCATGCCGTTTACGGAAAAACGCACCGCCGCCGAAAGGCGGCGTCGGTAGTCGATGAGATCGAATGGATACTGGACCGCTATAGTCCGGACATGCTTTGGATTGCGGATGACGTTTTCACCATCCATCACGGTTGGCTCGCTGAATTTGCTGCAGAAATGAAGAAGCGGCGTCTCAAGATTCCGTTCGAGTGCATTTCCCGCGCCGATCGATTGAATGCTCATGTGGCGGACCTTCTTGCGGAGCTCGCTTGTTTTCGGATCTGGATCGGTTCCGAAAGCGGCTCCCAGCGCGTATTGGACGCAATGGAACGTGGCGTCACCGTTAAACAGGTTCGTGACGCGGTGGCTGTCTGCAGATCCCGCGGAATTCAAACAGGAATGTTTTTGATGTGGGGATACGAAGGCGAGGAGATGGAAGATATCGAGGAAACGATCCACCACGTGAAACGCACGGCTCCCGATATCTTTTTTACAACCGTTGCCTATCCGATCCGCGGAACCCCGTATTTCGATGAAGTGGCCGACCGCGTCACCAGAGTTACAAGTTGGGCGGAAGGTTCCGACCGCGATTTTCGAATTCGAGGCCGGCACTCGCGCAAGTTCTACCAGAATGCGGACCAGTTGCTTCGTGCCGAGGTGGAACTTGAGAAGATCTTGAGTTCGAATGTTCCCGACACCGACTCGGCCGTGCTTCAAATTCGCGGGAGGATCGCCCAAGCGCGCGAAGGCCTGAGAAACACTTTTGCGGAATCTGAAGCATGACGATGCGAATGACGGCAGCGCCATTCGACGCGATCGCCGATACCTATGATGAAAGCTTCTCGGATTCTTCAATAGGCCGCGCTCAACGACGCGTGGTCTGGATGGAGACCGATCGGACTTTCCGCGCGGGACAGCGGATCCTCGAGATCAATTGCGGCACAGGCATCGATGCATTGCACCTCGCGCACCGGGGAGTCGCAGTGCTCGCGTGCGATGCATCGCCTCGAATGATTGCCGTAGCGCGTGGCCGGCTTGCACGGTCTTCCGCTTGCGCGCCCGTCGATTTTCGGTGCATTCCTACTGAGCGGATAGCCTCGATTGAAATTGAGGCGCGCTACGACGGCGTATTTTCGAACTTCGCCGGGTTGAACTGCGTGTCGGATTTACGCCGTACGGCCTGCGACCTTGCCCGTTTCGTGAAGCCCGGCGGGAAAGCCATCTTCTGCATATTCAGTCCTCTATGTCTGTGGGAAACGATCTTCTATCTGTCTGGTGCCAATCTTAAGAAGGCATTCCGTCGCTTTACCCGCAATGGTGTTGTGGCGGCGTTGTCGGATGATTCCAGCGTCTTGGTGCATTACCCGACAATCCGGCAGTTGCAAGAGATGTTCTCACGATATTTTCGTCTCGAAAGTTGGAAGGGGATTGGCGTCGCGGTTCCCCCGTCTTATCTCGGACGCCTCGCGGTTCGGTTCCCCCGCTCGTTCGAATTCGCTGCCCGGATTGATCCGTGGCTTGGCGGATGCCGAGGCTTTCGGGCTCTGGCAGACCATGTCGTGTTGACCTTTGAGAGACGGAAGGGTGATTATTCATGATCATTCTTTACAGTCCGAGAGCAACCAAGCCGCGGAACCGAAGATTTCCTCTATCCATTCTGGCTCTCGCCGCAGTGCTTGAAGGACGTGAAGATTATTCGATCGTCGATGGAAACCTGGATGGTAATCCGACGGAGACGTTGCTGGCACTAATGCGGGAGAAATCGGTCGAATTGCTCGCTGTGACGGTGATGCCAGGGCCGCAGATGGCCTGCGCAGTTGAGACCTGCCGCCGCATTCGCGCTGCGTTTCCTCATATTCCGATCGTGTGGGGCGGTTACTTTCCAACTATTTACACTGCTGCAGTGCTCAACGCGAATTATGTCGACTTTGCGGTTCGCGGCCAGGGGGAAGAGACTTTGCTGGAACTTGTCGAAGCATTGAGGAAAAAGCGGAGCTTCGAAAGCGTTCGTGGTCTGTCTTTTAAGGATGGCTCAGGCAGGCATTATCACAATCCCGAACGGCCGATGAAAGGCCCCGATGCGTTTTCCTGGTATCCCTATCATCGGCTTCCCGTCGAGGACTACCTCCGACCGTCGTTTTTCGGCCGACGCACTGCCGTGCACCAAGCCAGTATAGGATGTCCATATCAATGCAGTTTCTGCGGCGTTGTTACGGCATATGGAGCGCAGCAGAAAATGGAGTCGCCCGCCAGGACCGAAAGCATCCTGCGCCATCTGGCGCGAAACTTCGGCGCGGATTCCATCCAGTTCTATGACAATAATTTCTTTTTGCGCGAGGACCACGCGCGGGAACTGATGGACCGTATTGCGCCGTTGGGATTGCGCTGGTGGTGCGAAGCCCGTATCGACCTGATGCTTCGTTTCTCGGACGCTACTTTTGAAGCTATTCGACGGGCGGGCTGCACGATGATCTTCTTTGGGGCGGAATCCGGGTCGGACTGGGTGCTCAAGGAGATGAACAAGCACCTCAAGGCCGAACAGACTCTGGAACTTGCCCGTCGCATTCGCCAGTTCGATATCATTCCGGAGTTTTCGTTTGTCGTGGGCAATCCGAAGGCCCCGGAGCGCGACACGCGTGAATGTCTGCAGTTCATTCGCACCATCAAGCAGCTTAATCCGGCATCTGAGATCATCCTCTATCACTACACTCCTGTTCCTCAGCGCGAGCAAATGTACGGAGAGGTGGAAGGACAGTTCGAATTTCCCAAGACGCTCGAAGAGTGGATGACACGGCCCTGGCAGGATTTTTCAACTCGGAAGGATCCGCTGACACCGTGGCTTAAGCCCTCCACCAAAAGACGAATCGACAACTTCAGACTCGTTCTGAGTTCGCGTTGGCCCACAGTGCAGGACCCGCGGCTTCCGCGATGGGGACGCCGCACTCTGCAAACCATCAGCGCATGGCGCTACCGGGTGGGCTTCTACAACTTTCCGTATGAATTGCAGTTAATGCAATGGCTCGTGCATCTGCGCAAGCCGGAGGCGGAGAGCCTGTGATCTCGGCCGCAACCGCCCATTTGCTTTGGGCAGAAACGTACGACCGCGATCCGAATGCGCTGCTGGCACTGGAAGAAAGGATCATCGGACCATTGCTTCCGCCCTTCGAAGCAAACGGAATGTTGGCGCTTGACGTCGCGTGCGGAACCGGAAGATGGTTGCTGAATCTCCTGCATCGGGGGGCGCGGTTCGGCGCGGGACTGGATTTCTCATCGAAGATGCTGGCACAAGCCCAAGGCAAAGCGGGCATCGAGGATAAGTTGATTTTGGCGGATTGTGCGGCGATGCCTGTCGCGAGCCACTGCAGCGATCTTGCGGTGTGCTCGTTCGCTGTCGGTTACATCCCGGATCTTTCGCGCTTTGCGGCCGAGTTATCGAGAATAGTCCGATGCGGCGGCCATTTGTTTGTCAGCGATTTCCATCCTTTGGGCCATCTGCACGGCTGGAAGCGGACATTTCGGCACCGTGAGACGGTTCTCGAAATATCCAGCTTCCGGTACTCGATTCCCGAGATTTGTTGTGCGTTCGAGGCTGAAGACTTCGAGCTTCTGAACCAAGTCGAGGCATGTTTCGGGGAAGAGGAGCGCCACATTTTTAAAGAGGCGGGAAAGGGACAGGAGTTCGAGGCAATGATGCGACTCCCCGCAATCTTTGTATGTCATTTCAGGAGGGGAGAAACCACAAGAACCACATAAGGCGCGCAACAAGACATGTTTCCACAGGTCAAGCTCGTTAACGCACGAATAGCCGTCGATTCAAAAACGGCAATTCGCGCGGATGTCGAAATTAAGGATGGCCACATTGCGCGAATTGCGCCGGCGGTGGATTCGCCGTCCTCTTCAAACATCGATCTGGACGGTTACCTGGTTCTGCCCGGTCTGATCAATGCTCACGATCATCTTGAGTTCAATTTATTTCCACGTCTCGGCGATGGTCCCTACAAGAACAGCCGAGAGTGGGCCGATGATATTTATCAGCCTGAACGTTCACCGTTACGCGAGCATCGCTCCGTACCGAGGCCGGTGCGGCTATGGTGGGGTGGCCTCAAGAATCTGCTATCCGGTGTGACGACGGTTTGCCACCACAATCCGTACGACGAGACGTTCGGAGAAGACTTTCCCGTGCAGGTTGTCAAACGTTATGGTTGGGCGCACTCGCTGGACTTTGAGAACGATCCGCGCCGGACGTTAGCCTCGACACCCTCCGGGGCTCCGTTCATCATTCATTTGGGCGAGGGAACCGATACTCGCAGCAGAGATGAGATTTTCGTTCTCGATCGGCTCGGAGCACTCGATGGAAGGACTGTCCTTGTTCACGGTGTCGGGCTGAACGGCGACGGACATGCGCTTCGTCGCCGGCGTGGAGCAGCGCTCGTGTGGTGTCCCACGTCGAATCGATTCATGTTGGGTGCGACGCTCAAGGCACACGCGATGTCCAGTCATGAGGACATCGCGTTAGGTAGCGATTCGGCGCTAACCGCAAAAGGAGATTTGCTCGATGAAGTCCGATCGGCGCATCAGGAAGAGCAAGTCGGTGCCGACGCGATTTACGGCATGGTGACAAAATCCGCATCCGCCATTCTGCGCCTGCGCGGTGGCCAGGGTACCGTTCGCACCGGCGCCGTTGCAAACCTGATCGCGCTTGCTTCGAATGGTTCGACTCCCGCAGAAACGCTGGTGGAGGCCGATGTCGGAAGCATCGAACTCGTCATGGTTTCCGGGAGACCGCATCTGCTCTCTGCTGAGATGGCTCAGCGTTGGTCTAAGATCGCGCGAAAAGGTATGGAGTGGATCCGCATCGGTGGAACCGATCGCCTGGTCCGAGCCCCTGTGCGCCGTTTGCTGCAGACGGCGCGCAACAGTTTATCCGGCAACATTCGGCTCGCCGGAAAAGAATTATCGGCATGAATCACCGGATCACAAGCCTTCCGATCCTGGTAATCTTCCCGCACAACCGCTGCAACTGCCGCTGTGTGATGTGCGATATCTGGCGCATCCGGCAGGTTAGAGAAATCACCCCGCGCGATCTCGAGCCGCACCTGACCAGCCTTCGCGAGCTCAACGTGAAATGGATCGTATTCTCCGGCGGCGAGCCGCTGATGCATTCCGACATATCTTCCCTGTCGCGCGTGTGCCGCGCCGAAGGCGTGCGCGTTACTCTTCTTACTGCGGGTTTGACGCTTGAAAAACGTGCCGACATCGTCGCTGCATCGATAGATGACTTGATCGTCTCGATCGACGGGCCGCCCGATATCCACGACAAAATTCGCGGTGTCCCAGGCGCTTACCGACGGCTGCAACGCGGGATCGAAGCTCTGCGTCAACTCCGGGCCGAAATGCCAATCCACGGGCGCTGTACGATCCAGAAAGGTAACTTTGGCGAGCTTCGGAATACCGTACACGTGGCGCGGGCGCTGAATTTGAATTCGATTTCCTTTCTGGCTGTGGATACAACTTCAAACGCCTTCAATCGCCCGGGCGGCTGGTCACCGGGACATCAGGCCACCGTCGCATTGAACACAGCCGAAGTTGCCGCGCTCGAGAGCGAAATCGAAGCGCTGATTTCTGAATACGAGAACGAGATTGAATCAGGCTTCGTTGTTGAAAACGCTGAAAAACTTCGCCGCATCCCGCTTCGCTTCCGTTCCCGTCTGGGACAAATTCCAGCAATGGCGCCCAGATGCAACGCTCCATGGGTATCTGCGGTTGTGGAGTCCGATGGAACAGTTCGCCCCTGTTTCTTCCACCGTCCGATCGGCAATATTCACGAGCATCCTTTGGCGGACGTCGTGAATAGCGACGAAGCCCTGAACTTCCGCAGGAATCTTGATATCTCGCGTGACCCGGTGTGTCGCAATTGCGTCTGTTCACTTTTTGTGAACACGTAGCCACACAAAGGCGGTTCTGCGGGCATCAATTCGCACATCCAGTCGTCTAACTATTCCGGAATGTCCAGAATGGCGCATTGGGAAGGAGGCGAAATCAAATGCAATGGCTTTCAAGAATAGCAGCTGGTATACCGATAGCAGCCATCTTGCTGGTGCCGGTTCCAGCTATGGCTTCGCGTCACCTCGCAGCGGCTGGTAGGCCGGTTGTCGTCAGGACACATCCAACGTTTGTGAGGCCATACGTCCGGCCATATGCCCCGGTGATCGTCAGGCCGTATCCGTATTTCTATTATGGATA
>MNKP01000131.1:0-15453 GCA_001920875.1 Acidobacteria bacterium 13_1_20CM_2_55_15
AGGTCAACCGATTGTCAACACACCGGCAGAAGCGCTTGAAACGTTTCTCCGCACGGGTATGGACTGCCTATTCTTGGAAAACGTCTTAGTCACCCGCAAGAGGTAGTAATCGACGATCCACGCATCCAGACGGCAACTAATTCTAACGGTGCCATACGACTTCAGCACCTTTGTATGGTTGGGCCATGCTCCTTCAGGTCTATACCCTTGACGCGGAATATTGAGAAAATTCCCCCGACACCGACGGCCGTGTGTGAGGAAATTGCATGAATCGAGAAGGAATCCTTGTGCTCGAAGATGGATACACTGTCGAAGGCCGTGTGTTCGGCTTTCCCAAGGCTGCATCCGGAGAAGTAGTGTTCAACACCGGAATGGTGGGGTACCCCGAAACATTGACAGATCCATCGTACCAGGGACAAATCTTAGTTCTTACATATCCACTCATCGGAAATTATGGCGTTCCAGCCGTTGCGCAATCGAATGGGTTGAATCATGAATTTGAATCCGATCGTATCCAGGTTTCAGGACTCATCATTTCCACCCTGGCCGTTCAATATCACCATTGGAAAGCGAGCCGCAGTCTCGACCAATGGCTTTTTGAAGCAGGTGTTGTAGGCATCTATGGAGTGGATACCCGCGCCCTCACAAAGTACTTAAGAAGCCATGGTAGTTTGCTCGGTAAGATCGTTGTGGATGGCGTGGATGTGGGTTTTTCTGATCCAAACAAAGAGGACCTCGTCCGTCAGGTCACCGTAGCCGAACCGATTCTCTACGGGACGGGTGCGCCTCGAATCGTTTTAGTGGATTGCGGTTGCAAACGAAGCATTCTGACAAATTTAGTGAACCGCGGTGTAACTGTATTGCGAGTTTCCTACGACTACGATTTTGAGGGTGAAGACTTTGACGGGGTCGTGATCTCTAATGGTCCAGGTGATCCGAAAATGTGCGACACTACCATTACGCATATCCGCAAATTGATGCAAAAGCAGGTGCCCTTGCTCGGTATCTGCCTCGGGTCCCAGATTCTTGCGCTGGCGGCTGGAGGAAACACATACAAGCTGAAGTTTGGTCATCGAGGTCAGAATCAACCATGCGTTGAAATCGGCACAGACCGCTGCTACGTGACCTCTCAAAATCACGGCTATGCGGTCGATGTAGAAAGTCTTCCCGGCGCCTGGGAAGCATGGTTCGTCAATGCCAACGACGGTACCAACGAAGGCATAAGACACCGCGAGCTGCCCTTCAGAGGCGTACAGTTTCATCCCGAAGCGGCCCCGGGTCCGGTAGACACAAATTTCATCTTCGACGACTTTCTGAGGATGGTTCATGCCTCCTAGATTCGAAAAGGTTCTGGTCCTTGGAAGCGGGGCCCTCAAGATTGGAGAAGCCGGCGAATTCGACTACTCGGGAAGCCAAGCTGTGAAGGCCTTGAAGGACCTCGGTATAAGGACCATTCTTGTTAATCCCAACATCGCGACAATTCAGACCTCGGACTACCTGGCCGACGAAGTCTACCTCTTGCCCGTGAGTCCTTATTTTGTGGAACAGGTCATTCAGAAGGAGAAACCGAATGGTATTTTCCTCGGTTTTGGCGGTCAGACCGCACTGAACTGCGGCCTCGCGCTGGACCAAGCCGGTGTTTTTGAAAGATACGATGTTCAGGTGCTCGGTACGTCAATTCAAGCGATTCGGGAGACAGAGGATCGAGATCTCTTCGTCCGCAAGCTCACTGAAATCGGAGTTCGGGTACCCAGGAGTATCGCCACAACCGGTTTGGAGGATGCGATTCGAGCGGCGCACACTATTGGTTATCCGGTCATGCTGCGCTCGGGATATGCCCTTGGTGGCTTGGGATCTGGACTCTGCACCAATGACGAAGAATTGCAGCAGCGGGTCAGCCGCTCTCTGGCTCACAGTCCACAGGTTCTGGTTGAGGAATATCTGACAGGGTGGAAAGAAATCGAGTACGAAGTCGTTCGAGACCGCTTCGACAATTGCGTGACGGTTTGCAACATGGAGAACTTCGACCCGATGGGTATCCACACCGGTGAAAGCATTGTCGTCGCGCCCAGCCAGACCCTGAGCAACGACGAATATCATCAGCTGCGGAGTATTTCCATAAAAGTCGTGCGCCACTTGGGGATTGTCGGGGAATGCAATATTCAATTTGCGCTCCACCCCAGTTCCGATGATTACCGAGTCATTGAGGTCAATGCGCGACTCTCGCGCAGCTCCGCTTTGGCTTCGAAAGCGACGGGCTATCCGTTGGCATCCGTTGCTGCCAAGCTAGGACTCGGATCGAGCCTGGTCGAAATGCGGAACTCGGTAACCGCCTCGACAAGTGCATGCTTCGAGCCCGCGCTGGATTACGTTGTGGTGAAGGCGCCTCGCTGGGACTTGCAGAAGTTTCGGCTGGTCTCCAAACGGCTGGGCTCGGGCATGAAATCCGTTGGGGAAGTGATGGCCATTGGGCGTAGTTTCGAGGAGGCATTTCAAAAGGCCCTGCGTATGCTGGATATTGGAGTTTCGGGCCTCGTGGGAAATGCGGGGAAGTTTCAATTTCGAGATCTCGAATCCGAGTTACGCGATCCATCGCATGAGCGAGTCTTTGCCATACCAGAAGCTATCAAACACGGTTATCCAATCCAGCGGATCCATGAGCTCTCCCATATCGACCTATGGTTTCTACAGAGAATCGAACACATCGTAAAACTTGAGCACCGAATCAGAGCCGCTTCCCGAACCGGCTGCTCTTCCGGATTGATGCTCGAGGCAAAGCAGGCCGGGTTTGCAGACCGCCAGATCGCGGATCTACAGCGGTCGGACGAGACAAAGATTCGCAAGCAGCGGGAAACCTTAGGCGTTTTCCCCTGCGTCAAACAAATCGATACACTTGCCGCCGAATACCCTGCACAGACAAATTATTTATATCTGACCTACAACGGTCATGAGGATGATATAGCCCCGCATGCCGAACCTCTGAAGTCCATTGTGGTTCTCGGTTCCGGACCGTACAGAATCGGTAGCTCGGTGGAGTTCGATTGGTGTTCGGTGAATGCCGTAAAGACACTGCGGGAGCTTGGCTACCATACCGTTATTGTGAACTGCAACCCGGAAACCGTCAGCACGGACTACAATGAGTGCGACACTCTCTATTTCGAAGAGCTGAGCCTGGAGACCATTCTCGGTATCTGCTCGAAAGAGCGGCCGTTGGGAGTAATCGTTGCCGTTGGCGGTCAAGTGCCAAACAATCTGGCATTTCCGCTTCACGAGGCAGGAATCCGAATACTGGGCACTCCTGTCGACAGTATTGACGCCGCCGAGGACAGGCATCGCTTCTCCAGATTACTGGATCAACTTGGTATCGCCCAGCCGGAATGGACGGAAGCCGTCAGTCTGCAGGATGTCCAGGCATTTGCTGCAAGAGTCGGTTATCCGGTCATCGTTCGACCATCGTACGTGCTGAGCGGCGCGGCGATGGCTGTGGCTTCCAACAGTCGCGAGCTGGAACAATACCTTCATCGAGCCAGCGGCATTTCCAGAAAATATCCGGTAGTTGTCAGCAAGTTTTTTGAAAATTCCAAAGAGCTCGAAATCGATGCGGTTGCATCGAAAGGTGAGTTGGTCGCGTCCGCCATCTCAGAGCACGTGGAAAACGCCGGCGTGCATTCGGGTGATGCAACCTTAGTAGTCCCACCCCAGCGAACATACCTTGAAACTATCCGTCGAGTGCGGAAGATCACACAAGAGATAGCACGTTCGCTTAGGATAGATGGGCCCTTTAACATTCAATTTCTGGCCAAAGGGAACGAAGTGCGGGTTATCGAATGTAACTTACGAGCGTCACGCAGTTTCCCCTTTGTTTCGAAGATTCTCAAAACCAATTTTATTGCGCAGGCGATCAAGGTGATCATGGGCCATCCTGTGCCAAAGCTGAACAACTCATCGCTGGATCTCGATTACGTCGGCGTAAAGGCGCCCCATTTTTCCTTTACGCGTCTGGATGGGGCAGACCCAACGCTGGGTGTGGAGATGGCCTCGACCGGAGAAGTCGCCTGTCTGGGAAATGATTTTGAGGAAGCGTTTCTTAAAGCAATGCTATCGGTCGGTTATCGGCTGCCTATTCGAAGCGTTCTGCTTTCCACAGGGCCCATTGAGGCTAAAGCAACTTTCCTTGAAAAATCACGCATGCTTGAACGGCTGGGGTTGACGCTATACGCCACGCATGGGACCGCACGATTTCTTCGTGAAAACGGCGTACAAGTCACAGAACTGTACTGGCCTCTTGAACAACAGAGCCCAAACGCTCTGGAGTATTTGACGCAGAGGAAAATAGACCTGGTCTTGAACATTCCTAAGAACTATCAGGAAGAAGAACTGACGAACGATTATCTAATCCGCCGGCGGGCCGCAGACTTCGGTATTCCCCTGCTGACAGACATCCAGCTCGCGCACCGCTTTGTTGAGGCGATATCGTGCAAGGGCATCGAAGATCTCGAAGTAAAAAGCTACAGTGGTTACACGCACCACTGATACATCTGATCTAACTACAAAAAGGCACAAAATTCAGAAAAGAGATCCTTTGTGTATTTTGTGCTTTTTTTGTGGCTATTTCGGTTACTGAATTTTTGCTATCACCGCCTCGCCGACTTCACGAGTGCCTAAAGAGCCGCCGATATCCTGAGTCGTCTTGCCTTCTTTCACACAGGCAATGACTGCAATCTCCACGGCTCGAGCGGCATCACCAAGGCCCAGGTGGTCGAGCATCATGGCGGAAGTGAGAATGGAACCCATCGGATTGGCCAGATTCTTTCCCGCCAGAGGCGGCGATGAACCATGGACGGGCTCGAACAACGAAACGGCGTTCGGATGGATGTTTCCGGAAGCCGCCATACCCAGCCCGCCCTGCAGTGCCGCGGCCAGATCGGTGACGATATCGCCGAACATATTGTTCGTCACAATCACTTGAAAATCTTTCGGCTGCCGTACCATCAGCAAGCAAAGCGCATCGATATAGAGATGGCTCGTCTGAATTTGAGGGTGGCGGGCGGCGGCCTCCTTAAGGCAACGTTGCCATAGCTCGCCGGCATAGGCCATCACATTGGATTTGTCGCTCATGCAGACCTTCGTTTTCCCGTTCCGGCGCGCATACTCGAACGCGTACTCGAGGATCCGGTCCACACCCTTACGCGTGTGGACCTCCACTTGGGTCGCCACTTCATCCGGAGTGCCTTTCTTGAAAACGCCGCCGGAGTTGACGTACGCGCCCTCGGTGTTCTCTCGGATCACGGTGAAGTTCACATCCTCGGCGCGCACGCCCTTCAATGGACAGAGCCTTTCGTCGATTAGCCGGACAGGGCGGACATTCGCATACAGATCCAGACCGAAACGAAGAGCCAGAAGTATCTCGGCAGCGTGGCGTTGGTCGGGAATGCGAGGATCGCCGATGGCCCCGAACAGAATGGCATCGAAGTCCCGGCGAAACATTTCAAACGCGCCTGGCGGCAGCGCGATGCCCTCTTTGAGATATTTCTCAGCGCCCCAATCGAACTCGACGAACTCCAATCGAGCAGCGAAGATTTCATTGACGCGCCGCAGGACACGCATGGATTCACGCGTGACATCGATCCCGATCCCGTCTCCGGGTATGACTGCAATACGTTTCATAGTTCGGTAAGATGGGCTATGACCCCACCAGAGTTTTGTACTCCGCGACAAGAGCCTTCAGGTGCGACTCTTCGTCTTTGGCGAAGTCCATGAAGACCTTTCGCCCGTTCGTATCGGCAATGTGGTCGGCAAAGTCTTTGAAGAATTGATGAGAGCGGCGCTCCAGATTCATCGCGATGTTCAAGGCATCGATATCGCTCGTTTCATCTTTGACCTCGATCTTCAGCAATTCTTTCTGCGGAAAGATTTCTTCTACAATCTTTCGGCTCAGCGGCAGACGCGCCGGCTCGCGCTTGAGCCACTGGTTTTTCTCAAGTAAAGACCGATGCTCTTGCTGAAGCCGCCGCAGATGGTCCGACTCCTCGGCAGCCAGCCGCTGAAACATCCGCCGGCCGCTGCTACTTTTGGTTTTCTGCGAAGCATTCGTGTAAAACGTATAGCCGCGGCGTTCGATGGCGAGCGTGAGTTCGAGCGCGTCGCGGACGACGGTGGTTTCGAGGCGTTGTTGTTCGTTGAAGGCTTCGAGTTTCCGCTGCTGCCGGAAGCAGGCCTTACAGATGCCGAAGATCACGTAGCCGCTGTACCGCTCATCGAACTCGTATTCATCGGTCACTTGCCGAATGAGATTTTCGATTCGCCGCGAGGGAAACTCGACGGTGCTCCTGCAAATGTTGCATATGAAATGAAGATGGTTGGGCTGCTTGATGAGCGGTTCATATCGTGCCATCCCCTCGATCTTGGATTGGCGGATGAATCCCGATTGAAGCAGGATTTTCAGCGTCCGATAAATCGTGGCCAGGCCGATCCGGTGCCCTTCTTTCAGCAGCTTATCGCGTATTTCTTCCACCGACGGATGGCCCTTCGAATCCAGCAATGCCTTCCAGATAAGCGCGCGCTGGGATGTCTTTTTCAGTTTCAGTTCCGCCAACAATTGTTGTAGCTCTTTCCGATGTACCATCGCGGCCAGATTATACGCTATAGTAATGGGCTATGAAGAAGACAGCCATGGCGCTCGCGGTCGTGCTGGCCTTACTTGGTTGCGGTTCGCGCCGGCCGGGTTCGAATTCCGACACAAAAGCCGCCCAGCCCAAGGGACCTGCTCCCGATTTTGAACTCGAAAATGTCGCCGGCGGCAAGATCAAAGCTGACGATCTCAAAGGCAAGGTCTCGGTCATCGATTTCTGGGCGACCTGGTGCGAACCGTGCATCGCTGAAATTCCGAAGTTCAATCAATTACACGACCAGTATCCGAATGTGCAGATTATCGGGATTACAGTCATGTCACCGCGCGAAGACATCAAGCCCAAGGTTCAGGAGGTCGGAATGAAATACACCGTCCTCGTGGGCAATGATGAAGTGGCTGATGGGTTCGGCGGACTTATCGGTTTTCCCACCACGTTTGTCGTAACCAAGGATTGGAAGATCTATAAGAAATACCTCGGCGCTCTACCAAATAAACAGGACCGCATCCGGCAAGATATCGAAAAGCTCCTGGCCGCCGAAGACCACGCGGATTAAAGCGGGATACTCACCGCGAACAGCAAAAACTTCGAAAAGAATTCTCCGAACAGCAGCGCCACCACGGCCAAATAGAGCAGGCCGGTGGCTGCTTGTGTATGGCGAATCTTGACGGTGCTCCAGATCATGGCTACCAAGGCAATCGGCGCCAACACGCCGAAGATGACGCGGGGCCAAAAGAAGATTCCCTGCTGAACGAATAATTCGCGGAGAACGGCGCTGAACGGAATCACTTGCTTCAACTGGAGCACCAGGAATGACGCGGCAATTGTGAGAATTCGAACTGCGATCGCAGCGATGAGCACTTTCGTGAGACGTTTCAAGGGGTCGATCGAAAGACGGGGAATGACCAGATACCAGTGGCCAAAGATCATTGTCAGCATCACCGATCCCAGCAACGCCGTTGCGGCGAGATGATTGATAACCAGCACCCAGTTCTCCCAGCCGCCCAGCGGCAACAAATGATGGAATGCCAGTGAATCGGTTGCAACAGAGACAAGACCGGCTACTGTGGCGCCTGTCAGCAGCGCGAAGGCAGCAGCGAACTTGTCGATATCGACGGCGCGGTTATAAATGACCGTCAGCCCGGCTGAGATTAACAAGAACATTACGGGGAGCTGGCTTTGCCTGACCGGCGACGGAAATAGAAAGTTAAACCCGAGTGTTACGCCCAACAAAATTGCAGCAGTGAGACTTGCAAATTTGAAAAACCTGTTTCCGACGCTGCGCGGCGAAATGAAGAGCAGCGTGAGCATCATTCCCACACCAAGTTGGGAAAAGAGGAAAAAGAACGTAGAGGAAATCATTCGATACCGATATAGGCTGCGGCTGCGTTCCTGACGCGCTCTGCGCGATCCCAGACACCCCGGTCGATCAGCACATAGAATTTCCACAATTCCTTGTGCTTTTCTTTCAGTATACGGATTTCCTCGTTGTTGGTCGCCGACAGGGGGCGGATGCCGCCGCCTTCCCACCGGGCAGGCACCTCCGCTTCGGATAAGGACATGCCAAACGACGGACAATAAATAATGATCTCGTGCGGCTGAATTCCCGAAGCGCGCGCAATGGTTGTTTCCGCGGCCTCTCTGGCTTCCAGATCGTGATGGAATCGGCCGACGATTTCCACACGCCGTTTCTCGCCGACGCCGGTCGTCAAGACATAGCAAGCCCGAAACAGGTGCCTGGCATCCAGCCGGTTCAGAAGGTGGGCCACCGTTGAATTCCGAGTATAGAGTTCGCGCAGCATCCAGAGCAGAGTCTCGTCCTTTAACGTACGCAGTTCCTGGACGCTCAATCCGTCGCGAAGTGCAAGCTCGACGGCCTTGGAAATCATGGCGCCCGAAGAAATTTTGGTGTGGTGAAAATACACCCGCTCGGAAAGCGTGTAGCGGATGCGGAGCAGGTTGACGAGCTCCGAAAGCGCATCGTGCCGCAACATGCCGTGCTTTTCGAGGTTCATGGCGAGTCTGTTGTTGTCAATGATGAAGCTCTCAAAAATGCGCGGATCGTAGTATTGAGAAAGTCCACAAAAATAAGTGTCACGGCGCAGGTAGTCGAGCAGATCGGCGCTGATGGCGCCGCCGACGATATCCGATCGATAGGTCTCGTCGCCTTTCAAGATCCCGATCACAGGCTCCTGCAACCCTTCACGTTTGAGGATCCGCGCTACAGCCGACATTCGGAAGAAGTAATCGACTCGCTCTTCATCTTTGTCGTGCCGGGGCAGAACGCGGCGTTCATCTTCGAGAGTGTGTCCGAATGGGATGTGCGTAACATCGTGAAGAAGTGCCGACACTCGAATGAGCCTTTCCTCATCCTGCGAAATCGCTTCGGCCCGGCGGACAGCCTGGAGAATGCGATACGCCATCCACGACGTACCCAGCGAATGCTCAAAGCGTGTGTGAACGGCGGAAGGAAAGACCAGATAAGCCGTTCCTAACTGCTTGATGCCCCGCAGTCGTTGAAATTCAGGTGTGTCCATCAGTTCGACCTCGAGAGAACTCATCTCGATGTCACCGTGGACAGCATCGCGAATTAATTTCCCCTTACTCATTGCTTGAGGAGACGGCACACCAGCATCTTATCGGAATCAGAAAGCAAGCAGAAAGACGGAATATCTGCTTGCCATCAGCGGCCTCGACCGGATGGCGGGTCTCAGGAAAAGGCGAAGCCTCAATCTTGAATCACATCTCGAGGCCGGATCGCCCGCCCGCGCCGGGCTTTCCTTTTTGTGCGATTATTAACAAAGTGACGACCGAATCGATCTCTCACCCCTTCTTCCATATTGAAGTGGAGGGTTTAAATACACCCGACCAGATCTGTCTGATCAAGATCCTGTCGATCGATGGCCGCCGTTTCACCTACGAACTCCGCGCAGCCCTCACCGAAGAGGCCGTTAAGTACGTCAAGACTCTCCTGGATGCTGTGGTGTTCAACGACTTGATTATCGAATGGACCGGCGACGGCTTTGAAGCGCGTGAAACACGAGAGAACCTAAAGAAGCACTCGTGACGCCTTGAGCCTTCCCGCACTCTTCTGTTACGATTTCTAAGTCCCGTCAAGGATTACGTCTAATCGGCGGGGCCGTCCCGTGGATTCAACGAACTCCAGAGCGGGACTTAAAAGTTCGGCCTTGGGAGGTCGTCCAACGGTAGGACCGCAGACTCTGGATCTGCTTATCGGGGTTCGAATCCCTGCCTCCCAGTTAGAGCTAGCAAGTTCGGCCCGTTAGCAACGCCTCGTGGTTTCCCGTTTGGATTCCCCAAAAAGCTAATCACACATTCGTTATCGAGGGCGACGTATGGCATCTAGAATGGCGAAATGAAGCGAATCTGCGTCTTCTGCGGTTCCAGTCCTGGCAGTCGTCCCGAATACCGTGCCACCGCTGAGGTTCTTGGAACGGAACTGGCACAGCCCGATATCGGCCTCGTCTACGGCGGAGGCAAGGTCGGATTGATGGGTTCTTGATTGAACCGCGCACCGCTTTACGCGGAAGATGAAAACCTTACAGCATCGTATAGCCTTGGTCACAGGAGCCAGTCGCGGATTGGGCAAAGCGATCGCGCTCGAACTTGGGAGCGAAGGCGTAACACTGGCACTGATCGGCCGTGATGAAGCCAAGCTCAAAGAGACGGCGCAGGAGGCCGAGCGACTTGGCACTGCCGCCCACGTATTTGCTGTCGATGTCACGCAGGAACCACAAGTCCAAGCACTGGCGCAACAGATCGAATCCCGTTTCGGGCGCGTGGACATCCTCGTCAACAACGCCGGGATCAATGTGCGCAAGCCGTTGGTTGATTTCACGCTCGATGAATGGCGCAAGGTCGTTGACACCAACTTAACTTCAGCCTTTTTGATGTGCCGGTCATTTGTGCCGATAATGCGCGGGCGAGGCTACGGGCGGATCATCAATATCGCATCGACGATGAGTCATGTCTCGTTGCCGGGAAGAGCAGCATACTCCGCGAGCAAGGCGGGCCTGCTCGGATTGACACGCGCTCTTGCGTTGGAACTGGCTGCCGACGGAATCACAGTTGTCGCGATCAGTCCAGGTCCATTCGCCACGGAGTTGAATGCGCCGTTCATCGATGATCCACAGCTTAACGCGCACATCCTCTCGAAGGTGCCATTGGGACGGTGGGGAGATCCGCGAGATATAGGGAAGCTAGTGAGATTCCTTTGCTCGGATGATGCGAGCTACATCACGGGGACGGACATTCTCATTGATGGCGGATGGACGGCTCAGTGACTGCTGCGCCTGTAGAGCGGTTAGGGAAATCTCGATGCCACCGCCGACCGCTAATGATCTCGCGTTTTATTCGAATTGTTTCCTGAATTGTTCAAATTGCTGTTTGAGATCTTCGACTTCTTTTTCGAGTTTACCGAGCCGATCCAGCTCAGGTTCGGGTTCGGTGAATTTGACTTCACCTGAAAGCAGGTGGGCGTAGCGGACTTCTTTCTGGCCGACCTGCCGGGGCAGCCGGACGACGAGTGGAGGCTCGCTGGAGATCAGGGAATTCAGAGTTGTTTCCACCTGATCTAGACTTCCAAAGTCGTAGAGGCGCGCGCTCCTGGTGCGAATTTCGCCGGTGGTCTGCGGGCCGCGAAGCATCAGGACGCACATTACCGCGATAGCCGGCCTGCCGAGATTCATCGTTTCATACAGCACATGCCGATACTTGCTAACGCGTGATTCGAACCGGTCGACCAGGTGAACCAGCTTCCTTTCGCGCAATGTGTCGGCCGCGCGAGCCACGGTCTCTTCATCGAAGTGTGTCACCGGATTGCGATTGGATGACTGGTTACAGGCCGCCACCAAAGCGTTCAGGGAGAGTGGATAGTAATCGGGCGTCGTGATTTCTTTTTCAACCAATGATCCGAGGACTCGGATTTCAACATCGCTCAGTGTGTGATTCATAACGGAACTCCTAGAGCGGCACTTGAACGATAAATGAAAGCGTTCACAATTGACAATTTATCGTATGTCGTCGGAGGTTACATGGATGGCGGATTCGAATCGATCGCCCCGGCAGTGAGAGCCGTACTGCTGGAACAGTTGCAACGATTGAAAGCGTTTGTGGAAACCGGCAACGTCATACAGGGAAAAGGTCGGTAGGGACCGGCGCAACTCGCTTCGGAGTATTTTCTCAATCTCTGCCCGCCAACTTTAACCATTGGCCATTGTGGTGGTACCAAACCACAGACGCTTTCCCGACGAACATGTCGTCAATGCCTTGATGGTTGATGGGCGGCAGCTTGGGTCCACCATACGTGTCATGGTGGCGCAGGATGAAGTCTTTGGCTACGGTCCTTATGCCTCTTGAATACGAGAATTGATCCTTCTTGAAGCCCTGAATATAGATGCGGTCTTCCATTGGGGCGATGGCGGCGGGATTCTTCTCGGAGCCGTTCCAGAACACGAGAATAGTTGAGACGCCATTCACCGAGCAGAGCGCAGCCCAATCTGTCTGTCCAGGCTTCGCAAATTCACCCTTGATGACGTTGCTGGATGTTTTCGTGGGGGCTTCTTGCGGGATCGTGCATCCCCTCCGTTCTAGTTCCTTCACTACATTGGCAGGAACGCCAGGGATCGCTGCGGGGGAAAGCTGCACGATTCGCGCTTGCGGTGTTCGGGCAAACAACACAGCGGCAAATGTGGCGAAGGCAGCGGCAAACGTGACCAGCCTTAATTTGTTCGTATTTTTATTTCTTCGCACGACGGTTTTATAGCATGGTGTCGGACAAAACAATGCCTTATCTCCAGCGCCGTCCCAGTCGGCCCAATCGTCCACTCACGCAGGTATCCAGTGTGGCATTCCTGCGTCGAACAGTCAGATCAACAGCTTGCCAAGAAATTGGGTTGGGACCAGACGTATGCCACCCGTTCTCGATCTAACGCAGCCCGCCCAAGGATTAAAGCCCTCGACATTTTTGCCGATAACAATAGGTGTTGGCTCGCGGTGGGTGTTGATGCGCGGGAGTGTAGCGGCCATGCGGAAGGAGCAACGTAGTGATGGAACAACCAGTGGATGTGATGGAGACCGCAGAGGGGGCCGTGGCGGAACTCGTGACGCGGGCGGGCGATCAATGGCGGCTGCGTCTGGGGACGACGCAGTCGGTACCGGTGACCGCAGAGTATCTGCTCGAATTGATGCTGCAACTCCGGGAACTGCGGAGCCGGGGAATCTTGTAAGCGGCAGTAGTGCCGAAGTGTTTTTTGGCCAATACAGGTGCCCTCTCATTGGGTAAGAAGGAGCGGACCATGGAAGGTTTCTCCAACGTTGTCCTGGAATCGACGCTTGAGCTTGCAACCGAGGCTATGTCCCACGATGGGCGCGTGGGCGCCTGCGTGGAGGCCATCCGCCGCTGCTTGGAATCATCGCCGGACCCTCAACACGACAACGAGCTCCGGTCTGCCGTCACCGCCTTATTGGAGATCGCCGTTCAACAACACCAGTTCTTGATCGCGAAGAGGCTTCTGGAGATTGCGCGTCAACTCCGGCGCTAATGCGCCGGGACTGCCAGCGGTATGGCTGCGAATGCCTACTCCCGGCCGAGGAGTGTCATGGCCAAATCAAAGGGCGGCTCCGCCGGAGGCCACCCTTCCCAAGGCCGCGCCATTCAATTGCTCGTCATCGTGCATTGCTTCATGGTCAGGGGAATATACAACTCGTAGTGACGATAATGTTCTGAGACGCGGCCTTTGGGTGTATCGAACTCTACGATGTAGGACTGGAAGCGGTCTTCACTGCTCGCACAGAGAACAATGTCAATGATCGTCCCAACTTCTCCCTTACGTGCCGTGTTACCAAGCACCCGAACCTGATCGCCAATTTTCAATCTCGCCATGTAACCACCTTGCAGTCCGTGCCGGCCGGCTTCGGAACCCGGAAATTCCTGGCATTAGTCGTCCAGCAGGCTGTCAAACGTCGAACTTTAAGCCCTTCAGATATGCCTGGAGTTGTTGCTGCCGGGCCTTCTCTTGCATAACGCGAGACAAGTCCACGGTCGGATTATCCAGCATCGTCTGTATCGTTTCCTGAAGCGTCTCCAGAGTCGCTTCCGTTTGCTCCACCTCTTGGGACAGCTTCGATGAGTTGCGATGGCGGGCCAGATCCTGGGACAACGACTGACGTTCGGCCTCCCATTGCGCAGTCGCCAAGCGTAGCTGTTGCTCGTATTCCTCTCGAATAACCTGAATTCCTGACTGAAGCTCGACTCGGTGTTGATTCTTCAAGTCCACTGCGATCTGTTCCCGAAGTTTGGCTGCCGCAGTCTCCATCCGCTCCAAATGTGCCCGCTCAAGCTCTTGAATCCGAGCCGCAATCCCGCTTAACTCGGAAGCAAGCAATGAGAGCGCCTCCACGAACGGGTCAGGTTGCGGCCCGCTTGTTAACTCCACCACGTCGGGCATCTGGGCCGAGTCCGGCGCCGTAGCTGAGTTCATTGCACTAGTCCTGCGCCGCTGGCCCGGAACTCCAGCTCGGGACGATAGATTAAAAGATCAAGGGGGACTCTGTAATTCACCACGACACTAAACACCCCATCTCGTGTGGTGATGTTGATGTCGGCTTCTTTAACGGGAAGCGAATAGTCCCTGGCTCTGTTGAGCAGCGCCCCCTTGAGCTGACCCTTCTGTCGCGTCCGCTGCGCCTCCAGCGTCACAAAGTGGTTGAATTCTGAAGTGTGGTAGCAGACGACAACGTAGCGAATCAGGAACAGCAATCCTGCCAGCGCAAACATCAGCTTCAATCCACGCATGTCCGAGCCCCCTTGCTGGCGTTCCTGAAGTCCACCATCGGCAGAAAATCCCTGATTCTGCGCTATTCCACTTATCGGCGCGACACGGTTTGATCTTTAGATTCTCAGCAACTTGAGCGGGACGGCTGTAATTGAATCCGATGATTATCACCATCGGCGCGGTGGAACCTGTTAGTGATCAGGAGACGTTAGGCAGGCTCGCGGCCGATCCGCTGAAAAACGTATCGCGCAATCCTGCGCAACGCGATCTCCAGAGTTCCGCGCCGTTGGTAGCGGATACCGTGAGAAAGTTCTTGGAGTTGTTCCGCAGTCAGCCTCCAGCCTGAGGCACCGCAGTTCTCAGCGACGCGTTCGATCGTGCTCGCCTTTGGAATCGTCACCACGCCCTCTTTAGCCAGACACCAATTCAGGGCCACTTGAGCCCGGGTCTTTCCGCATTGCTTAGCAATCCGCTCGAGCACACCGCTTGGGTCCATGCGTGAAATTTGGTCCAGCCCATGACCCAGTGGTGTGAACGCAATTACTGCGATGTGATTTTGCTGGCAGTAATCCAATAGCCTGCCTTCAATGGTGCGGTCAATCAGACTGTAACGCACCTGATTCGAGAATATTCTATGACGCGAAAGAGCGGCCTGTGCGCGACGCAGTTCTCCTACCGGGAAATTGCTTACCCCAATCAGCCGGATCTTTCCCTGATCTGCTAGTTCTTCCATAGCACTCATTGTTTCTTCTAACGGGACAATCAAATTGGGCCAATGCAACTGATACAAGTCGATATAGTCCGTTTTCAGGCGCCTCAGGCTCGCCTCCGCAGCCGTCTTTACATCCCGCCGCCGGAAATGACGTGGCGAGATTTTCGTCGCTAGAAATACTTTGTGCCGGATACCTTGTATTGCCTGCCCGACGATTTCTTCAGTGTCGTAGGATTCAGCCGTGTCAATGAGCGTGGCGCCCAGTTCCAGAGCGTGCCGCAGCGGTCTGGGTCCACCTACGTATTTCCACGTGCCT
>MNKP01000131.1:15543-23373 GCA_001920875.1 Acidobacteria bacterium 13_1_20CM_2_55_15
TTGACCCGATCCTTTCGGAACGCCGCGAATCGATGCCCGATTCTTGGCAGCAGCCAGAAGGAGCGACCAGCCCTTGAGTATTTCTCCCAAGAGCACTGATCGGCGATTGGTTTCCTCCGATCAGCTCCGGCCTCCTAGTCCGACGAACAAAGCTGTTAACCCCATCCGTCGGTCATCTTCCGGTGTTCAAACTCACATGAACCGCAACGACCGAGACGTACTTTGCCAGAACACTATTGCCTCGTCAACGTTAATTTTTTCGTCGCCTACCACCAAATTTTTCCACGCTAACCGAAAGTCCTTGTCAGATTCCTTGGTACGTGCGCCGCCCCATCCGACCTGATTCTTGGACGAGATCTGCGCTGTGGAAAACGCGACCTCCTCAGGAATCCGTCCAAAAAAATTTCCTCTTGAACTGTACTCTCCAGCCAGGCGCTGTCTTCTTCCATGACGCATGTTGCGTTTATAATCGGAGCAACTTCGCTCGGAGGTATGTCCTCTTGCTTCTGCGGAACGGTGCCGGCCTAAACGTGAAACGCGTTCTACTGGCAACCGCTACGCTCGTCTCTCTGGGTTTCATGTCTACGATTGCGCAAGCGCCGTCCGCGCTGAGCGGTGTGATCGATATTCATGCCCACACCGATCCTGACAGCCGCCCGCGATCTATTGATGCGCTCGATCTGGCGAAGATGGCGAAGGCCAGAGGCATGCGTGGGCTCGTGTTGAAGAATCATTTCGAGCCGACGGCGGCGCAGGCCTATCTCGTACGAAAAGAGGTTCCCGGCCTCGCGGTTTTCGGCGGCATCGATCTGAACCTGACGGTTGGGGGAATCAATCCTGCCGCCGTCGAACATATGGTCCAGATGAAAAATGGTCTCGGCCGGGTCATTTGGATGCCCACATTTGATTCCGAAAACGCGGTGCGCCTCTCAAAAGAGAATCGGCCATTTGTTTCCGTTGCGAAGAATGGCCGTTTACTTCCTGAAGTGCTACGCGTGATCGCACTTGCGGCGCAGCATGGTTTGCTTTTGGAGACCGGCCATTCTTCGGCAGAAGAAGGTCTCTTGATCGTTCGCGAAGCCCACCGCCAGGGTGTTCAACACATCGTCGTGACGCACGCGATGAAGTCGCCCGTGAGAATGACGATTCCCCAAATGCAGGAGGCGACACGCGAGAGCGCGTTCATCGAAATCGATTACGGCGGTTTATTGGGATCCGGGCCGGAGTTTCGAATCGAGGATTACGCGAAGGCGATTCGCCAGATTGGGCCCGCATGGTGCATCCTTTCGAGCGATCTTGGACAGCCCGGAAATCCGTTGCACCCGGACGGCCTTGCCGCCTTTTTCGACGCACTTCGGAAACAAGGCTTCTCACAGGCAGAGATCGACTTGATGTCCAAGACGAATCCGGCTCGCGTATTGGGCCTGCAGTAGGAGCTACCACGCCACTTCGAACAGTTCCATGATCTGACTTGCCGCCGGCACGATTGGATTATTTTGCGGACTGCCGGACTCCAGGGCATCGGCGGCCATCTTCGGCAAAGCCGCACGAAATTGTTTCACGTCTCCGCCGCAGCACTCACGCAGCCGGGGCACACGAAGATCGGTGTTGAGCTGGTCCAGCCAATCCGATAAGGCTTCGCACGCCGATTCATCGGAGTCTTTTGCCGAGGCAATATCAATGGCTCTGGCGACTTCCCCGTACCGCGACTTTGATCCGGGCCAAGAGAACCGCGTCACAGTGGGCAGCAGTACTGAATTCGATAATCCATGCGGCAGCCGAAACACCAAACCCAGCGGACGGCTCATACCATGCACCAGACACACGCTCGAATTCGTAAATGCCAATCCTCCCTGCAGCGCCGCGACCGACATTGCCTCACGGGCCGGTGCATGACCCGGATCGGCCCAGGCCATGCGCAGATTGGCGTGAATCGTCCTGATACACGAAAGGGCGACAGGATCGGTCAGCGGGTTCGCCTTGCGTGATACATACGCTTCGATTCCATGCGTGAGAGCATCAACCCCGACGTGTGCCGTCAGCGGTTTCGGCATGCTCATCGTGAGTTCGTAATCCACAATCGCCGCAGCAGGCATCAGCTTGGCATCGAGGATCATCATTTTCACATTCCGATCAGTGTCGGTAATGACAGCGACTTTCGTCGCTTCGCTGCCCGTGCCCGCCGTCGTCGGCATCGCGACGAGTGGCGGCCCAGGATTCGGAATGCGGTGATAGCCCTGAAACCGGCTGAGTGGTTCGGCGTTCGTTGAAGCCACGCCGATCATCTTGGCGACATCGAGGGCGCTGCCACCGCCAATGGCAAGGATCGAATCCGCGCCAACCTCCCGAAAACGGTTCGTGCCGGCTCGCACATTCTCATCCGTCGGATCCGGCTGCAGATCGCCGAACACATCGTTCGCGATTCCATTTCGATCAAGGTTCGACCGGATCTCCGTCACAAAATCGGCCGTCAAGAAATAAGGATCGACTACGATCAACGAATGGTGCGCATGCAGTGCCGATAACAATGCGGCGGCTTCTTTGCGGGACCCGCCTCCGGTCAGGATTGTTTGTGGGGAATCAAAGCGTGCTGCCGTCATCTTAATCTCGACTATGATAGTCTTGCACCGGCAAAATGTCGCTGAATGATGCAGATTCCTGTCCCGCTGGTTTTTCCGCGTTGCCGACTCGTTCAACTCTTCTGTGCGGCGTTTTTCTGGGCTTGATGACCTTGCTCCCCGGCTGCCATGGAAAGGATAAGATCACGGAACCTGCCGATCCCGAGCCTGGCGTATCTCTGGCTTTAGCGACCGAGCGCGCGCAGTCGATAGAAGCGCTCCGTTACGACTTGGCTTTCGCGATTCCCGTCGCGCCAACCGCGCCGATCACCGGCAAAGCCGTCATCCGGTTCAATGCGAAAGATGTCACGCGGCCGCTCGTGTTGGACTTCAGCCCGGGTGCGGACCACATCAGCTCTATTTCGGTGGCTGGAAGGCCCTCACATTTCCGGTTCGTCAAAGATCACATCATCATCCCAAGCTCCGAGCTTGCGTCGGAAGACAATGCGGTCGAGATCAGTTTCCGCGCCGGTGACGCTTCTCTCAATCGCAGTCCTGATTTCATGTACACCCTTTTCGTTCCGGCCAGAGCGCATCTTGCATTTCCGTGCTTCGATCAGCCGAATCTGAAGGCCCGTTTTGCCCTTGAGTTGACTCTTCCGGAAAACTGGGAGGCCGTATCGAATGCCGAAGAAACTTTCCGCGAGCAGTTGGG
Source organism: Acidobacteria bacterium 13_1_20CM_2_55_15 (assembly GCA_001920875.1). GTDB lineage: Bacteria > Acidobacteriota > Terriglobia > 20CM-2-55-15 > 20CM-2-55-15 > 20CM-2-55-15. The sequence goes on from MNKP01000131.1 coordinate 18,817, forward strand.
CGACCGTGTGCGGACTCGCTACGCGGAAACCCAGCCGATTCCGACCTACTTGTTCGCCTTTGCCGCCGGAAGATTCCAGGTCGAGACCGCGGAAAGCAACGGACGCTGGTACCGGATGCTGCATCGGGAAACGGATGCGAAAAAGGTCGAACGCAACAAGAAGGCTGTTTTCGATCTTCACGCGTCATCTCTGGAATGGCTTGAAAAATACACCGGCATTCCCTACCGCTTCGGAAAGTTTGATTTTGTCCTGATTCCCTCGTTTCAGTTTAGCGGAATGGAACACCCCGGAGCTATCTACTACAACTCCTCCTCCATCCTGCTGGACGAATCTGCGACAGAAAATCAGATGCTAAATCGCGCGAGCGTAATCGCGCACGAGACCTCGCACATGTGGTTTGGCGACCTCGTTACAATGCAGTGGTTCAATGATGTCTGGATGAAAGAAGTTTTTGCCAACTTCATGGCGGCAAAAATTGTGAACCCCTCGTTTCCGAAGGTGAACCACGACCTTCGATTTCTTGTCGCCAATTACCCTGCCGCCTATGCGGTGGATCGAACCGCCGGAACTCATCCGGTCCGCCAGGAGTTGGAGAATCTGGACGAGGCGGGCAGCCTCTACGGCGCCATCATCTATCAAAAGGCTCCCATCGTCATGCGGCAACTCGAGCGCCTTGTCGGAGCCGACCGGCTGCAGTCCGGTCTGCGCTCGTACCTGAAGCAGTTTCAGTTCGGAAATGCAACCTGGCTTGACCTGGTGCGGATCCTTAACGAACATTCGGACGTTGATATGACCGCCTGGAGCCGGGCGTGGGTCGAAGAAGCAGGAAGACCTTCGATACGAACTGTAATCGACGGGCCGCGTCTCGCCTTCATCCAATCCGATCCCCAACGAGGAAGGTCGCTTCGATGGACCGAGCGGATGGAAGTCCTCATTGGAACCTCGAAGGGGATCACCTCGATTCCGGTGGAACTTCAAAACGAACGAACGGAAATTGCAATACCGGCCGGATCGGCGCCGCCGCAATTCGTACTTCCTACCGGCGGCGGCCTTGCTTACGGAGACTTCATACTCGACGACAACAGCCGCGCATTTCTTCTTCAACATCTGCCCGAATTGACGGATCCGCTGGTACGTGGCGCTGCGTGGGTCACGTTGTGGGAAGAAATGCTTGGCCGGCGCGTGCAGCCGTCGGATTTTCTTTCCGTCGCGCTCGGCGCACTGGAACTCGAGAACACCGAGCAGAATGTGCAGCTCGTATTGGGCTACGTCGATAATGTCTTCTGGCGATTCCTATCCGCTGATGTGCGCCGTGAGATCGCGCCTAAACTGGAAAGCGTTTTGCGAACCGGCATCGATCGCGCCGCCTCGTCAACAATGAAGTCGACCTACTTCTCGGCTTTTCGCTCCACCGTCACCACAACTTCAGGCATCGTTTTCCTTGAACGCATATGGCGGCGCGAGCAGAAGATCCCGGGTCTTGTGCTATCCGAACCGGACGAAGCGGCTATAGCGCTCGATCTCGCTGTCCGCTCCGTTCCATCAGCCGCGGCAATTCTGGAAGAGCAACATAACCGCATCACAAATCCGGACCGCAAAGCTCGATTTGAATTCGTCAGACCGGCCCTTTCGGAACGGCAGGAGATGCGTGACGAATGGTTCGCAAAATTATCCGATGTTCAGAACCGGCGGCGCGAACCATGGGTAATCGAAGGATTAAGGTATCTGCATCATCCATTGCGCGCCGCTCCTTCTGAAAAGCATCTGCGTGCTTCGCTGGACTTGCTTCGGGAAATTCAGCGGACCGGCGATATTTTTTTCCCGAAAAATTGGATGGATGCGACGCTCGGGGGCCACAACACACGCACTGCGGCCGATACGGTTCAGGCATTTCTGAATGCGCAAAAGGATTATCCTATTCGTCTTCGCCGCATTATCCTGCAATCTGCCGATGAGCTTTTTCGTGCGGCGGAACGAGGGGGAAGTTAGCCACGAACGGAGGAATGTCTGATGAAGCGACGGCAGTTAATGCAGAGTATGGGGGGTCTCATGGCGGTGGCCACATTTCGGCCTGCGGCTCTGGCGGGTCCGGCGGGGCAAGAAACCCGCGTTGCCGGGAGTGATATTACCGGCCGGCTCGCGCGATACATGGCCGCTGCGCGTGATCGCGAGCTCCCTCCTGCCGTGGTGTTGGCCGCCAAGCACCGCATCCTCGACACCCTCGGCGCCATCGTGTCCGGAGCGCGGCTGAAACCGGGTGAGATGGCTATTAGCTATGTGCGCCGATTAGGCGGCACTCCGGAAGCCTCAGTGCCTGCTACGGACATACGCACCGCGGTGGTGAATGCGGCGCTTGCAGCCGGTATGTTTGCGCATGCCGACGAGACCGATGACTTCGAGCCGGTCACCAAAGCCCACCCCGGCTGCGCCGTCGTGCCGGCGGCCCTCAGTGTAGGTGAACGGGAGGATCGATCGGGAGAGGACTTTCTGCGCGCCGTGACTCTCGGTTACGACCTGTGCTGCCGGCTTCTGATGGCCCTTGGGCCGGACCACGTTCGCGCGACCCACCGTAGTGCGGAAGGCGTCAGCTCGACCTTTGGCGCCGTGGGAGCTGCAGCGTCGCTGGCCAGGCTCGATGAAAAAGGAATGCGGTACGCGCTGTCCTACGCAGCGCAACAGGTGTCCGGGATCTGGAGCTGGGAACGCGATACGGAGCATGTTGAAAAGGCGTTCGACTTCGCCGGAATGGGCACTCGCAACGGCGTGACGGCGGTGATGATGGCTCAAGCGGGATTTACGGGCGTACCGGATGTCCTCGATGGCGAACACAACGCCCTCGAAGCGCTTTCGCGCGAGCCGCGGCCGGAAGAAATGGTGGCCGGTCTAGGCAGCCGTTTTTTCATCACCGAAACCGCCATCAAGATTTTTTCCGTGGGCTATCCTGTCCAAGCACCCTTGGACGCGTTCCTGACGCTCCGCCTCCAGCACAATCTCACTGTGGACAACGTCGAGCGAATCGTCGTCCGGCTTCCGGAGGATGGGGCTCGCATCGTCGACAACCGGGCAATGCCGGATGTGAATCTTCAGTACGCAATCGCCGTCGCACTGATCGACGGGACGCTGTCGTTCGAAGCGAGCCATTCCTACGAACGCATGCGCGACCCGCAAGTTCAAGCGATAAAACAGCGCATCCAGTTGGTGGCGGACCGAAGCCTCATGGATCCCGCTGCGCCGCGCAGCGGCCGTGTGGACGTAACGCTAAGCGATGGCCGCAGGTTTGACCACTTCACGCCACATCCTCCGGGAACAAAGGAAAACCCGCTGGATACTTCGGCGGTCGTTCGAAAAGCGCGCGAGCTTATGTTGCCGGTGATTGGCTCCCGCCGAACGGAGGCTGTCATCGACTACGTGAACCATCTCGAGCGGTTGCGCTCTGTGCGAGAGCTTGCAGCAGTATTAGCCGGACCGGCCTAGGCATTCATTACAGCACGCTATCCATTGCTACGCCCGCCCTACGTACGGCCGCGCGGTCCGGACCAATCAAATCCGGTATCCACTACCGTGCACTTGGGCATGAAGGGGGCGCTGGTCTCCGTTTATCTCAAGGACAGTGAATCACGGCCTTCAGGGGAGGCGCATCCCGCGATGCACCTGCTGGCCGGATTGGGGCCCTTGCCCTGGGCGAATGCTTTGTCATCGGCGCGGTTTCCCAAGAGCAAGCCGGGCAAGCCGAAGTTTCCCTCGTGACAGCGTGGCTCCAGATAGATCCGATTTGCCTCGTTACTCTGCCGCTTGAACTCCTGGATTACGGTCCAGGGTCTCGTCCACACGGTCGGATCCTCGATCGTGTAAACGATCTCGAGTGTGTCAGGGCCGGTGCGAGTCCAGCGTTCGATCAGATGCAGGTTCTCGCGCGACCCTTGAAGGTCCCTCTTGGGAGAGAAATTTGTCACGTCGACAACCAGCGTATCGCCCTCCCAACGGGCGCGTGAATCTCCCGAGGTCTGCCGCATGGACGAGGGCAGATGGGGTGCTGCCGTGACCGGGATGATGCGGTTCCAGCCTTGGCCCTGGCCCACATCGTACACAATGTTGAGGGTTCCTGGGGATTGGATGACCCGGATATAGATGCCGGTGAAGCCGCCACGAAACTGGGGCAGAGCACCGCCCATACACCGTTCCCCTAGGCTTCGGTCTTCTGGACCGTCGGCGCGATTCACACTGTTGGTCAGGTAGTACGGGGGCGTCTCCTCGCGTCTGGGCGACGGCGGTCCATACGTCCCCCTTTCGCAACCCGGCAACTTGTCCCTGCAAACCACAGTGTTTTGAATCAGGGCCCGCTCGTATTCGCGCTGCGTTGCCTGCCTCTTTTGCGCTTCCGGCGTCAGCGGAGGAATCTTCCCATCGGGCGGATCAATGATCATCGCCGTGCGCCGTCCTGTAGGCCTTTGTGAAGTGAAAACCGAGTTATACGCGCCGGCGACATCCGCCTCGCTGCCCGGCGCTGCGCGAACCTGATTGCCAAAGACCGTTCCCTTCGCTCGTTCGTGATCCAG
>MNKP01000167.1 GCA_001920875.1 Acidobacteria bacterium 13_1_20CM_2_55_15
GAAAGGACATCTTTATCTTTACCATTCGGCCGCTGCAACGGCGTACTCGTAGCATCGTTCCACACGCCTTGCAAATCGGGATCGCCCCACGGGGTCTTCGGCGCCGTCCAAGCCTTTGCCGCAGCCGCAGGCTTTGGGGCCGGTTTGGTTTGTGTTGCGGGTTTCGCAGTCTGTCCCGCTGCTAACAGGGAAAAGCCGGCAAGGCCGGCCGCCAAGACAACCATTGAAATCCACATTCGGTACTTCATCGAGCACCTCCTGTCTGTTTACTAAAAGGTCCGTACAATATTTGCTCCGTGAACGGAACGCATTTGTATTCTAACAGTTGGACATTCTTTTCCATACGACGGTAAAGAGGGAAGCTTATTTTCCACGGGCGCGTGTATACCTGCGGATCCTCGATCGTCGCTTCATACATCAAATGATAAGGACTAACGGGCGTGTAACGTTCGACCACACGCAAGTCGTCGCTGTGGTAATCGCCGGCCCGGTCGAACCATGTTTCAGCGCGTTGGCCTGTCACTTCGACTACGAGTGTATCGCCTTCCCAATGGCCGCGCGACCAGCCCATCCAGGACGGCGTCGGCGCTTCCTGCTTCCAGTTCATACGGATGATTCGGGTTGAGCTGGTGAATTCATACGCCATCAGGATATAGGTACTGGAGCCTTGAACGATTTGAAAGGGAAACGGCATGTACGTGGCGCGAGGAACACCGGGCATGTAACACTTGAATTCCGGATCGCCCAGTTCGTGCCACTTTTTGTCGACGCTGACATCGGCCCGCGCCCGATTTTCAAAGTTCTGTCTCTTTTTCGCCAGCGCCGCCGGCTTGTAAGGAATTTCACCGCCTTCGACCACGCTTTGTCCGGCTGGTCCGCCACCATAGGCGCCCATGACTTCGGGATGTGGTCCCGGTTGGGCGTCATGATCCTGTAAGTCCCAGTTGGCGGAAACCAACGCTTGCCAAATTCCATTCAGGTCCGGATGGCCGTCTGCCATGCGCGGCGGCCGGTAAGGAGCAAATTGACCGTTTGCCGGCGTTTGCTGGCTGATGGCGGGTGTTAGCGCGAGACATAGAAGTAATAGCATGCTAGCCGCGACAGCCACTTTTGTATAGTTACTTCGCATAGACAACCTCCTACTTTTGCTTTTCCGGAGCGCAGTGGCTGGCTTCGGAAGACATGCTGCTGAGATCCGAATTCAATCCGGCGCCGAAACCAAATCGGCCACCGCGAACCGACCGGATGAACGTGCTCGATTCATCCAGGGGCAGCGTTGCTACGTTGCGGCAAAAATCATCCCAAATGCCGTCTTGCTGCAGGTACTGCTCGACATTTGAGAGATAGAATGCGGCAATCTTCCCGTCGTTGTCCCTGACGTACTTCCCAACCGCGCGTATGGCCTTGGATCCGGCGAAATTGCCCACGACTGGCACGAGCATATTTTTCGTTTCGAGTGTTTTTAGAACCGCGAAGTTCTCCTCGCTGGCCAGATAGCTGCGAAATACGCCCTGCGCGTCGGTCGCGGTCATCAATTCCTCATATGAGACTCCGCCGAAGCCGCCTCTGCCGCTCGATCCGTAATTGATGTTTGGGCCGAACCGGTAGAAGTTGTGGTAGACGTACTCGATTCCTTCCAGATCGTTCGCGGAAAGCGGAAAACTATGGGTCTTCGTCAGATGATCTTGAATTCGCTTGAGATTTTCCGTGTACAGTGCCTCGCTGGAAAAAGTTTTCCCGAAGGCAGCAAAGATTTCTTGAACGCTGGACTCCAGCTCGAGTCCTTCAGGCCGTTTCCGCGAAAACAATAGCGAGACAAAATCCGCGCGGTCCTTCGACAGTTCAAAAAGCGCCTTGTACAGCAGTTGAAGATCCAGGTTTCCGCGGCGAATATCAACAATGAAAGCCATCCTGGGTTTAAGCGCAGCGATGTAGGTGAAGTTCTGTTCCGGGCCGACCCCCATATACACGCGATCTTCGACCGTAGTTTCTTTCAGTTTCGGAATGACGAATTGAAAATAGCTTTCATTGGAGAGCAAATTATCGGAACGGAAGGTCCCGTCAAGTTCGGACGATTCTGAGGACAACTTCCAAAATTCCTCATCGGTTATTTGCGCCGGAAGATTTTCTCGCGCGGCGAACCCCGACTGAAACAGAAGCATCAATACAGCGATAACAAAGCAGCGTCGTGTCTTCATATGTCCTCTTGAATGTTGAGAGGAATTCGGGGACAGACACCGAATTCCTCGTACTTCAGAAATTCGGTGTCTGTCCCCGAATTCCCTACTGTTTCAGCAACGGAATGCTGTCCACCGCCGGGGGCTTTGGCAGCGACTGAAGAAACGCGTAAAGATCGGCAGCCTGTTGGTCGTTGACGACCTTCGCCGTATACGGCGGCATCTCGCCCGAGGGCTTCCGAATATAGGCAACAAATCTCGGATATGTGATCGGGTTCTGATTCAGCCGTGGTCCGGTGGCATTAGATCCCTGTCCCTCGCGGCCATGACACTCGTAACAGCCGTATTTCATGAAGAGTGTCTTCCCATTCTGGGCATCACCACGCGGGGCGTTCGCCGCTGGTGGATTTTGTGAACCGGCCAGCATGGCCAAAATCAGCAACAGGCTTTTCATGCTTCCTCCTACCGCGGCTGGCTCACGACATCCACTAATGCCGGTTCGCCGCGCTTGACTGCGGCGAGCGCCCGCTTGATTGCCGGTCCAAGATCCTTGGGATCCGTGATTGGACCTTCGGCGTACCAGCTCATACTTTGCGCCAGCTTGGCATAGTCGATGTTGGGATCTTCGATTGTCGTTCCAATGTACGCACGATCAATTCCACGATTGTGACGATTCCCCATGCGCTGCAGGTGCATGACTTCCTGGTGATAGGCCCGGTTGTTGTGCATGACGCTCAACAAGGGAATCCGATGGTGGCTTGCTGTCCATAGCACCCCCGGGGCGTACATCAGGTCACCATCGTTTTGAATGCTTACCGACAACCGTCCGTACTTCCGATTGGCGAGCGCGCCCCCGACGGAGGCTGGAGCGCCGTAGCCGACGCCTGCTCCACCCGAACCGCCGATGTGCTGGTAATACTTGTCGAAATTCCACAGACGTTGCGGCCAGCCGCCGGCTCCATTGGAGACCAGCGACCAATCCTCATTTTTGATTTGTGCCCAGAGTTCCGCCGACATGCGTGCCGTGCTGATCGGGCTTGCGTCCCATCCATAAGCGGCTTCCTTGCGGGCCTGCTCGGCAGCAGCGTCGTGGGCGGCCGCAAGCTTGGCGCCACGGGCCTGGAAGGCGTTCTTGCGATCAGGAGTGATCAGCCGTTTTACCGCCTCGGTCAGAGCGGGCAAGGTCGCCTCCGCATCCGCAGCCATGGCGATGTCGATTTCCGGATAGCGTTCGAAGTCCTGATAATTCGATTTGATGTACAGATCGCCTGCCGTAATGCTGATGAGCTTGGTGCCGGGTTTCGTGATCCGGCGAGACGTGCGCTCCAGTTGATCGCGGTAAGAATTCACCGTGCCCCAGAAATCCGTCAGCTCGAGGCCAAGAATGACGTCGGCTTCGGCAATCAAGGGCCGGCCGCGCCCGGATAGGTTGAGCTTGTGGCGTGTCGGGAAATTCATTCGCCCGCCTTGATCGAGGACGGGCGCTTGCAACGTCTCGGCCAGCTCCATGAGATATTTCATGCCCGCCGCAGTTCGCGCCGCGCGGTCGGCGACGATGACGGGATTTTGCGCCGCGACCAGCAGCTTTGCCGCTTCAGCGACAGCCCCGGAATCCCCCTGCGGAGGACTGGTACGCGTGGCCTTTTGAACCCGAAGTTTGTCCTTCTCGGAGAGCGGCCGTTCTTGGAGGTCGCTATCGGCGACGAGCAGCACGGGCTCCATCGGCGGAGTCATCGCGATCTTGTATGCGCGAGCGGCGGACTCGGCAAAGTGTCCGAGAGAAATCGGAGTGTCATCCCATTTGACGAAATCGCGCACGATCGACGCCGCATCTTGAACCGAATGCTCCCATTCGACACCGGGCCGCCTCTGGGTGGCATCGAGAGAATTACCGACGACAATGAATACAGGAACTCGATCGCAGTACGCATTGTAAATGCCCATGGCTGCGTGCTGTAAACCAACCGTGCCATGTGCCATGACCCCGATGGGTTTTCCTTCGATCTTGGAGTAGGCATGAGCCATGGCTACCGAGGATTCTTCATGGCAGCACGTGATGAACTCCGGTTTCTGATTCCCACCGTAGTTAACAATGGATTCGTGCAAGGCCCGGAAGCTGGAGCCGGGGTTGGCGCAGAAATATTCGATGTCGAGCGATTTGATCACATCCACCATGAAATCCGAGCCGCAGTGATCCGTTGTCAAGACCTCTGCTTCAGGGGGAGTGCCTGTCTCGGCGCGTGGATCCTGTAAGGGCGCCGTAACGCGCGCCGCCGGCCGAGCAACAGCAGTCTCGCCCGGGGCAGCCAGCGTTGCCGCACCGGCCACGGCTGCACCCTTCAAGAATTTGCGGCGGTCGGCCGAGAATTTTCGTGACTTAGCCATAATCATTGCCTCCGTTCAGCCCATTTCGATTGATCGTGCCTGGGAGGGCATTTTATGACAGTTTTAGTGCAGGATGAAATTCAAAGCTGCGTGTGACGGCGCTTCCCTCTCCCAGAGGGAGAGGCTTGGCTGAACTATGCTGTTCGATCGGCGGCGTTGATTTTTGCGCTGCTTATCTTGGATGCACCCACGGATCTCAATCGGGGTTTTTTGAAGACCTCCCTCAAGAGACGCGTGATGCCATCGACGACTAACAAAAGGCCCAGGAGGAATAGAAAACCAGCAAAGGACAGGAGCAAAAAAGAGAAGAAGAAGCCGTTAGGCAACATCAATCAAATATCGGTGCAGTTGCGATGCCGTTCCGGAGAGGGCATCGAATTGCGGCAATACTCGTGAACGGAAGGAGGGGAAAATGTTTATCGTTAAAGTCGCTTGGGATGCGCACCATCAGCAATTTCGGCTGCAAAATCCAAAACTGGCTCATATGTTCGAAGACGGTGATCTATTCCTGTTAGTGGTGAATTTTTTCCCACAAGATTGGGCCGTTGATGGTCAATTTATTGACCTGGATCAGGCGGAAATTGGCCATGCCTGATCACGTCGCGCGCACATGCTAAAATCAACGTTTGATACAGCAGGCGCTACCACGAAGTCTTAGCCGGCGGCGCGTCGAACAGCTTCTGATGAAAACGAAGTCCCACGGTTCCGCCGCCAATCGAATCGAGGTTCTTTCGCGTCATTTCCTTGGAAATCCTTATAAAACAAATCCACTGATCGGTTCCTCCGATACTCCCGAAGTCTTTACGGCCTCTCTCGACGGATTTGATTGCGTCACCTATATCGAAACCATCCTGGCCCTCGCACGCGCCTCGACTGCGGACGAGTTTAGTAAATGGCTTCGAAAGATTAGATATGAACAAGGCTGCGTTGCGTGGGTCCGCCGGAACCACTATATGACAGCTTGGATCCGTAACAATGTGAAGGAAGGTCTTGTGCGGCGTCTACCCGTGCCCGCTAAAGCAGCGCTTTCAAGATCACGCGTTTTGAACGTCGTGCCTGGACTCCGCCCGGAGCGAATCCGCGTCAAATGTATACCGAAGCCGTCTATCCAACGAATTGAGCCGTCTTTGCAAACGGGCGATTTGATCTTCTTCGCGTCCACGCGCAAAAATCTCGATATCTTTCATGGCGGCATCATTGTGCGCGATGGCCGAAGGCTTCTCATGCGCCACGCCTCGCGCAGCCGCGGTTTTGTTGTGGAACAGGGCGTCCATGAATTTCTCAAGGCGAACCGCATGGCCGGCGTGATCGTTGTGAGACCAACATGACGTGTTTATCAACGCGCATTCCCCAAAAGGAGGGGAAATGTGAAAATCGTCTATCCGAACGATTATTCATCCGCAACTATTCAAGACCTTATCCATAACGCCGAGTCCGATGTTGTCTTCATCGGGGACCCTCGCACAAGTGTCCAGCCTGGGCCGCGAATGTTCGACCGGATGGCTGACGTCGTACGCGAGAGTGGGGCGGGTTGGGTTTATGCGGACGCGGTAGATCATGCTCGTATCGGCTACCAAATCGGCAGCATTCGGGACAATTTCGATTTTGGGCCAGTCCTCGGGATATCTGTTCAAGCAGCAAAAGAGGCTGGAATCGATGGTGATTGGCGCTGGGGCGGCCTGTACGATTTGCGCTTGAGGATTTCGGAAAAGCGTCCGATCGTGAGAATTCCTGAGCCGTTGTACCACGCCGGACGCACCCAAGCCGGTGCGGGCGAGCTAACGCAATTCGATTATGTCGATCCCCGCAATCGCGATTATCAAATCGAAATGGAGCGGATTGCCACCGGGCACCTGAAACGTATCGGTGCGTGGCTCGAGCCGCGATTCGCAAAAGTTCCCCTTACCGGCGAGAAATTTCCCGTCAAAGCCAGCGTCATTATACCCGTGAAGAATCGCGAACGAACGATCCTTGATGCCGTCCAAAGCGCACTCGGCCAGCGTGCGAATTTCGATTTCAACGTTATCGTGGTCGATAACCATTCCACGGATCGGACAACGGAAATCTTGCGCAAAATAGGCGACCGCCGTCTCGAACACATCATTCCCGACCGTCCTGATCTGGCAATCGGCGGATGCTGGAACGAAGCCATCTACTCCGAGCGTTGCGGGCGGTACGCGATCCAGCTTGACTCCGACGATCTATACCTTGACGACAGCGTTGTTCGGCGAATCGTCGAAGAACTGGAATCCGGGCCTTATGCCATGGTCGTCGGCTCCTATACCATCGTCGATTTTTCGCTGAAGGAGATTCCGCCCGGCCTCATCGACCACCGCGAGTGGACCCGCGAAAATGGCAGAAACAACGCGCTTCGGATCAACGGTCTGGGCGCGCCCCGCGCGTTTGATACTTGGGTTCTGCGGCGCTTTGGATTTCCGAACGTCAGCTACGGGGAAGATTACGCCGTCGCATTACGTATCAGCCGGCAGTACGAGATTGGCCGGATTTACAATTCCGTATATCTCTGCCGCCGCTGGGAAGGCAATAGCGATAGCGCTCTACCGCTCGAAGTCGCCAATCGCTACGATCAGTACAAGGACTGGGTGCGAACCATGGAAATCTGCGCCAGAACGAGATAATGATCGGGGCGATCGACCAACTCCTGGAACGGCAGGCCCGGTCATGGCCGCGGCTTGCGAAAGGCATTCGGGGCCTCGCCCAGGCACAGACCCGGCGCGTGCGCATCGATTGGTTCGACGTATTCATCCGTCACATCCCGCACCGTATGTCGAGCACCACGGCGGCCGTCGATCAGGAGTCTGTCGCGAAACGCCCATGTTTTTTGTGTGCCTCCAATTTGGATCCGGAGGAGGAAGGATTTGAATTCGGCGCGGGCTTCACGATTTACTGCAATCCTTTCCCCATCGTGGAACACCACCTCACCATCGTCTATAAGGAACACGGCATGCAGCACATCGCGCATCAGATCGGGAACATGCTCGATATCGCCGCAAGCTTGCCTGGGTACTTCGTCGTCTACAACGGCCCGGAATGTGGCGCCTCGGCTCCAGATCACATGCACTTTCAAGCCGGTTCGCGGAAGCTCTTTCCTATCGAAAGAGACGTCGAGAGAGCCAATGGCATGATCGTGCCGAACTATTCGAGAAATGTGTTCGTGTTCCGGGGCCCGAATCGGTCTGTCTTGATGGATCGCATGGATCTCACTATTGAGCTGTTGGCAAACGCGACCGGCAAGCGGCCGGAACCGTTGATCAACATTGCGCTTTTCTATGAACGGGAGGAGTGGGTTGCGTGCCTGTTTCCTCGGGGAAAACATCGGCCCGACGTCTTTTATAGAGGAGAGTTGACAGTGAGCCCGGCTTCGATTGATTTGTGTGGAATATTCGTTGTGCCGTTCGAACAAGATTTCCAAAGAATCACGGGCGATCAGATCGCTGCCATTTTTCGAGAGGTCACGTTGCCTGACGACGTATTTCAGGGAGTCGCAGCAAAGTTGGAGAGTGCGCGGTGATAGCCGTCGGATTGATGGAAGGCCGATCTGCCGTTGACGTCGAATTGGCAGGTGTGTTCACGGATGCGTCGGGCATGGCCTATAAGCCGGCTCGGTATCGCTTCACTTCCGAAGTTACGCTCACTCCATCGGATCCGGCTTCATGCTCATTTGCGCTGGAAGACGTCACGATCGGAATCGGATTTCACTGGGAGCGAAAAGAACGGCAGGTATTTCGAGGCGCTTTACGCATCATCAAGCGCGATGCCGGGCTGACGGTCGTCAACGACGTTCCGCTCGAGGAGTACGTCACGAGTGTGATTTCATCGGAGATGAGCGCGAGCTGTCCGATCGAGCTGCTCAAGGCGCACGCGGTGATCTCGCGCAGCTGGCTGTTGTTTCCGAAAGCGCAACCCTCACCCGGCGCGCCCGCGGAGCGCGAGCCCGTTAGGGCGAA
>MNKP01000068.1 GCA_001920875.1 Acidobacteria bacterium 13_1_20CM_2_55_15
CGCCAATCCACTGCGTCAGATCCTTTGAAATTGCGGAAGGTGTTTCCATTCCTCGAGACCATCAAAACGAAGGGCGCAACGATCAACGTCGTGCATGGCGGGAAAGGCTCGCCGGTACTTCTCCTCCACGGTATCCCGGAAACGCATGTGCTCTGGCGCATCGTCGCCCCGGTTAAAATTGAAGTCAATCTTGTCCTACTGAAGTGGATGATCGGATTGAACCTCGGAATCAGCGTTGCAATTCTGGTTCAAAAGCTTCGCCTGAAGCCGCTCATTTGTTCAATTCGAAGGCTTCGTGGATCAATTGTACAGCGCGAGGAGCGTCCTTCTGCCGTGCGACGATAGAAAGATTCAACTCTGAGGAGCCTTGGGCGATCATCAAAATGTTGATGTTGGCGGAGCCGAGGACGCCGAATGCTCTTGCCGCCACTCCGGGCGCGCCTTTGATGCCCTCGCCGACGAGCGCGATGATCGCAATATCTGAAATGCTCGTGATCCGATCAATCCGCCGCCGCCCGATTTCCTGGTCGAACTCCCGGCGCAAAGCCTTGACGGTGGCATCCCCATCGTGACGATTGACGACTAGCGAAATGTGCTGCTCCGAGGAACCTTGAGAAAACATCAGAACGCTGATGCGGTTTCGCGCTGTTGCGGTGAAAACACGGCCGGCGACTCCGGGAACGCCAATCATTCCTCGGCCTTCGACGGAGACGAGAGTCATGCCTGTGATCGACGTCACGGTTTTCACGCCGTATTGGTGGACGGGAGTTTCCACGCTGATCAGGGTTCCCGCCATTTCCGGCGCGAAGGTGTTTTTGATTCGAAGCGGAATGTTTTCATCGACAGCGGGCATAATCGTCTGCGGATGCAGCACCTTTGCGCCAAAGTAGGACATCTCGGCCGCTTCCTTATAAGAGACGCGGTCGAGAACTCGGGCATCCGGTACAATTCGTGGGTCCGCCGTCATGACGCCGTTAACGTCGGTCCAGATCTGGATTTCGTCAGCCTTGATCGAACTCCCGATGATCGAAGCCGAATAATCCGAGCCTCCGCGTCCAAGAGTTGTAGTAACGCCCGCAGGCGTCGAACAAATGAAGCCGGTAACCACGGGCACGATACCCGTCTTGACCATCTTCGAAAGTTTCTGGCAGCGCTTTCGGGTTTCGTCGAAATCGACGAGGAGGAATTCGGAGTCTTCACTGGTGACGATAATCTCCCGCGCATCGACCGGTTCCGCTTCCAATCCCAATTCCCGCAGGTACCGGGCAAAGATCGGAACAATGAGCCTTTCTCCAAACGAACTGATCAAATCGCGCGAACGGGAGCTCATCTCGCGCAGGAGCGAAACCCCTGTGAACACCTTCTGAACCTCTTCCCAAATGCCGCGATGGGTGTCCTGCAGTTCGTGAACGGTGTCGCGGTTCTTGAATAATTCGTTGATGGTCCGATCATGCCGGCTTCGGATTTCCCAAAGTTTGTCATCCCGCTGCTGTGTCTGCCCCGTGAATGCGGCTTCGCCGGCCTGCAACAGCGCGTCCGTGATACCGCCCATTGCGGATACCACAACGACCGGCTTGGAATCGCGCATCGATTGAACGATGCGTGCCGCCTGATCGATTTGTGGAACCGCGCCTACCGACGTACCTCCAAATTTGACGACGACCATGACGGTAGCCTAACAGATTAGCTATTCCAGGTCAGCGATACTCGATGAACAGTGAACATTGAACATTTCCGAAAAATTGTTCAATGTTCACTGTTCAATTGTCGTTTCTTTTCACGAGCAGCCGCTCGTCGAGCCGCAGTTGAGGCACTTGTAGCAGGCGCCGTTTCTCACCATCAGCGAGCCGCATTCGAAGCAGACCGGTGCGTCGCGGTCCTCGATATCGACGAGCGCACCTTTTTTCGCGGGAGGCGCGGCCGCCGGCGCGCTGGCGATACGAGGAGGTGCGGATACCGTGAGATTCGTCAACGGCGGCTCTTCCACCTGCACTCCGAGCGCCATGGCCTCTTCGGCGGGCAGAAACTTCGAAGCCAGATACCGGAAGATGTAATCCATGATCGATTTCGCATACGGTACCTGCGGATTCGAGGTGAACCCGGAGGGCTCGAAACGAGTATGGCTGAATTTGTCGACAAGCACTTTCAGAGGCACACCGTACTGCAGCGCCATCGAGCAGGTTGTCGCAAAGCTGTCCATAACGCCGGAAAGCGTCGATCCTTCCTTGGCCATGACGATAAAGATCTCGCCCGGCGCCCCGTCTTCATACATGCCGATCGTCAGATAACCTTCGTGGCCCGCCACCGAAAATTTGTGTGTGATCGAGTGGCGCTCCACAGGCAAATGACGGCGCACCGGCCGGCTCTCGACAACAACGCCGCGCTTCGTCTCGGACGCGCTGGTGCTTAGCGGCTGCGTGCGCTTGGACCCGTCGCGGTACACGGCAACGGCCTTCAAACCCAGCCGCCAGGCTTCAATATAGGCCTGTTGGATTTCTTCCACGGTCACAGAGGAAGGAAGGTTCACGGTCTTTGATATTGCCCCCGATATGAACGGCTGGACGGCTCCCATCATTTTCAGGTGCCCCATATAGTGAATCGAGCGCGCGCCGTTTGCCGGTTTGAATGCGCAATCAAAAACCGGGAGATGATCGGCCTTCAACTCGGGAGATCCTTCGATGGTTCCCTTCTCGTTCACGTAATCGACGATTGCCTTCACCTGCGGATCGTCGTATCCAAGTTTTCGTAAAGCCTGGGCAACCGTGTTGTTGACGATTTTGATGGTGCCGCCGCCGACCAGCTTCTTGTACTTCACCAATGCCAGATCGGGTTCGATGCCGGTCGTGTCGCAGTCCATCATGAAACCGATGGTTCCCGTCGGAGCCAGAACCGTCGCTTGCGCATTTCGATACCCGTGCAGGATACCCAAATCCACGGCATCCGACCACACTTGCCATGCCGCATCGTACATTTCTCCCGGAACGTTATTGCGCTTGATCCGCCTCACCGCGTCACGATGCATGCGCATGACATCCAGGAACGGCTTCGAATTCACGTCGAACCCTGCACAAGGACCAAGCTCACCCGAGATCTTCGCGGACTGCAGATACGCTTCGCCCGTCATGATCGCGCTGATCGCAGCAGCGTAATCCCGTCCATAGTCACTGTCATAGGCGATTCCCTGCGACATCAACAGAGCGCCAAGATTCGCGTAACCCAGGCCGAGCGGGCGGTAGTCATAGGAATTGATTTCGATCTTTTTTGTGGGATAGCTGGCGAAACCGACGATGATCTCCTGGGCTGTGATCGTGATGTCGATCGCCTTCCGGAACGCCTCGATGTCGAAACGGCCATTCTTCTCGGAAAACTTCATCAGGTTCAGGGACGCAAGATTGCACGCGGAATCGTCCAGGAACATGTACTCCGAGCACGGATTCGACGCATTGATGGGAGCCGTATTCTTCGACGTGTGCCACCGGTTGATGGTCGTGTCGTACTGCATGCCCGGATCCCCACAGATATAGGCCGACTCCGCAATCTTGCGCATCAGTTCCGGCGCCTTGTAGGTCTCCACCGGTTCACCGGTAACGATCGCGTGGGTCGTCCAATTCCCGTCATTGAGGACAGCCTGCATGAATTCATCGGTTACGCGCACGCTATGGTTTGCGTTTTGGAAAAAAATCGATGAATATGCTTCTCCATCCACACCCCCGTCGTAGCCGTTATCCAGCAGCACCCACGCCTTCTTCTCTTCGTTCGCCTTGCTGTTGATGAATTCAACGATGTCCGGATGACCGGCGTTCAAGATGACCATCTTTGCCGCGCGCCGTGTCTTGCCACCGGACTTGATCACGCCCGCAAAGGCGTCAAAACCCTTCATGAAGGAAACCGGGCCCGACGCGATACCACCGCCGGAAAGCTGTTCCTTGGA
Organism: Acidobacteria bacterium 13_1_20CM_2_55_15; assembly: GCA_001920875.1. Classification (GTDB taxonomy): domain Bacteria; phylum Acidobacteriota; class Terriglobia; order 20CM-2-55-15; family 20CM-2-55-15; genus 20CM-2-55-15. Next base: position 3,932 of record MNKP01000068.1, read on the forward strand.
AGAACGGATGGGAGAGAGATTGCTGCCGGTTCCGGAGCCCCATTTGAAAAGCATCCCTTCGGTCCTGGCGAGCTCCAGAATCGAGCTCATCGTGTCTTCAACGGAATTGATGAAACAAGCCGAGCACTGCGGGTTCGGCTCAATCCCGCAGTTGAACCATACCGGTGAATTGAACGCCATCATCTGGTTCAGCAAAAGATGAACCAGTTCGTCATGAAAAATCGCGGCGATATGCTCGCCGGCGAAATAGCCGCCTTCGGATCCCCATTCCGTAATCGTTGACGCGACGCGGCCGACCAATTGGCGCACGCTCGATTCACGTTCCGGAGTGCCGCGTTTGCCGTGGAAATATTTGGAGGCGACGATGTTGGTCGCGGTCATCGACCAGCTTTTCGGAACCTCGACGTTCTTTTGTTCGAAAATGACCTCCCCCGATTCACTGGTAATGGCGGCCGTCCGATATTCCCATTCGACGGTGTCGTAAGGCGAAATGCCTTCACGCGTAAAATAACGGCCGAATTCGAGTCCCTTATGCCCCTTCGTCAGGTCCCCATTTCCGTCGGCTTTTCTCTCCAGAACTTCCTCTTTCATGGACAGCTCCCTCCTTATATTGTGCTCGTTTTGACTGATTACGCAAGATATCGAGGTGGACGGACAGATCAGGTCCAGGCGGGCAAATCCTCTCAGGATGCGGAAGGCAGCGTCACCGTAAAGCACGTCCCCTTGCCCGGGCCATCGCTTTCGGCAACGATGGTGCCTCCGTGCAGGGTGACGAGACCTTTCACAATGGCAAGGCCAAGGCCGAGTCCTACATAGGACTTCATCTGGGGAGGGTGGCCGCCCTGGCGGAAACGTTCAAAAATATGCGGTAACTGGTCCGGGCTGATGCCGATGCCATTGTCGCGGACGCATAACTTCACAGCAGACGAGCCATTGTAGGCCTGGATTTGAACCTCGCCATTCGGCGAAGCGAACTGGATGCAGTTTGTTAGAAGGTTCCAGCAAATCTGCCACAGACGCCGGGCGTCCCCGCGAACCATCAGCGGACGCTCGAGATCGACGTGGACCAAAGTTCTGCTCAGAGCGGCAGTGGGTTGGATTTCGTCGACCACTTTTTCGATGAGCGCCACAAGATCCAACGTACTCATTTCGAGTGCTATACGACCCGCATCCAACTGGCACGCGTTCAGAAGTTCCTCGATGAGTGTCACTTGCACGTGCGCGTTTCGCTCGATGATCTCGATGGCGCGGGAACGCTGGTCATCGCGTCCGCTGCGCAAGAGAAATGCCGCTCCGATAATCGCCGTCAGCGGTGATCGCAGCTCATGTGCGGCAATGGCGACAAGGTCGTCTTTCTGCTTCCGTTCTACGCTTGCGGCTTGCCGCTCCTGGATGCGTTCAATAACGAAGCCAGCCTGCACGGCGATCAACTCCAACAAAGCGGTCTCATCGTCAGAAAACGAACGGGACTCCTCAAACTGAAGCATGACTCTTCCCATCAAATTCCCGGCCGCATAGATAGGGAGCGTCAGATCATGCATCCAGCCTCGTTGAATCGCCTGCGCATCGGGTACCAGGTTCTTGGACTCGGAAAGCGCCACAAACGCCCGATCGGGCTTGAAGATTTCCTGGACGGCATCGAGCGCGAGGGCGTACACACGCTCGACACTTTCTGCATCCCACAGTTCTGGAACGAATCGCTGAAAGAAACGCAACCCGCCACGCTCCGATTTCGCCCCTTTTGACATCGTGCGACACTAAGGCTCTGCGGGGGTACGCGGCAATCAGTGAAAGGATAGAACGGGTGTAGGAGAGACCCTGACTCGCCTCGGGATGAAAATTGAGAATTGATTAATGATTATTGATTAATGATTAATCCGCTTGGAAAATCTGCAATTTACCAAGGTGCTTGATCATTACTCATCAATCAATTTTCAATTCTCATTTGAGGGAGGCTCAATCCACAAGCCCCTCCTTAATCGCGTATCGGGTGAGCTCGGCATTGTTCTTCATGTTGAGCTTTTCCAGGAGGCGCACGCGATAGGTGCTGATGGTTTTGACGCTGAGGGCAAGTTGTTCGGCGACCTCCGTGACGGTTTTGCCTGATGCAATCATGCAAAGCACCTGATATTCGCGGTCGGAAAGAATCTCGTAAGCCGGCCGGGCGGTATCGGTTCCGAGGTCGTAGACAAGTTTTTCGGCCAGCGAAGGGCTTACATATTTGCCGCCGCGGACAACTTTTCGAATGGCCTGGACCAGTTTTGCGGGGGCGCTGTCTTTAGTTACATATCCCGATGCGCCGGCGCGCAGGACGCGCACGGCGTACTGATCTTCGGGATGCATGCTGAGGACAAGCACGGGAAGGCGCGGCGAGGCGGCATGGAGCTCCTTCAGCACGTCAAGCCCGCTCTTGTTCGGCATGGTGATATCGAGCAACACGACATCACATGGTTGATTTTTGATCACACGTATCGCTTCGTGGCCATCGGAGGCTTCACCGCTGACCGTCATTCCTCCGCTTTCCGAGACGATCCGTTTGATTCCTTCACGCACGACGGCGTGGTCGTCGACTACAACAACATTAATCACTGGAGTGGGGTGGAAATCTCGATCCGGGTTCCCCGTCCCGGCGAGGAATAAATATTCAATTGACCACCGACACGATGGACGCGCTCTTTCATTCCCACAATACCAAACGACTTTGGGTTACTGATTTGCTGTCTCGTGATGCCTTTGCCGTTATCAATGATAAGGATTGAAAGAACATCCTTCGCCGATTTGATTCCAATCCGAACCTCCGTAGCGCCGGCGTGCCGCATAACGTTGGTCAGGCCTTCCTGAACGACCCGAAAGAGCGCAGCCCCAACATCACGAGAGAGATTCAACGTTTCGCTTGATGATTCGAAGATGCCGCGGATGCCTGTCCGTTCCTGAAATTCGGAAAGCTGCCATTCAATAGCGGCGGACAGACCCAGTTCATCTAAGATTGAGGGACGCAATTCCGTGACGATCTGGCGAACTTTTTGGATCGTTTGATCGACCTCAGCAATCATCGATTTGATCTTCTTATGCGTCCGATTTTGTGGCTTGCTCATGATCCATGCCAAGTCCATTTTCAGGATCGTCAATGCCTGTCCTAGTTCGTCATGTATCTCGCGAGCCACCCGCATGCGTTCTTCTTCGCGGACTCCGTCGAGCCGGGCTGCAAATTCGCGGAGTTGCTCTCGTGATGCCCGGAGAGATTCCTCCGTTCGTTTATGCTTGGTAATGTCGCGAATCGTCACGGTTGTCGTGGGAGCGTGTTTGAAGTGGCTTTGGACGGGACCGAAGCTGAAGCTGTACCACCGTTCTTTGTCGCCATTGGCACCCTTCACCTCGCACGTTGAAGAATGTCCGGGCTCAAAAGCAACGGCAACGCATTTTTCCATTTTGACGCGGTCTATTTCGGATACGAACTCGGTAAGCGTTGTCCCAGCCAACGCACGGGTCGAATAACCCCACAGGGGACGGTTACAGAACGTGATGCGGGCTTTGCGATCGACCGTCATGATGGTATCGGGAGCGTTTTCGACCAGCGAAAACCAATTATTCAGAGTCTCCTTCAGTTGGTTTTCGATCGCCTTCGTTTCGCTTAAATCAAGTATCGCCAGCCGGTAAATGACATCAAGACCTCGATGCGAGGACCCTATCGAAAGCTGGACCGGCACAACCCTATCGTTAATGAAGAGCTCGAGGGCGGCAGTTTCTGTTGCCGGGACCTGCCGAAGACGGGCCAGGAAGTTCAAAAAGCGGGATACGTCCTGCCGCGCGACGAACACAACGAAGGGCCGTTGCCGTAACCACTCGATCGGAAAGGCAAGCAGGCGGCCCGCTTGCTCATTGAGATCGAGGATCATGCCCGCTTTGTCGAGGCTGATCAGGGAGATGGGAGCGAAGTGATACAGCTCCTCGTAACGCCGCAGCGCTTCCCTCAACTGCTCGCGTGTCTGCTGATGTTCTTCCTGCTTCTGCTGCTGCTGGAGTTCTTCTACCTTGGCCTGAAGCCGCTCTACCTCGCGTTTCTGATATTCTTCTCCCCGCACAGCAGTGCGCGAAGCGTGAGCCCGATTGGGAGAGGCTTTCAGAGAAGTCAACCGTGTTGTCAATGGCGCGGAGCGTTTTCGCCGTAGTTCCTTCATGCTTTTGCCCGACGCGTATCGATATCCAGCAAAACGATTACAACACCGTCGATCTTGTTGTCGAGGGTTCGATATGGCCTGATTCTCATCGAATACCATCTTCCTTCGTGATCTTCAACCCGGAATTCCTGTATTTCTAGAGAGTCGATCGTTCGTTGGATCGCTTTCCGCAGATCCGGCGTTTTGACGTTGGGTTTGACGTCGGTGACGGGCCGGCCGACATCGGATGGAATCAGATTCATGACCTTTTCGGCCATCGGCGTGAAGCGCCGTATCCGAAAGTCGTTGCCAAGCATGATGATCGGTATATTGACGCTGCTCAGCAAATTACTGAGATCGCTGTTGACTTTTGAGAGCTCCTCGTTCCGGTTTTGCAATTCTTCGTTGACCGTCGTCAGCTCTTCGTTGGTGGACTGAAGCTCCTCTTTCGCGGTTTCCAGCTCTTCATTGATGCTTTGCAGCTCCTCATTGCTGGATTGGATTTCCTCATTCGCCGAGCGCAACTCTTCATTCGTGGTCCTCTGCTCCTCGATGATCGACTGCAGATATTCCCGGCTTGCGTCCAGTTCCTCTTTCAAGCGCTTGTTTTCAAGCTCCAGTTGAGACATTTCCCTTTTACCGGTTTTCGTGGCCGGCGCCGCCTGTGTCTTGTTTTTCTTCGGTTCTTCGATAATGGAACGGTTTGCTTCTTCAAAGACGACCAAGTAGTACCGCTCACCACCCGGAATATTCTTGATTGGGCTGATTTCGAAATTGACCGTCTTCAAGCCGCCGTCCTCCTGGACAAGCACACCGTCTTTACGGACGGCGCTATCTCGTTTGGCTTTCTGAAAGGCTGTGCGCAGTTCTAGATGAAGACCGGTTTTCACCATTCTTAACAAATTCAAAGTCGCATCGCCCGGAAGCGGATCGAGAAACGGTCCGGTTTGCCCGAAGAATTGGACAATTTCGAGCCGGTCGTTGACGATAACGCTGGGCGGAGAGTACCGATACAACAGCATCTGCTCCCCGATTTTCTGCAGATCCAGCGTTTTGGCCACTTCGGCGTTTACCCGAATTTCCTGGTCTGCGTGAAAGCGGGGGCCGAAATCGAACGGGACAAGGGACTGCACCGGTTTTTTCGTATAAATCCTGTTCTTCTTGTCCAGCGGAACGAAAAGCTCTCCGAAACCTCCGACGGTTTCCGAAGAACCCAGGAACAAGATTCCACCCGGATTCAAGGCATAGTGAAACAGGGGAAGGATTCTCTTTTGCAGGACCTGTGACATGTAAATCATCACATTGCGGCAACTGATCAGGTCCAGCTTTGAAAACGGCGGGTCCTTGGCCAGATCCTGTTTCGCAAAAACGACGATGTCTCGAATGTGTTTGTTGATCTGATATCCGTTCTCGACCTTCAGGAAAAAGCGGCGCAACCGTTCCGAGCTGATGTCCAGCGCAACACTTTCCGGATATATGCCTGCCCGGGCCTTGCTGATGATGCCTTCACTTAAATCGGTTGCGAAAATTTGGATCTGCGTATTGGGCGCTTTCTCGGCTAAAGACTCCAAAAGGATGATGGCTATCGAATAGACTTCCTCACCCGTCGAGCAGCCGGGCACCCAGATTCGGATCGGAACGTTTGCGTCCTTTTGTGCCATGATGGCCGGAAAAGCGACGGTCTTCAAAGCTTCGAAGGAATCCGGCTCGCGAAAGAAGCTGGTGACATTGATCAGGACGTCATTAAATAGTGCTTCGACTTCGTCCCGATGCCTGCGGAGATACTGAAGGTAGGCTTCCAGTTTGTCGATTTTCCGGAGGAACATCCGCCGCGTGATTCTCCGTTTGATCGTGCCCGGTTTGTAAAAACTGAAATCGACGCGGCTGAAATTGCGCAACAAGAAGAAGATCTTATTCAGGGTTGCGTCCGGCGTTATTCGCTCTTCGGCCTCAGGCCTTTCATCCGGGCCAAGGACCTTTACGTGGGTCGCAATGCGTTTCAATTCGCGGGCGATCGCTTCCGGCGGCAGGACGAAGTCCACGTTGCCTGCGGCGATTGCGCTGCGGGGCATAGCACTGTATTTGGCCGACTGCTCATCCTGTGCAAAGGTGACGCCGCCCAGGGCCTTGATCGCCTGTAATCCCAGCGTGCCGTCGGAGGCGGTCCCGGACAGGATTACGCCGATGGAGCGGCTTTGATGGGTGTCGGCGAGCGACCGGAAAAACGAATCGATCGGCATGCGCAGAGCGCGATCCGGACTTAAGGGCGAGAGGTGCAGCACGCTGTCGGAAATCGACATGTCGGCGTTGGGTGGGATGACATAAACATGATTGCCTTGAACCCGCATTCCCTGGGTGACCTCGACGACGGGCATCCGAGTCGCTTTGGCCAGCAACTCCGACAGCATGCTTTCGTGTTTCGGCGCAAGATGCTGTACCAGCACAAACGCCAAACCGGTATCGTTGGGCAACGATCTCAGCAACTGCTCAAACGCTTCCAGACCACCCGCCGATGCGCCAACGCCGACGACCGACAGCGGATGTGCGTTTGTGGGACTCCCGCGTCTGGATGAAACCTGCTTGGCTGCCTGTGGAGTGGTCGCGGGCTTTGCCGGGACACGTGCGCGGGCATTTTTATCGCTCCTGGAAGGCCGGATGTTCGGCCGCTTGGCTTTCTTCGCCATCAAAACCTCCGGGCGGCCCATTATCCCCCATATCGCACTTCACTATACGCCCTAAAACACCGTCCGGGGGAAATTGGCCCACACAAAAAGGCACAAGATTCACAAAAGCTTGTGGTTTTTGTGCCTTTTTGCGGCTAGTTCAAAAACCCGCGGATTCGCGCCAGGGCCTGCGCGGCCGGTGTGTAATCTTTGTTCTGGGCGAGCGCCTTGCGATATTCCTCTTTCGCGCGAAGCCAGTCGTGCTTGGATTCATAAACGCGGCCGAGGTTCATGTGAGGGTAGCAGTAGCTTTCGTAGCGCGGAGCCTGAAGAGCGCGCTCCAGCCAGGGAATGGCTTCGTCGATCTGGCCCTTCATGATGAGATAGGATCCGATATCGTTGTAAGGATTTCCAAACGTAGGATCGACGTCGATCGCCTTGAGGCACTCGGCAATCGCGTCGTCAAGGCGGCCCATCCAACTGTACGTCCAGCCGAGAAACGTGTGGGCTTCCGCGGTCGGATACGCGTCAATCGACTTCTTGTAGAGTTCGACGGCCTCGTCCAACTCCTTTTTCATCTGGTGTTCGTAAGCCTTTCGAAAAAGCCGGACCGCGCGTTCCTGGCGTGCTTCTTCTGCCATTGATCAAATAAATTCCAAAGCGACACGTTCGGGGATGATCTTTTTCTTGTAGGCCTCCTGAAACAGCCTGCGCACCGCCTGCTTCCCCTCGCTGCCGTAGTCGAGCGTCAATTCATTCACGTACATCCCGATAAACCGGTCTACACGCTGCGCGTCGAGGCCTCGCGAAAATTGAATCGCGTAGGCGGTGGCCTCCTCGCGATGATCCAGACCGTATTGGATGCTGTTGCGGATATCTTGCACGACCCGCTCCATAACTTTTCGCCCGAGATCGCGTTTGATGACGTTGCCGCCGAGCGGCAGCGGCAATCCGGTTTGTTTGAGCCACCATTGTCCGAGATCGACAACCTTATGAAGACCTAATTCACGATACGTGAGCTGGCCTTCGTGGATCAGAAGCCCCGCATCGTTATTTCCTTTCTGGACCTCATCGAGAATTTTGTCGAACGGGACAACTTTGTATTTGACCGCAGGCTCGAACAGGCGCAGTGCGAGAAATGCAGATGTCAACGTCCCGGGAATCGCCACGATTTTGTTTGCAAGAGCTTTCGCGCGCATCGGCTTTCCCGAAACAACAATCGGGCCGTAATTCCGGCCCATGCTCGCCCCGCAAGACGCCAGCGCGTATTTGTCCGCCATGTAGGCATAAGCGTGGAAGGAAATGGCTGAGACGTCGTACTCGCCGATCATAGCCTTCCTGTTTAGCGTTTCGATGTCGCTGAGCGTATGAACATAATTCAAATCGCCCGTATCGATCTTCCGCGTCGCCAGCGCGTAAAACATAAAGGCATCGTCCGAGTCCGGGCTGTGTGCGACATGAATATCCTTTTTCATAGGCCGAGTAGGATATCAGAACTCTGCATTCCCCTCCTCTGCGAGGAGGGGAATGCTTAAACCGCCACGTTGTCGATAAGCCGTGTGCCACCGATCCAGACGGCAGCAGCGATTCGAACGGGGCCGGAGATAGTCGAGAGCGGTTGAATTTCGGTGGGATCAACGATCTCCAAATATTCGATGCGGACGAGGGGCTCGGACTCGAGGATCGCGATGGCGGCTTCTCGAACCTTCGATGCATCGCGCTCGCCTGAGCGAATACGCTTGACTGCTTCTTCGAGCGCACGATAGAGAACCGGTGCGGCTTTCCGCTCGGCGGAATTCAAGTGCTGATTCCGCGAGCTGATCGCCAAACCGTCGGGCTCGCGGACCGTCGGTACCGCGGCAATTTCGACGGGAATATTCAGATCCGCCACCATGCGCCGGATGACTGCCAGCTGTTGCATGTCCTTTTCGCCGAAATAGGCGCGGTCCGGCCGGACGATGTTGAACAATTTCAGAACAACCGTTGCCACTCCGCGGAAATGCCCCGGCCGGAATTTGCCGCAGAGGTGTTCGCTCACCCGCGTGACCTCCGCGAAGGTCAACGGCGGGAGCGGGTACATTTCGTCCGGCGATGGATTGAAAACGACGTCCGTACCCTGCCGCCGGCAAATCTCCACGTCCTTTTCCAATGTTCGCGGATATCTCGCGTAATCCTCGTTTGGACCGAATTGAAGAGGATTGACAAAAATGCTGACGACAACAATGCCGCATTCCCTGCGCGCCCCTCCAATCAACGCTTCATGACCCGGATGGAGCGCGCCCATGGTCGGAACAAGGCCGATGACGCTACCGGAACTTCTCGGTAAGGCAAGCGCTTCTCGAACGTCCTTAACGGTTTGGACTACATTCACGGGCGGCGCCGTATCAATTGAGATTTCGCGCTTCTCTCGAGGCTGCGCTACCGCGCTCACGTTCGGCGCGGCCTTGCGCTTCGCCCGCTTCGCTCGTCGATCGGCGGATGTCCTCGATGTATGCGCGCGCCGCTGAAACAATTTGTTCGGAAAGCTGCGTGTATTGCTTCGCGAAGGGCGGAACGGGACCCTCCGAGAGTCCAAGCATGTCGTAACTGACGAGGACCTGACCGTCGCACTCCGGACCAGCACCAATGCCGATCGTAGGCACTTTCAAACTGGACGTTACCCGAGCGGCCAACTCGGCAGGAATCGACTCGAGGACAATCGCAAACACGCCCGCCTTCTCGAGAACATCGGCATCTTTAAGAAGGCGTTCCGCAGCCTCCGAATCGCGGCCCTGCGGGCGAAATCCGCCCAACTGATGGACCGATTGAGGCGTCAACCCAAGATGCCCCATAACCGGAATTCCGATATCGACCAGCCGATTGGCTGTCTCCACAATATGGCTGCCGCCGCCTTCGATCTTCACGGCTGCCGCGCCGCCTTCCTGAATCAACCGGCCGGCATTTCGCATGGCTTCTTCCATGCCGAGCTGGAATGTGAGAAAGGGCATGTCGGCCACGATCAGGGCCCGCTTCGCGCCACGGCTCACGGCCTTCGTGTGATGAATCATCATGTCGAGGGTCACCGGGAGTGTATTATCAAAGCCCAGGACAACCATGCCGACCGAATCTCCAACCAGAATGATGTCGACACCCGCGCGGTCCAACAGCCGTGCCATAGTGTAGTCATACGCTGTTAAGACGGCGATCTTCTCGCCGCGTTCTTTCATCACCCGAAGATCGGGAACCCGTACCGGTTTCATTTCCTATAAGAATACACGCGTTTGATGGGGAGATATAAGCCTGTAGTGTACCTGCCGCCACACAATGCGTGTCGACAGCGCCGAAGAGACCATATTGTAAAGATACAGCAGGGCCACCAGGGGTGAACACAGGATATAGAACCAACCGTGGGTCGAGCGCGCCGGCTGCGGCAGAGTGGTTTGAACAGCTCGATAACGCGTCCAGTTATTCGCGACAGACAGTAAGTAGACCACGAGCCAGAGAAACGGATGCGTGAACGGCAGGATCAGGGCTGCCGTATTGAAGATCGCATATCCGGCAAAACCGACGCGCCAAAGGCGTCTGTGATAAACCCGCGTGATGACGATCTGACGTGTTGTAAATTCGAAAAGCTCGCGCCACGTGCACTCACCGTAGGTTGGGATCAGGCACTCCGGGATGAATACGATCTTCATGCCCTCGCGGTGGGCGGCATTTGTGATCGCATAATCGTCGCTCACCGCCCCGAACCAGGCACGAAGGATATCCAGCCGCTCGAAGGCTTGACGATATATCGCCATCGATCCACCCCAGGCGAAATTTCGATTGTGCCCGCCCATAACGCCGAGCGACGAAGCATTCCACGCCGAACGCATCAGCGTCGGCAGATGCGCGCGCCGGACGGTGTACCAGCGGTATCCGGTCGTGATATTCGTCGCATCCAGAGCCGCGGTTAACTTCGAGAGCCAATCATGCGGGAAACGCGCATCCGAGTCGCAAAAGACGTAGATAGCGGCGCCTTGGCCGGCGCGAGTCACGCCGTAGGCCAGGTTGTGCACCTTTTGGCCGCGATCGGTAGCCCGCCCGGCCACCAGAATGTTGCCGATGCCGAGGTGGCGCAGTGCCGTGTATGCGGGATCGTCGCTCGACTCCACGATGAAGTGCGTTTCGTAGTTGCCGTAGTCCTGCTCGAGAATCGAGCGGATGTTCTTGCCGAATTCCGCGTCGGTTCCCTTGCAGGGACAAAAAACGGCAATTCGCTCATGCGGTGAGCGGGGCGCAGGTCTGAATGTTCGGATGTGGCGAGCGGAGCGCCGGCTTTCGAGCACGGTGAAAATGCCCTGAAGAACGGCGAGGACTGCAAGCGCAACGGTCATCGCCCATTCTCCTCCTCTGCGGGGAGGGGAATGTTGTTTGTCCTTCCTAATCCCACATTCGATTCAGGAGCCACACTGGAGTCACCCGCAGCCCAGCCGCAAAGGTGCGTCGATGTGCCAACAACCTCCGGATCATCGCTCCGACCACCCTTTTCGCCGCCCACCGCCGCCTCCATTCCGCTTCATACTCCGCCTTCATCTCCTCATAGTTCGCGCCGCGCCGGATTCCTTGTGCCACAATCTGTGCGGCGAGCATGCCCGTCTCGAGCGCGTGCCGCATCCCTTCACCGCAAAACGGATCCACCATGCCGGCTGCATCACCAACGGCGATGAAGTCTCCGGGCAATCTATCGTAAGCGAGCGGTCCGGTCACCAGGCAGTCTTCTCGATCGACATATTGGCGCAGCGCATCTTTCTTTACCAGGAAACACGAGTTCGAGCGTCCGCGCTCAACCGATACGGACCCTCCATAGCCGTGATCGAAGAAGGAAAATTTCAGCACGGGACCCTGGGTCCCAGGCTCAACGTACTGGATTCCAAAATCTCCGGCACCTCGGCGTTTGGTGAACCGGCTCAACTTCCCCGCCGCATCGATCACCACCGAGCATTCCATTCCGTTCACGTGAAACATGCGGCCATGACGCTTTACCTCCTGAACCCCGCATCCCTGCTTCACGCGTGTATGCCGGGCCACCACCTCATCCAGCACAGTGCGCGAAATGCCCAGCCCCCGCCTCTTAAATGGGAACTCGACTTCCGCGGATCCGGCGCGTACGCGCGCCGAAGTCACTTCAACAGCGCCTGCGTCCAGAATCTCATCGACGAGACCGAGCCGGCCCAGACAATCGACCGCACCTGGCGAAAGAAAACCGCCACAGACTTTTGGACGTGGAAAGCGGTCGCGTTCCAAAGCTATGGCATCGATGCCCATGCGCTCCAGTCGCCGCACACAAGCGGCGCCTGCAAGGCTTCCACCGATAACGATCACGTCGTGCACGCTCATTTTTCCGCTACCAGTACGAGACGGTACGGAAAGCTCCTATAGACGCGCGCCGGCACCCCGGCGCGCTCTGCGATTCGCAAGAATTCGTGCGGCTGGAACGCGCGCAGGACGGACACCGGCCCGTCGTGCTTGACCATCGCGCTCCTGCTAAAACCCGCAACCAGGGCGCGAATTGACCAATAAGCGACAGGGTGACGATGCAAATCGTTAACCAGTACAAGCCGCCTCGAGACCCGCCACATGTTTTCGAGCGCACGAACACAGTTGCCGTCAGACAGATGGTGAAAGAAAAGCGAAGCCATGACCACGTCGAACGTATCATCGCTGAACGGCAGTTCCAACGCGTCGGCTCGAACAGGCCATGAAGTGCGTGCAAACTCGAGTCCTTTAGGATTCACATCTAAAACGACGATTCGCGCGCGCATGCGGCCGAGCAACGCTTCGCTGACATCACAAGCTCCTGCCGCCACATCGAGCATCAGCAGGTTCGACTCACTCGGAAGAAATCGCTGGATGGCGCGTATGCCGCCCAAACGGCGATTGATGATCTCCAGTTCACGATACGCCTGATCGAACTCAGAATCGGGCCGGCCCAGATCGTCCATGATCTCCGACGCGTCTACGCGGCGGGAAAAGTTAGGCATTTCCCAGGATGAGGGCCGAGTTTTTCGAACCGAACCCGATGCAGTTGGCGAGCGCGTATCGCACGCGCACCTCGCGGGGAATGCGAGGAACATAATCGAGGTCGCATTCCGGATCGGGTTGATCCAGATTCAAAGTCGGCGGGATGAGGCCTTTGTTCATCGCAAAAAGAACGGCGCTGATTCCGGCCGCACCGCTGGCGCCTTGCGGATGGCCAACCATCGATTTCGTTGCGCTCATGGGAATACGCCCGGCGCGTTCTCCAAAACAGTGCTTGATGGCACGCGTCTCGATGCGGTCGTTCAAAACCGTCGACGTGCCGTGTAGATTGACGTAGTCGATGTCGTCGGTCCTCAGGCCGGCATCCTCGATCGCCATCGACATCGCCCGCGCCGGCTCGACACCGGACTCGTCGAGACGCACGCGATGATGGGCATCGCACGTGGACCCGTACCCCAGAATCTCAGCATAGACGGGCGCGCCGCGGCTTCGTGCCGACGTTTCGGTCTCCACAAGATAGATCCAGGCTCCCTCGCCAAGTACAAATCCATCACGGTCTTTCGAAAATGGACGCGATCCCATTTCCGGCCGGTCGTTCCACGACTCCGTCAAGATCCGCATCAGACAGAAGCCGGCAAGGATTCCGGGAGCGAGCGGCGCGTCCACGCCACCGGTGATAACGATATCGGCACTCCCGTGGATGACGGCATCGCAGGCGTAAAACAAAGCGTCGGTCGAGCTGGTACAGCCGGTCGAAACAACATGACTCGCGCCGTGGAAACGAAACGCCATCGAAATTTCACTGCTGAGCGTTCCGATAGTCGATGTCGGAATGGTATAAACGCTCGCTTTTTTCGGCTCGCCTCGGAACCAATGCTCGTATTGTCGCTCCGTAAACTCCAGACCACCACCGCCGCTGCCGATGATAACGCTGATGCGGCGCCGCTCCTCGAGCGTCAACATCTCCGGATTCAGTTTCGCGTCCTCGAGTGCCTGACGTGTCGCAATGATGGCCAATGCCGCGGCGCGCGAGACATGAGGACGCTCTTTCGCGCGAAAGAAATCATAGGGATCGATGCCCTGGATTTCACCGGCAATCTGAACGGGAAACGGCGCAGGATCGAAAGTGCTGATGCGCCGGACACCGCTTCGAGCGTCGCGGAATCCGTCCCAAAGCTCGTCCCGCGAATTTCCCAACGGTGTGATGCACCCAAAGCCACTGACGACAATTCGATCACGACGGGCATTTCGGCTGCGGTTGAAAGCCACAGAGAAATCATACACTGCCCCTCTAAAGTCGGCTGTATTTCACGCCGATAAGACAATTGAGAGACCCGTTATGGACATTCTTCCCGTAGACAACCTAACGAGACCCATCGAAACCACACGTCACCAGGATCGCGAACAGCCTCAACGACGGCAATCGCCGCGAAAACGAGAGAAGATCACTCCGGCGGCGCCGCTGTATACAGCGGACGGCCATCTGGAGCAGGATCAGGTGTCGAAGATCGACGTCGTTGCCTGAGCTGAGGGAATAGCCACAAAAAGGCACAAAATTCACACAGTGTTTCGCTTTCGTGGATCTCTTGTGTTTTTTTGTGCCTTTTTGTGGCCGATTCTCTTTCCGTATCCCCGATTTGACTTTTGCGATTCCTCCCGGCTACTGTAAAATTTTTCGGAGGATTCATGGGCGAAAACACCGTCGAGATCACGGATTCCAACTTTGAATCGGAAGTCGTGAAGTCGACGACACCGGTGCTGGTAGACTTCTGGGCAGCGTGGTGTGCTCCATGCCGTGCGCTGGCTCCCACCATTGATTCCATCGCCGTGGAATATAAGGGCCGCGTCAAAGTCGGCAAGCTCGATGTGGACGCGAACGGCTCGACCGCCGCACGCTTCAATATTCGAGGTATTCCAACGCTGCTGGTCATCAAGGACGGCCAAGTGAAAGAACAGATTGTCGGCGCTGTCGACAAAAGCGTCATCACCAAAGCTCTCGATAAACACCTTTAACGAAAATGAATCTCGCAGTCGTCGGCATGCAGTGGGGCGACGAAGGAAAAGGTAAGATCGTCGACATCCTGTCGGAAGAATTCGACTGCGTCACGCGATACCAAGGTGGACACAACGCCGGTCATACCGTCAGCTTTGGAAATCGCCGTCACGTTCTGCACCTGATCCCATCCGGAATTTTTCAGCCGAAAGTGACCTGCGTTGTTGGTTGCGGAGTGGTGCTGGATCCTCTGGCGCTCATCGAAGAGTCTCAAGCGATGGAGCAGGTCATGTCGATCCACACTGAAGGCCGCCTGTTCGTGTCCAACCGCTGCCATCTGATATTGCCGTACCACCGCGTGCTGGAAGCGGCCATCGAGAAGCAACTCGGCGAGCGCCGCATCGGCACGACCTCCCGCGGTATCGGTCCCGCATACGAAGACAAAATGGGACGACGCGGCCTTCGGGTATGCGATTTGATGAGTCCGGAGACACTCCGGGAAAAGATTGCCGGACTCGTGGCCGAAAAGAACCGCACGCTCGAAGCGCTAAAGTACCCCCAGACGATTGAGCCGGATCCGATCTGCGACTCCTATGCGGGTTACGGGGAAAAGATCAAAAAGTACGTCTGCGACACGTCGGCCTTACTGAACAAGCTGATCCGCGAAGGAAAACGCATCCTTTTTGAAGGCGCTCAGGGAACGCTGCTTGACGTCGATCACGGAACATTTCCGTATGTGACATCGTCCAATGCAGCCGCCGGCGGCGTGTCGGCCGGGGTCGGTATTTCACCAAAATATGTCCATCGCGTCCTTGGAATCTGCAAGGCGTACACGACCCGGGTAGGCGGCGGGCCGTTTCCTACCGAATCGGCGGAGGCGGGCGAACAACTTCGCAACCGCGGGAACGAATACGGCTCGACGACCGGACGGCCGCGCCGTTGCGGGTGGTTTGATGGTCCGGCAGGGCGATATGCCGCGATGATCAACGCGCTGGACTCCCTTACCGTCACGAAGGTCGATGTGCTCGACGCGTTCGCGGAAATTCCGTTCTGCATAGATTACAAATATAGAGGATCCATATTGACGGAATTTCCCGCCGACGTAGCGATCCTCTCCGCAGTGGAACCCGTCTACAAGACAATGCGCGGCTGGCAAGCGGCTACCGCAGGCATCAGAGAATGGTCAAAGTTGCCGGGGGCTGCGCAGGACTACCTCAAATTCCTTTCCGACTATTTGGAAGTGCCCTTGAGCATGGTGTCGACCAGCCCATCGCGCGATGAAACGATCCGGCTGTAGTTAGCCAAGTCAGAAATGTCAGCTGTCAAATGGCTTGTTGTGCGATGTCGAATGTACTTGGTGCGATTTACCAAACCGCCAAATGGCGATCTGGCCAATAGGTCATTCGGTAATCTAGTGATTGAAACAAGTACATTACACAACACACAACAAGCCATTTGACAGTTGACATCTGGCGCCGGTTCCTAATCAGCCTCACCAAACACCACGCCTTTCTTTTCCGGTCCCAATGACGCCACAACCGCCGTGCTCGCGAACACCACCAGCGCCGTGAGGGCCATGGCATTCGAGTAGCTGGTGGCGCTGCCGAAGAGTGCTTGCAGATAGGTGATGCTGCCGGCTAACAGTATTCCACATTGATAAGCGAAGCCCGGCATGAATCCCCGGATCTGGTCGGGCACGAGTTCCGAGATATGCGCGGGCACCACACCCCACGCGCCGTGTACGCCGAATTGAATGAAAAACGCGCCCAGAGCCAGCATGGCGATCGTGGGAGAAAATACCCAGAGCGGAATCACAAGCACAGCCAGGCCGAGACCGCAGGCAATCGACCGGCGTCTTCCGAATCGATCGGAGGTTAGAGCCACAAGAATACCGCCAACGAGTGCGCCAAGGTTCGCAATCATCGTCATTACCGCGGCGCCCTGCGCGGAGAATCCGCGCTGGGTTTTGAGGAATGTCGGATACATGTCCTGAGTGCCGTGACCACAAAAACCCATGAAGGTCAGGAAAACCACGAGATAAACAAACACCCGCAGATTGGACCAGATCGTGGACCACAATTCACTCCACTGCTTGCGATGCGTCCGTTCCCACACTTCCGATTCTTTCACCTTCGTTCGGATGAATAATGCGAGGAGCGCCGGCGCGCCGCCGACCAAGAACAGCGCGCGCCAGCCGAAGTGGGGGACAATGAAAAAATACGCAATCGAGGCC